>NZ_JAHPXO010000036.1:0-51832 GCF_019041495.1 Parabacteroides sp. MSK.9.14
ATGCAGATTCTTTTCGCTTCTGTATCATATTAGGCGCGTAGTTGCGGATTTGAGGGTCAATACAGATGACTTGATGCTTTCAACAAGTGAACGGCAAGCTGCCTCGTCACCCCCTGCAAGTGTCCTTAACGCATCCAGCAGACGGTTCAAAAGCCCGGCAACCTCTTTGTCAAGCGGCTTGTCCGTACCCAAGTCCAGTACATCCTTGATACCGCCGAAACCTGAATACTGCGCCAATACCTGTTTTTCCTCTTGCGTGGCTGTCCTGCCCTGCGAGTGGATAGCTACTGCTGTCTCTATGGCCTTGATGTTGGCCGATAATGATGTCAATTTGTTGTAACCCATGATTTAACCTATTTTTTTATTTCCCTTTTTTCGGCCCGTTTGCGGCCGCAGGGATTATTTTTCTGCCTTGAAAGGTGGCGGTGGACATCCGCCATGGCCGGTAAGGAAAAATACGCTCGACAGCCGGAGAGGAAGATTTTTCCGAGACCCCACGGGCAGAATGCCGGCATTGGCAGGAATGGAAACCGGCGGTTACCTTTGCTGAAAAATCCAATCCCCCGAGGTCGCACGGCGGAGAACGGAAGAGCAGCTACAAGAGGGATGGATAGAAAAGGATTGAAAACAGGCGGATGGAAAAATAGAAAAGGAAGATCTGAGGTAAAAAAGGGACGGCGCATGGCCATGCCGTCGATAAAAAGGGACTATGCCGTCGGCAGACCGAAGCCGAAACAGACCCTGCCGGGCCCCGGTAAGGTCTGTCCGTGGATTATCAGTCAATATCGTAACCAATCACAAACTCGTCATTGATTAGCAGATAGTAATAGCCGTTGCCGCAATTCCGGTACTCCTTGCTGAATCCTGCAGCCATGTCACCATTGTCCCGCGGCTCGCACCAAAGCGTACCGTCATAACCGCAAAAGTCGAAACGAAGCGTCGAGAATTTCTCCTTATTCTTCATGGCCTGGCGGAACCGCTGCATGTCCCAGCTTCCGCAATACTTCTCAATCGTGGAGAGTCGGATGCACTTTCCGTCAATAGCCGTTCCCGTGGTGATACGGTTTTCGTACAGGGACTTCTCAAGGTCTGCTGCTGCAATCTTACGGAGCCAGTCGTTGGTATGCGTGGCAAGGCGTGCGAGCTTCTGGTATTTGAGAATCATTTTCCTGTCCATATCCTTTTCGTCTTCCTTTTCCTGTGACGGATAATAGATTTTTTCGATGCTGTTCCAGTCTGAAAAGATGTAGCCATGTTTGCGTTTCCCTTTCGCAATAATACCGATGACGTTCTCCCCGCCACGGTTGATAAACAATTTCCTGCGTTCCCCGTAAATCCTGACATACAAGACCGGTGGGTTCTGTTCGTTACGGAGATATTCTTCTGCCGGATGCATTGTTGCTGCTGTTGTGTCCATACCTGTATTTTTTAGTTGTTCATTCTTTTAGCCGGAACCGCTTGGGCTCCCGTTTATAAGTTATCCTCACGAAATTTGACTTTTGCCCCTGACTGCTGTTCAGAGTTCGGGAAGTGTGCCTGTCCTGACTTTCTTCCCGTCGCAATAGAGTTCGATTGTTCCCGGTCTGAATCCCATTTCGCCGAAGGCTATGTTTCTGACATAGTCCCGGTACTCCTTTCCGGAAAAGTTCTTTCCGCTCAGGTTGTTGAAAAACATGCGGATGCTGAATCCGTCTTCACTTGACAGTATTGTCCTGCCGTCCTGTCTGATTTCTTCTTTCATTTCTTTCCGTTTTAATTGTTTGAAAATCTGTTTTTTATTTCCCTCTTTTTGAACTGAGGGCTGTATTTTCAACTTTTTGAGGCATAAGGAGGATGAAGCAGTTGGTATCATAAGCCAAATCCGGATAGAAAACCGATTGTGCAGCAGTCTGTTTTCGTCATCCGAATGGAATGCGGTTTGGCATTGATACGCTTCGTCCTATATTCGCCGACGAAAAGAGAAAGGAAGCCCCATAGGAAAAAGGAAGAGACTTGTAAAAGGGGACGGCAAGAAGGATATATAATGGGATCGAACAAATTACCGGTTCCATTTCAAGGCCAGCACCGATAATTTGCTTACTTTGCAAAAGTAAAAAGGTTCAATATGAGTGAGAAACTTGTGCTCCTGGTGTTGCTCGGCATAGTGGTCGGGATGTTGCATGTCATCGCTTTCTGGCGACGGAAAGCCGGTGAAGCGGCGTATGCAGCCGCACGGAGCGCAAGCCGGGAAGACGAAAGAGGCCGCTATTGCCGTATGGCAGTAATGGCCGGACATCGAGACGCCTGCCGTATGTTCTGCTGCATGTATCCCGACCGGTTCGACGACAGGCATCCGCTCAAACCGTTCAAGTTCCGTGGAATCCGGATTGCATTTTACGACTATTACTATCCGTCACGGTACAATGATTTTCTCAATGAAGCACAACGGACATTCTGCCGTTCCATCTACCGGTTCAAGCAGGGAGAGATACACGGCATCGAGTTCTTCAAGGCATGTATGACCGCCATACAGGCGGACGGCAAGCCTTATCATATCATGTTCATGCCGTGCAGCAACTGGATAAAGTATGAACAGCGGTTCAAGCGGCTGAACTGGTATATGGGCAAGCACAGGCCGGATCTGACATCAGGACTGTACGATACGGTGATCTGCGATGCCCGGGAAAGCCTACATGAAGCGGACGGAGCGGACAGCCGTGTCCTTGAGCGGAATTACGAGATTACCGGTGATATAAAGGGAAAAGAAATCATTATCATTGACGATGTGCTGACGACCGGACAGAGTGTGTCCGACTACAAGGAGGAAATAGAAAGGCACGGCGGCAAGGTGGTTGCCGCCATTTTCTATGGAAAGACGTTTTCCATGCCGCCGATGTCCGTCGTCCGGATGTCGGTATGGGGCGACAGTATCAGCCATGCAATCAAAGGGAGAAAAAAGTCATAGTTCGGCCAGTGCCGAAACACATTCCTGCTGTACTCTCCTGACATGCTCAAAAAGGATTGCGGGATCGACACTCTTGCCATTGAGGCGGCAGGTGATATGCAGGTGTTCTCCCGTGCTGCGCCCTGTAGAGCCGGTAATACCGACCGCATCACGCGGCCGGACGGCTGTTCCCCTGGCTACGAGAATCTTTGAAAGGTGGCAATAGCTGATCATGCAGTTCCCGTGCTGCAGCGTAACATACTTGCCGGAAGTCTTGTCCTGCCCGACCTTTACGACAGTTCCCGCCATCATCGCCAGCACCTTGTCGCCACGTGCCTGCAAATCGATTCCCCCATGAAATTTACGCTTGCCGGTAAAGGGGTCTTTCCTGTAACCGTATGGAGAAGTTACCTTGATTCTCGGTAACGGATAACTGACACTCAGGTAACGCTCAACCACCATCTGCCTTTGCACATCGCCGCGAGCCCCGGATTTGCCGGTGTTTTCCGATACACCTTTCCCGGAACCCGTATTGTCTGAAGCTGTTTCCTTGTCCTTGGTGGCCGCCTGCACACTTTCCTCCCGATAGTAATCGGAAGCGGAGGAAACTGTATTGAATTGTGCCATTGCCGGTATCAGACTGAGCGAAATGCCTGATATAATCATCCATAAAATTTTTCTCATGCTGCAAAATTAGCATGGTCTGTCTATGTTCGACATGAACGGCCATGCATTCTGCTATTAGTTTGCATATTTTATCGCAATTAGTACGATTATTCAAAGAAAATCGTACTAATGTTATAAAAATGGTATATTATAATCATTTATATATCTGTGTTTTTGTTTGAATTTACAAGGTCATACTATATTTGCCGAACATAATTTTACAAACTTGATATAGTATGAAAAAGGCGCATTTTGAATTTGAAGAGATTCCCTTTTCGACGCTTGCCCGATTCGGGCTCACGCAGGAGATGATCGAGGATCTGCCGATGCACGTCCTTGATGATATTTACAACGGACGCCATTCGCCCGTTCTTCCCGTGCGTGTCACCGACGAGCACGGAGAAACGGTGGAAAGCCGTACCCGATTCGCTCTTATCCGCATGGAGGGTGGCCAGACGGACGTGGTCTTCTATCCGGCATTGAAATCTTCGCCGCTGGAACGCTTTGACGAAACGCAGCAGAAACAGTTGCTTGAGGGCAAGGCCATCATCGCGGATGTGGAAACCGCTGACGGCAGGCACAACAAGGCTTTCGTCCAGATTGACACGGGGACGAAGCAGGTCATGTATGTTCCCACGCCCATCATCGGGCGCAATCTGCAGGTGCTGGCCGAGGAGCTGCATCTCGGTGCAACAGAGGTGAACGGAATGCAGCACGGAGATCCGCTGACGCTGGTCGTGGACGATGAGCCCGTCACGGTAGGTATTGACCTTCATTCCAAGACCGGTATCCGTTTCTGTTCCGGCGACGAGCAGCGATGGAGGGAACAGTCCAAGCGTGAATGGGACAAATACACGTTCGGCTGTTACGGTTGCTGGGTCATGGAAGATGACGGAAACCTCGACTATGTTCCGGAAGAGGAATATACCGAAGAGTTGTGGAACGAACAGAAAAAAGCCGGGGAACGCAACCGCTCGGCAGCTATTCACAAATAAAAACCGATTGATATGGCACAGCACCAGTATTATCCCGAAGAGGTATTGATAGAGAAAATGCAGAGCGGCGAATACGGCTGGCTCGACTATGTGAACCATTTTTCCGCGGAGTGGCAGGAGGAATATGCCCGTTACTGTGAGGAACGCAACCTCGTTATCGGGAATGATTCTGCCGCCGAATTTGTCCGCTACAAGGACGAACAGCTGGAAGCGGCGATGGAGGAAGGAAACGCATAGCGGATAACAATCATAACATCAGACTATGGCAATACGAACCAATACAAACCCCAGAGCGATGGACTTGCAGCCTGAAATGCGCGACATACTGATGCGCAACGGGCTTCAAGCCCATATCGCATTTGACGGTGGCGGCTACAAGCTGATCGTACAGGGACACGATTCGCCGCTGCTGACCTATCAGATTACCGAGAAACAACTGTTGGCGCTTACGGACTGGGGAACAAACACTGCCAACAAGAAAGCCTACAATGTGCTCACAAGCATCCTTGCAAAGGATTTCTATCTGCCCAAGAACTTTGTCCATGCCCGCAATGCTAACGGACGTGTGGCGATGGGTCTGCACGGCTACCGTATCGGAATGGGTGAATACGGGCGTACAGGCCGTTGGGGGCTGTTTCCTCCCATACTCGGATGGACACCGCGCCAGCAGGGCGGTTTTCATCTGCGCAGGGTCGGCGGACAGCTCTTTTTCCCCGGAGCGCCCATTGTCCCCGAACGTCCTGACGGACGCATGAAGCCCGGCGAGCTGCAGTCCGGAGGCTACGGCTTTTATTACAAGGGAGGACAGCCGGAACAACCCGTACAGCCCCGTGATGTCCTGCAGGACTTGCAGGCTGCCATTACACCGATGGTCAGCCGTCCCCGCAGCCAGGAACCTGCCCGCCCGTACAGGGAGCTTGTCGCTTCGCCTGTCTATTTCTCGAACGAAAAATGGTCGGAGTGCCTTGCTTCGCACGGGCTTATTGTCGATGCGGAGAACAGAACCCTCACCGTGCAGTCCGAGAATGTCAACGCGGACATGGTCTATGACCTGACGGAAGAGGAAATCAAAACGCTTACATCGAATTCTCTTGAAGAGCATTCCATTGAGCAACGTCTGGAGCTCCTGAACGGGGTCATTGCCGGAGATTTCGCGGATAAAGTGACCTTGGATGATCTGAACAGTGACAAGCATATCGCCATCGGCCTCCATCCTGAAGTGCACGAGGAACTGGCCGCAAGACATTACCAGGAATACGCACAGGCGAACGGGCAGACGGAAGACTATGGCAACAGCCTGCAGCTGTCGGATGAGATCGGCGGGCATGGAACCGAGATAAGCCAGATTGCCGTGGAACCCGGACCGGAAGAGGGAAAGTACAGGATGACCGCCGTCATCGACGGGCAGACCTACAGCCACGAGATTACCCAGAAGGAATACGACAAGTTTCTCGCCACGGACGACTACCATCGGACGAAACTTTTCGCGAAGATCTTCAGCGAGGCAGACCTGCGCCCCCGTCCGGAAACAAGCAAAGGACTGGGCATAAAAATTCTTGCGGCCCTTTCAGCAGGTGCCGTGGTGGTTTCTGAGGTCGTGCATAATCTCAGATGCCATCACGGGCCAGAGTGTTATGAGGAACATTACCATGGGCCGCGTCCTTATTTCAAACCCGGTGTTGACACTCCGAGGGATGTTGCCATCCGGAATTTCGAGGCACAGATGAACCGGGAAATCGGTGATATGAGAATGGGGAGGTAAACTTATGAGGAACGGAGACCTTACATACGATGATTTTCTACAGAGACTGAACATTCAGGACATACTCATTGACGCGGGCTATCATCTGAACAAGCGTGACGGTCTGCGTTATCCGTCGTATGTGCGTATGGACAGCGAAGGCCGTCGTATCCGTGGCGACAAGTTCATCGTGATGCCGAACGGCAAGTGCTGTTTCAAGGCACAGGAACAGAAAGTCTATAACATCATATCCTTCATCAAGGAATACCCGCAGTTTTTCGCGGAATACCGGGCAGGAGTATCTCCGGACCGGCTTGTCAATCTCGTGTGCAACCGGTTGCTGAACCATCCCATCGAGGAACGTAGTACACGGATTATCCAGCCGAAACGTGACGTGAAACCGTTCGACATAACGGATTACGAGATTCACAGGTTCAACCCTCAGGACAGGGATACGCAGAAGAAGTTCTATCCTTTCTTCAAACACCGTGGAATCGACCTCTACACACAGTATGCCTTCCACCGAGATTTCTACCTGGCGACAAAAGTCCGTGAAGACGGGACCCGATACACGAACCTTGCCTTTCCGATGTCTTTGCCCAAAGACCCGGGGACGGTTGTCGGCCTTGAGGAACGAGGCCGCCCGCGTCCGGACGGCAGCGGCAGTTACAAGGGCAAGGCTGAGGGCAGCAATTCAAGCGAGGGGCTGTGGATAGCCAACCTTAAGGGTGACCTGGATTCCGTCGGCGGAGTGGCATGGTTTGAAAGTGCCTATGACGCGATGGCCTTCTATCAGCTCAACCGGGAACAGATCAAGAGCAACCCGGACCTATCCAGGAAGAGCGTGTATGTATCTACCGGCGGTACCCCTACAGAGGGTCAGATCAAGGGTATGCTTGCCGCCACACCGGAGGCACACCATTACCTCTGTTTCGACAATGATGCCGCCGGACGGCTGTTCGTGGAAAAGTTCAAGGCAATAGCCGGACAGATGAACATTTCCCCGGAAAATATCAGAGAATTTCCCATTCTGCCTTGCTACAAGGACTGGAACGATGCGTTGCTTGGCAAGACCAATCCCGAGTATCTCAAAGAGACCGAGGGGCTGGTCAATCCGATTGAAGTACGGCATTCAGGACAGGACGAGGAAGAACGGCAGACCAGTTATCACAGATAAAACGAAAACATCATGCCGACAGACCGTTTATTCCGCACTCATGTGTTTGTGCCCCACACCGGACAGTTCGTCATCAACGAGCTGCCCATTCTTGTGTTATGCTGTGCAGGATGGGTCTTTGGCGGAATTGACGGCTTGCCGTTCACGACTCTGTCCATGTGGGTCGCCCTTCTGCTTTCCCTGTTCCTGGTGTACAGGTTCATCTATCTACGACGCATACGCTATCGCATCGGGTCCGAACAGCTCGTGTGCGAGCATGGCATCATCTGGCGTAAGACAGATTATATGGAATTATACCGTATCGTGGACTTCACGGAAAATCAAAGCCTGCTGCAGCAGCTTTGCGGGCTGAAGACGGTGAGCATTTTCTCGATGGACCGGAATACCCCCAGGCTTGATCTGACCGGTATCCGGCGCAGGGATGACATAGTAACACTTGTCCGCGAACGGGTGGAATACAACAAAAGAAAAAAGGGAATATATGAGATCACGAATCATTAACTGGAGTCTGGCCCTCGTTGCCGTCCTGCTTCTGCCGCAGGTGTCCAAAGCCCAGATAGCGGCTTCCAATCCGCTGGAGTGGATTGCTCTGGCGGAGGGCAACGAGCTGATAAACGGCCAGATTGAAAAACAGATCAAGGGACAGACGCAGACGGCACTCCTGCAGAACAGCATCGCCGCCGAATTCAACCGCATCCATGAATGGCAGAAACAGTACAACGGCTACCTGAAGACGGTGAACGGATACGCTTCGTCACTGAAAGCCTGTACGCATCTCTATAACGACGGGGTCCGGATCTTCCTGACTCTGGGTAAACTGGGCAAAGCGATAAAGGACAACCCGCAGGGTATCGTTGCCAGTATGGGCATGAACAACCTTTATATCGAGACGGCCACGGAACTGGTCTCCGTATATACACTGCTGAACGATGCCGTTGCCAAAGGCGGTGAAGAGAATATGCTGACCGGTGCGGAGCGCAGCACTACGCTATGGGCGCTGAATGACAGGCTGTCGGCTTTCAGCCGGAAGCTGCATCTGCTCTACCTGAGCATCCGGTACTATACTTTCAATGATGTATGGAGAAATGTGACGGCAGGTATGCTTGACCGCAACAACGGTGAAGTTGCCCGCATGGCCATGTCACGCTGGCGCCGGGCAGCCTCCCTGACACGATAAAGAATGACGCGATGAAACGGACGATTTTGATAGTTATGCTGCTGACGGGCATCTGTATCGGCAAGATACAGGCACAGAACGATCCGGTTCTGGCCGGAATGATACTGCTCTACACGGACAAGGCGCAGAAAGAGCTGAAAAACCAGGAGAAGGTGATGATGCTGCAGACTACCGGACATATATGGACGAAAGAGGAAGTACAGGCTACGGCCGACCTGCAAAGGGAGTTCAACAAGTATCTGGATTCTTTCCGGTCCATCGTCTGCTATGCCGCACAGATTTATGGCTTTTATCACGAAATCTCAAGGCTGACGGACAATATGGAAGATTTTACCAGGCAGGTTAGCCGGAGCACGACCAACGCATTGGCAGTAGCCCTTTCCACGGAGCGCAACAGGATTTACCGGGAGCTGATGCTTGGCAGTGTGGAAATAGTAAATGACATACGAATGGCCTGTCTTGCGGAAAGCAAGATGACGGAAAGGGAACGCATGGAGATAGTCTTCGGGATCAGGCCGAAGCTCAAGCTGATGAACACCAAGCTGCAACGGCTGACCAAGGCCGTGAAATATACGACTATGAGTGACATCTGGTATGAAATCGACGAAGGCGCACGCCCTGTTGCGGACAAACGCGACATTGTGGAAGCCGCCAAACGAAGATGGAAGCAGATCGGAAAAAATGTAAGACCTTAAAAAGAACGAGATATGGGAGTATGGAGTACAATATTGAAGTATGGCGGCAAGGCGGCCAAAGGTACCGGCAAGGCTGTTTTGGCAACCGGGAAAAACGTGGGTGAAGCGGCACTTCATCCGTCGCAGACGTTACGGGGCGCCGGACAAGCCGTCAAGACTGCCGCCGTCGGAGGTGCGATCGGTTATGTCGGCTGGGAAAAGCTGACGACAGACAAGAGCGTGGTGCGTATCGTGAGCGATGCGGTCATCGGAGAACCGGCCACGGATGCCTTGGCAGATACCGCCGAAGATGTACGGGGACTGACGGACAAGGCCGGAGAAGCCGTCGGCACGTTAAGCGGAGCTGTGGCGGGAATAGATTCCAAACTTGACGGGGTATCCAATTTCCTACGGCAGGCTTCGAGTGGCGGAGGCATAAACATGCTCGGCAATTTTGTCCGTAACCTCGGCCATGGCAACGTATCTGGATTGAGCATCGCGGGCCTTATCGCCGCCGCTTTTCTCATTTTCGGACGTTTCGGGTGGTTGGGCAAGATCGCCGGGGCTTTCCTCGGCATGATGCTCATCGGCAACAATGCCGGCGTCTTCCGTGACACGAACACGGAGAGCGTGGCAAGGACACAGGCTTCCCCCGGCCAGAGCGAGGAACAGACCTATAACGGAGGAATGAGAAGATAACATTATGAACCAATACAGAACGAAATGAAATATACAGAAGAAATGATACTTCACTCCGAGAGCGGCTACTGTATGCCTTTCGAGGAGCCCCAGGGCAAGGAGGTGGAAATGACTCTCGGTTACGGCGAACAGACCGACCCGGGAACGGGCAAGCCGTTTTTCCACCATGGCATTGACTTCAACGCCCGATATTACAGGCTGTCTGCCGTCGCGAGCGGAATCGTGTCAGGGGTCGGCAATGATCCGGTACACGGGATATGCCAGACTATCCGGTACGGGGAATATGAGGTGACATACGGACACCTGTCAAATGTCTTTGCGCAGTTCGGGCAACGCGTGAAAGCCGGTCAGACTGTGGCCTTGAGCGGTGACAGGCTGCACGTCGAAGCCCGGTTCAAGGGAGAGGAACTGAATCCGCTGGAGTTCCTGACCATGCTTTACGGCAACATCCGTGCGCTTCGTCAGGCGGGAGGACATGAAACGGCGGCATTCCCGGATCTGGAAATGACCGTGAAGACCGATTACGACAAGGACAAACGGGAAATCGAGGAACTGATGCTGCGTTTCCTGCCGTACTACATGGAGGATCTGCAACGCGGAGCCTACGTGTTGCCCGAGCACACGGAGCAGTCCCTGCGCCACATCTTCACCATGGGGGCGATGAGAGAATATTTCTACGAGAACATGCCGAGCATGGCCAATCCTCTCGGACTGGGACATAAATCCATTCCGCTGGTCAGCAAGGTACAGAACCTGCTCATCGCTGATTTCCTGCATTACCTGGCCCTGCGTCACAACGTGTACCTCTCCACCATGAGCGGAGACATAAAAAAAAACTCCATGACGAAGCCGTAAGCTACAGCGGCATCATTGATCCGCTGGCTGAACTCGACATCGACATCCAGAGCTTCGACATACCGCGTATCGTGTCGGTATATCCGGACCGGGTCGGTGTCCGCTGGTGGACAAAGGCATGGTTCAACAACCGGGAGGAAGGTGAAGCCTCCGTGGAGATAGAGCGTGAACAGGCGATACGCTTCATCCATGACAACATCGAGAAAGACGCATGGCTGGAGGAGTTCTTCCCCAAACAGATGGAAGTGTACCACAATGCGATTGAACAGACAAAAGAACAACTGTTGAAACAGATAAATATGATATAGGATACTTATGGACGGAACTATAAAACAAAGCAGACGATTCGCGGAACTGGAACGTCTTTCGGATGACTATTTCCGTTACCACCTTGCTTCCGTCATGGATGAGACAAGAGATTATCTTGCCCGGAAACAAGGTGAGGAAATGAAGGAATATTCCACCTCCCTTGGCGGGGTTCTCAGCATGATGGCTTCTTCAGCCCAACCTTTGAACGACCCGTACCAGCTGCTCAAAGTTACCGGCGAATGGAACTCCAAGACAACGGAAGATTATGTAGAGATGTGCAAGGAGAAAATCGCCGCTTCGGAAGACATACAGCACGACCTTGCGTATATGGCCGGGCAATGGCGTGATGCAGTCGTGAAGGAAATCGGCCGCGAACGGTACGACGAACTGTCGGAACAGCTTGGCGGCGATCTCGCCTATGCCTACATGGACTATCGTCTGGAACAGCAGATGATAGACAAACTGGTGAAAGACCGTATGCCCAAGTCTTCGGCTGATTATATCATCCGCAAGGCCGCGGAATCAAGCCTGTTCGGCCTGCCGCAGATGTTGAGCCGTTCCCCGCTTGCCGAGGAGATCGAGAAGCGTGGCGAGGCCGCTTACCGGCCGAGCAAAGTTGAGCAGGGTGCGGGATGGCTGTTGGGTGCCTCGGCGGATACCGTCATGCTGGGCGGTGCCGGTTCGTGGGCGGCATTCGCCAGATTCATCGGTGTGGATGCTGCCGTCTCCGCCACCATGGCACATTTGGAGCCGGAAGACCCCAAGTCGATTTCAGTCGAACAATGTATCAGCCAGGGTGTATTCGGCAGCGAACACAATGTGTTTGAAGATTTCCGGCGTGAAGCAGCCACCATGACCGCAGACAAGGATAGTTTCACAGCAACCGCCAATGAGCAGCTGAAGAAACAGATACCGGTCTGCAATTTCAACTTTACGGACTGGATGAAGAAGCAGCAACCGTTCCCGTTCCTGAAAGGCTTGCAGGACAAGCTGAAACAGGAACGGCCGGAACGCTACAAGGATGTGCCGCTGGTCGTCGCACCGGGGCAGGAAGAAGCCTACCTGAAAAGTCTGGAGGAAAAGAAACAAACGGATGCGGAAGAGCCGGAACAGGTACATCAGGAAACGGTACAACCGGAAAAAGAGCCGGAGGTCATGCAGGAAACAGGGGTACATCCCGTGAATGACCTGTCTGAAACGCCGGCATCCAACGGCAACACGGGCGGATGGGAAGATCTGCTCGGCACCCTTGGACTGAGCGGCATGGGAGACATTGCCGGCAATCTCGGTTATGTAATGGCGATGCTGCCGGATATTCTGCTGGGAGTATTTACAGGCAAGACACAGTCCCTGAACATCAAGGACAACCTGCTGCCTATAGCCAGCATAGTGGCCGGTATGTTTGTGCGGAATCCGCTGCTGAAGATGCTCCTTATCGGTCTCGGCGGGGCGAACCTGCTGAACAAGGCCGGGCATGAAGTGCTGCGTGAACGGTCAGAAGGCGAAATGAACACGGCCAATAGAGGTGCAGCCCAATACCGCCATTATCCTGACGAACCGCTCAATCCTCGCATCACGAATCCCGTACTTCAAGGCAACATGCTTGTCGCGACAATTGACCGTGTACCCTGTACTATCCAATTATCGCAGACCGTGACTGACGCTTACCGGGCCGGAGCCTTACCGCTCAACACGCTGGCAAACGCCGTACTCGCCAGAAGCGAACAGCTCCGTCAAAGGGCCTCGGACAATTACGACAACGGACAACAGGAGACTATCGTGCGTACACGAGGTATCCAGTAGCATATAACCCCAAAACATATACTGTATGAAAGAAAAATCCAAAATAGAGAAAAATGCAGAGGAAAGGCAAATCAGTCTGCTTTCCACTGCTTTGGGAGAGGCTTCGAAGGCCAATGGTTACTGGCTCAACGCTTCTGGAAAGAGGTATCCGAGGCTATACCCGCACGGCGTGTCGGCCAGCCCGTTCAATGCACTGTTCATGGCATTGCATTCCGATCGGAACGGATGCAATACGAACCTGTTCACCTTGTTCAGTGATGCCAAGGCCCGCGGCACGTCGGTACGTGAGCATGAACAGGGTGTGCCGTTCCTGTACTATAACTGGAACAAATATGTCCACAGGAACAATCCTGAAGAGTTCATCAACCGGGGAACCTACCTCACATTGGACGATGAGCAGAAGAAACAATATAAGGGAGTACATAACAGAGAGATACGCACTCTGTTCAATATAGACCAGACGACATTTCCCCATGTGGACGAAGAGGCTTACAGGGCCGTTCTGCAACAGGATGGGAATGCCATGGAACGAGGATATTCGGAGGCAGACACACGGCGTATGCATATCCGCTTCAATGATTTCTTGCTGAAAATGCGTGACAACCTTGTGCCGGTCCGTTACGATGGCAGCGGAATGCCCCATTATGAAACGGACAAAGATGCCGTCTATATGCCCCGCCAAAAGAACTTTGACCATTACAACGATTATGTGCAGGAAACCCTGCGCCAGATAGTAAGTGCCACCGGACATCAGCAGCGGCTTGCCCGCGAGGGAATGGTGATGAAAAACGGTATGCCGCCTTCCGACGATGCCGTCAAACAGGAACGGCTGGTCGTGGAAATAGCATCGGGAATCAAGATGCTGGAGCTGGGACTGCCAGCCCGCTTGTCCGACGAAAGTCTCAGTTTGGTGGAATATTGGGACCGGGAACTCAAAGAGAACCCGAATATGATAGATGCCCTCGAGAGTGACGTGAACAATGCTCTCGAAGTTATCCGTAAAGCGGAACGTGGAGAGAAAATCGAATATGCCACCTTGCGGAACAGGAAACAGACATCTGACATGCAGGACCAGCTGCCCAAGCATTATTTCGTGGCCGATGAGTTACGGAAACGTCCGGACAAGGACAAGAAAACCATTGTCCTTGTCATAGATCCCGTATCAAAGTCGGCTGATGTGATCCTTCCCGCCGGGGCATCACCGGAGGTGGACAACGAGATTCCCGGCATGAACAAAGCCCGTATCGGACGTGCTTTACGTCGGGAAGGCATCGAGACTGTGCGTTTCTTCAATCCGGACGGAGCCTTGGGTTACAGACCTGATGACAAGTATTTTGCCGAGAAGCAGGTCTCTCTGGCACGGTTGAACAACTGGGCCCTGGAAGTGCTTTCGACCCTGAACGTGAGCCCTGCAGTAAAACGGGCCAACGAAGTAGGATTTGACAAGATCCAGATGATTCAGGACGACAAGAACCGATGGGCTCTCTATATAAAGCCGGAGCATCAGAGAGGTTATAGCATATACCCCGACAAGGAAGACATAAACCGCTTCTTTTCCACACTCAAGCAGTCCATGGATAATATAGACAAGGTCCGCATGGAACTGGCTCATAAATATTACGCGCTTGCTGAAATCAAGCCCGACCTGAAAGTCGATCTGTTCAACAGCGGGACACAGGACGTGGACCTGAACCGGATACAGCGTGTGTCCGTGTTCAAAACCAAGCAGGACGGTGTACTGTGTGCCGTAACGATTGACGGGCAGAAACTGCAGCCGCGCAGTGTATCACCGCAACAATGGCAGCGCATGTGGGTGGCGGAAGACCGTGACAGCTACAAACGGCACCTGGCTGCCTCGCTGTTTGCCGATATACTGCAAAAGGGACAGTCGCAGGAGGAACACGCCGGGGAAAAGCAGGAGAAGGAAACCGAGATACGGCAGGGAGAAGCTGTCAGCCGACAGAATGGAGAAGAGCGTACCGTTGAATCCGTCAGTCCGCAGAGAGAGGCTTGGGACAAGATAAAGGCCAAACACCCGGACGCTATCCAGTTTGTAAGAACCGGTGATAACTATACGGCTTATAACGAGGATGCCGTCAAGGTAACGGAAACGCTTGCCTTGAAAATGGAGAAGCACGAGGCTGACATGAAAAAAGGCTTTACGGCTTCCGTGACATTCCCAGTCAGCCAGCTCGATACTTTCCTTCAGAAACTTGCGAGAAGCGGTGCAAGAGTGGTGATACGGGATGAAGAAGGACTCGCGGATGCCCGGAACAGAACAACGGGCATAACAGAAAGGACAGCCGGAAACGGCCAGACACGGACTCTCTTTGATACGGCACAGGAGAAACAGTCCGAACGCAGGATTGAGCCGGAAGAAAATGAACAGCGTTCAAGCATGAGGAGGTAATGATATGGCAGGAAAAAATAAAGAATATGCAGACAAGTATGCGGAGTACGCCATGGAGCAGATGCGCCGGTATGGCATCCCCGCTTCGGTAACACTTGCACAAGGGATCCTTGAGAGTTCCAACGGACAGAGTGAACTGGCCCGCAAGGAAAACAATCATTTCGGCATCAAGGCCACACAGTCATGGATTGCGGAAGGCGGCCGGTACAGCCTGTATTCGGATGACAAGCCGAACGAGAAATTCTGCAGCTATGATAACGTAGGAGACTCCTATGAACACCATTCGAGGTTCCTTAAGGAGAACAGCCGCTACGCGGAATGTTTCAATCTCCGTCCCGATGACTACAAAGGATGGACGGAAGGTATAGCCAAAGCTGGTTACGCGACCGGGGGCAACTATGCCGGGACTCTGCAGAAGATCATCGAGCAGAACGGCCTGGACAAATACGACCGTCAGGTCATGCAGGAAATGGCCGCGCAGGGCAAGCAGTTCGGTCTGGAAAGCAATCCTCTCCAGGAGAAAGAAAAGGCAGAAGCCTATTCGTTTCCGGTGGAACGCAAGGAGTTCCTCTTTGTCACTTCCGCTTTCGGAATGCGTCAGGACCCGATGGACAAAGAAAAGCAGCAGATGCACAAGGGGCTTGACATACGATGCAAAGGCGATGCGGTGCTGGCCACGGAAAACGGCGGAAAGGTCGTTTCGGTAAACGGCAATGCCAACTCTGCCGGAGGCAAGAGTGTAACCGTTGAATACAGCCGCCCGGATGGAAGCAAGGTGCAGTGTACCTATATGCACCTTGGCGATATCGCAGTCAAGGCGGGAGACAGTGTCAAGGCAGGACAACGCCTTGGAACCTCGGGCAACACGGGGACACGGACCACGGGAGAGCACCTGCATTTCGGGGTGGTGAACATCCATTCGGACGGGACGCGCCGTGACATCGACCCGGCTGCATATCTGGCCGAGATTGCGCAGAAAGGCAATATCAAGCAGCAGGTGCTGTACAACGGCAATGACCTGCTCGCGAAATACCGTAGTACGGAAGAACCCAAAATCGAGAAACCTCTTTCTACCGAAGACTGGATGAAAAAGCTGCTGTCCTCGGAGGACAGTGGCGTCGGCATGTCCGGATGCAATGACCCTGTCATGGAGATGGCCATGACGGCCTTTACCTCACTGATGGTGCTGGCCGTTCAGATTGACAGTAAGAACGAGGAAGAGCAGAAAGCCGCCGTTTCGGGGGCCATGGATAGCGGAAAGATCGACTTGAAACCACTGCTGCCTGACATGAAAAGCTGTAGTCTGACCATGAAAGAGAACGGGAAAGCCGTCCTTCAGGCGGATAACGGCGAACAGCATATATCGCGCGAGTTGAGTTCCGCAGAATTGAGCCGGCTGTCGGCCGTGCTGAACAACAGTAGCCTTACGGATGAAGCCAAGCGGATGCGCGTGACGGGATTGCTGAATACTGCCATCCTTTCGGAAATGGCTTCACAGAATTTCGAACAGGGCATGTCCGAGCAGCGAGGACAAACGGAAAATCTGAAAAGATGAAGCATGGCGATATGATAAAATGCGTGATGATACAGCTATGCAAGTATCTGGCAGGATTATCCTACCTGGCTTTGTATGTCCTGTCCTGCTACAAACTGTTTGGCTTGACGGCAACATTCCTTATCGTGGAAGTGCAGCTGCTCGTTGCCGGATGGCTTGTCTGGGCAATGATCCGTGCGCCCGATTAGAATATGCTCTCAGACCTTCAACATCAATATAACCAGCATTTGCCGGATGATATGTACCATTCTAAAAACAAAACGAGTTATGATTAAATGTAATGTTACTGTATGCGGTATTATCAACCGCGATGCTACTACACGCACAAACAAGGAGGGAAAACCGTTTTTTACGTTCCCTCTCCAGATAATGGTTCCTGCAACTGACGGTCAGGGAAAGCCTGTCGAGATCGATGTGAGCAAAGATGGCGGTCAGGAGGAAGCCTCCTGCTACAGGAAAGGCTCACGTGTCGAGATTGACGGTACGATGTACCTGAAGCACAGGGGCGACAGGACCTATTTCAACCTTTTCGCAAACGAGATCCGCGATGTGGCTGCCGATGCGGCCAATACTCTCAAAGGAGAGATGGTTTTCTGTGGAAAGGTCGGAAAGAACATCGAGGAAAAGAAGGACAAGAAAGACCAGTCCTACACGATGTTCTCGGCATTCAGCACGGAGAAAGTCGCTGACGGCTTTGAGTACCAATGGGTACGTTTCTTCTGCTTCAACAGGCAGCGTGAAGAATGGCTCCAGCCTGGTGTGAAGATCGATGCCAAGGGCGAGATGGGCCTGACTGTCCATAACGGTAAGCCTAATGTATCCTGCCGTGTAGAGGAACTTACACAATGTGTCGCAGATTCGTCTAACTCCAATCAGTAACGGTTATGGCAGGCTACAGGAGACAAAATACAGAAGGGCCGAACAGCGAAGACAAGGCTCTCGACCTCTTTGCGGAAATGATGATTGAAAAGCTGGAGAATATCAGCAAGGACTGGAAGAAGCCCTGGTTCACCGAGGGCAGCCTTCAGTGGCCACGCAATCTGTCCGGACGCGAATACAATGGTATGAATGCGCTCATGCTCATGCTGCACTGCGAAAAGGAAGGATACACTATTCCGAGATTCTGCACATTTGATTGCGTGCAGAGACTGAACAAACCGGGCAAGAACGGCGAGGAACTGCCAAGGGTATCGGTACTGAAAGGCGAGAAATCGTTTCCCGTCATGCTGACCACATTTACCTGCATCCACAAGGAGACCAAGGAGAAGATCAAGTATGACGATTACAAAAACTTGTCCGAGGACGAAAAGAAAGAGTATAACGTGTATCCCAAGATGCAGGTATTCCGCGTGTTCAACGTCGCCCAGACGAATCTGAAAGAGGCTCGTCCTGAACTGTGGGAGAAGCTGGAAAAGGAAAACGGCCGTCCATTCGTTCATGAAGGTGAAATGTTCAGCTTCGAACCGGTGGAGAGGTTGATACGCGACAATCTATGGATATGTCCCATCAACGTGAAACATCAGGATGATGCCTTTTATTCGATTAGCAAGAATGAAATCACCGTACCGGAGAAGGTGCAGTTCAAGGACGGGGAAGCATTCTACGGAACACTGTTCCATGAGATGGGACATTCGACTGGTGCGGAAGGTGTGCTAAACCGTTTTCAACCGACCTCTTTCGGTTCAAAGGAGTATAGCGATGAAGAACTTGTGGCCGAATTGTGCGGTGCATTGATCTCCCAACGCTACGGAATGGCCAAACATATAAAAGAGGACAGTTGTCCGTATCTGAAATCGTGGTTGGATAACCTGAAGGAGTCACCCCAGTACATTAAGACTGTGCTTATGGACGTGAAGAAGGCATCATCCATGATCACGCAGAAAATAGACCAGATAGCCAGGGATATAGAAAGGGAAAAGACCGAAAATCAGGAACGGACGGAAACCCCGAAGGAAAAGGTATATTATGCTTCTGTAGCCTATCTGCAAATGGCGGATGATACCAACCGGCTTGACGCACTGAAAGACAAAGGGGACTACAACGGGCTGCTCATTCTTGCGAAAGAGTATTACGACGGGAACGGAATGGATGAACAGTACACCTATGCCTCTCCTTTGCAGAACCGTGGCGATGACCTGCTGATTGAAGACCAGCATTTCGCTGTCGTGTATAACGGTAGTGTAGGAGGAACTTATGACGTGATGCTGAAATACACCGAACAGGAAGTACGAGACCATATCCGAAGATATG
The DNA here is from genome assembly GCF_019041495.1 of Parabacteroides sp. MSK.9.14. Taxonomy (NCBI): domain Bacteria; kingdom Pseudomonadati; phylum Bacteroidota; class Bacteroidia; order Bacteroidales; family Tannerellaceae; genus Parabacteroides; species Parabacteroides sp. MSK.9.14. Next base: position 19,235 of record NZ_JAHPXO010000036.1, read on the forward strand.
GAGTTGACAGGGCCAGCGAGGATGTGAAGGCATTGGCGAGGGAAATGGCTGCGGAACAGTTTGCGGAAATGACGCGGCACAAGATGCCGGTCTTCGAAATGCCGAACGGTGACGTGCTGCATGTCAATTACAACAGGGACAGGGACTCGCTGGATGTGGGGACGATGACCAACGCGGGCATGACCGTGAAGCATCATTACCCTTATGACCACAACATGACACTGGATGCCAATCTCCAGGGCGTGAATGAGCAACTGAACGACCTGGAAGAATACAGGGAGGAACAGCAGGAGGCCGAATATAGCGGTGGAATGCGACGATGAAGGAAAAGGATTTGGGGCTGGTGTGAATGCCAGCCCCTTGTCATTGTTCGCTATGTCGGAAATATTCTTTCCAGTTTTCTTCATCTACTGTCAATTTTCCCATTTCCCAATCATATTCCACTTCCGGCATGTTGGAGTAAGGGAAATGCACGGTGTAGCCGATTTGGCCATAGGAACAGTGCAATGGTGTAACGCAAATCTCCTGACCGAAATAAGTCTGAGGCGTACAGTATCTCCGCCAGTTAAAACGTCCGGCAGCTATATTACGGCAAAGCAATTTAAGAACCGTTGTGCTTTTCCTGCCTTGAAAATCTTTTCTGCAAGTCTTCATGTTACTATTTTACTTATTTACTATTTTACTATTTTACTACTTTACTAAAATACTAATGTGCTACTTCGTAGTATATTTCAGGGGCACTTGACACATTGTAAATATAACCGCCACAACGCACAAGCAGGGCGTCCCGTCCATAATAGGTTTTTTTCATTCCACTGATGCTTCCTGACTTGTGAAAATTGGGGAAACTGCTGATGCCAACTTTTTTTGCATCCTGACTATGGAGTGTTTTTGTCTTCATTGTAATACTTTCAATTGCTGTACTTCATTAAATGAGTTGGGTGAAACCACCCGCATGGTAGCGGGTGGCTATACGACATATACCGTCAGAAGTGATAATCAATGACGCCTCCGACATAGAGCAAAGTGCCGGGTTCAAGAGAGCTGACAAACAGCATGAACTCAAAGGATGGCTCGGCAAATGACTGGCATCCGTCTCCATTCAGATAAAAATGATAGCCGGTATCCAGCGGATTATCTATTGCCTGCTTGAGGTAATATGTAGAACTCCACTCAAACATATTTTCGACAGTAATGGCGTCCGCTTTCTTCCGGATTTCTGCAACATACTTCTCTTTCCATTGTTCCATGCCATCACCTGTATAACGTATCGTGTCTTCCGATACAAGTTCGAACATTCCTTTCGGCAGGATGGAATTGACTAAATTGGTTATCTCTTCCTTGCGCTCTTCATCGCTGATGTCGGCACAATAATCGTAAAAACTGTTGTCGCCCTGATTGAGGGTGTCTTCGTTCAGATAGTTTTCCTTGTCTATCTGTGTTGTTGAAATTTGAAAAACTCTGCTGTGCATAATTCTGAATTTTAAGTTGTTGTTTTTATTTCCCTTTTCTTGAGCCTTTAGACTCGCCGAAAGGTTGATTTTTACGTGCGAGAATCACGGCGGAAATAAGAATGGGAACAAGGAACAGAGGATGAATTTTTATGAAATACCGCAATCTGTGATTCCGGAAAGTTTCGGAAAAATTCGACGATGTAGCATCAGCGGTACTTGGGAAGCCATTCATCCGCCGTACATTTGCTGAGTAAAAAACAAGATGACGCGAGTTTGGGCCAATAGAAAAAACCAACGGTTATAGGTGATAAAAAAGTAGTGGTTATGTAAAAGGAGGGAAATATAAAAGGCGGCATGGATGGCCAGGAATTTCGGCCGCACGAATACAACAAGGATTATATGCCAGTATCGGCAAATTTTTAGTTATGGATACAAATAAAATGGTGAATGATCCGCCGTTATATGGAAACTCTTGAAAAAATGAGGTGGTAACGAAAGCAACTGGTCTGGATGAACGGCAGCTTGCTGGAGCAATTGGTTGGTTGGCTCGTGAGGACAAGATCATTTTTAATGCTCCTCATGACGGAAAACTGGCTAATCTGAGCTTGATGTTGAATCTTTATATTGGATAAAGATTAGTTAATAAAAAAGAAGCCCCCGGCACTGCCGAAGGCTTCTTTTTTCACTTTTCAATAACCGCAGATACAACTGTTATACTTCGGTTATCTCCCGTTTCGGGCGGAATTTTTCCCGCCCGACAGTTTACTGTTTCTTCAATGTTGGCAATGCTCCGGTGAGTTCGTACTGCCACTCTGAACCTGCACTCTGCAAGGCGTCGTTCATGGCATCCTTGGCTCCTGACCAGTTGCTGTCCGTCACCATCGTGGTTCCGCCGGTGCCTACCTGGTCTTCACCGATGCCTTGTTCCTGACCGTTGCCTCCCCAGTAGCAGGCGGTGATGATACCGCCATACGGCATGAGGCCCTTGTAGTTCCGTCCCGCCACGCCGCCTGTGGCTCCGTCCGAGCCTTTGACAGTCCCTTTGGCATGGTAGCAGGCAGTCAGGGTGCCTAAATCGTTGCTTCCCGTTACGCCGCCTGTATAGACGGTGCCGCTTCCGCTACCGGTCACGCTGCCCCAGGCATAGCAGGCTTTGAGGGTGCAGGATGAGCCGTTGCTTCCCACCACACCGCCGGCAAAATAGGTGTCTGTACCGTCATTTTCAACGGTCACGTCGCCTGTAGCGTAGCAGCCGGTCAGGGAGGCACCACTATTCGTTACACCTGCCATGCCGCCTGCCCGCTGCGTTCCCTTCACTGTGGCCGAGGAGCTGCATCCAGTGATGGAACCGCCCACTTGGTAGCCCACCACACCGCCTACGTCGCTAATGCCGCTGACGCTGACGCTACCCGACACCGAGCAGTATTCAATGTTGCCATAGCTATATCCTGCCACGCCGCCGACGCTGCCCAAACTGTTATCGCTTGTTATCTGTACGCCCTCCAGCACCACGTTCTTCACCGTGCCGCCGGAGCCGATCCTTCCGAACAGACCCGCATATTGGTCACTTCCCGTCACGGTCAGCCCCGTGATGGTCTTGCCGTTGCCGTCAAAGATGCCGGTGTATGCGTTATTGTAGTTTGTGCCTATCGGCGTCCACTCCATATCTGTGAGATTGATGTTTTCAGTCAAAGTAATGTTGATACCGAGATTACCGTTGTTGGCTATGTCTGCCACAGCCTTCAATCCCTCGGCAGTAGTCACGATGTAGTTGCCCTGTCCGTCGTCGGTATATCCCTTGTCCTTATCCAGCGTGATGTCATAGAACTTGCCCGCCTCGGGAGTGATGGCAGCGGAGAGGTTGCGCTCCTCGGTGCCGTTTGCCCGCAGTTTCGTGATTTCGTAGCCGGGCACCACGTTCGCCTCCCAGCAGGTGATGGCGTTGCCGTTTTCGGTATATTCGCATTTCATCATCTCTATCCAGTCTTCTTGCGAGCCTTGCACTACCTCACCTTTTTCATAAGTACACCGTGTGTAGGTATAGAGCTGGAGGGAGGTTACTTCGTCGAGTGCATCGCCGATGGGCGTGACGCGCACCTTGGCCAGCTGGTGGGTGAAGGTCAGCGTGACGGGTGTCTGGTAGTCTCCCGTGCCCGAGCCGCTCAGCAGATAGGCAAGACTTTGGCTTTGGTCGCCGAGGTCGAGGGTGCCGTCCGTGGCGGGGTACCAGGCGCTGACGGTGCGATTGGGTGTCGTGTTCGTCCAGTAGAGGGGTGCGTCGGAGGTGGCTGTGCCGTCGTCCTGCACGGTGTAGGTGGCAGTCTCTGTGCCGTCGTCTATCTGCACGGCGAACGGGTCGCCCGCGTCGAACACGCTGCCCGTGCCGTCCACGGTCTCGCTGACGCGCGTCTGCGGTGCGCCCCAGGGCTGCGCCTCGCCGCCCTCCACGCCGAGGGTGATGCGGGCTATCTCCAGCGGGTATTGTCCTTCGGGCAGACGGTCGCCGTCCGCCAGTTCGTCCTTCGTGCAGGCAGTCGTGGCAAGTAGCAGTGCGGCTGCAGCAAGAAGCAGATGGATGGAATGTCTTTTCTTCATATCGGGTTGTCTTTTATTTGTTTTCGTTTTGTGCTGCCGCCGCCTGCGAAGACGGCCGTCGCACCATAGTGTCTATGGGCAGCTCCGGCTTGACGCTTGCGCCGGGGCAGCGGTATGTAGGGCTTACAACTCTGCACTTGCATCGTTCGAATCTCCGGATTCCCACGGGTTAATTGTGGGGTCGCTCACCTCGATGTCCTTATTGTTGAGCGTTATGTTGTAGGTGTATGCATAGCCTGCTGTGTAGAAATTGGCTGTGGGTGTAGCAGGCAGTTTCAGTTGGGCGTTGTAGCTCTGTCCGTTGTAAGACACTTTAAGGTTAAGAGAGGAGTTCACTTCCTGTGGGAGAATGATGACTTGCGAAGTGGTGGCACCGCCCAGCTGCATGGTAATCGGCGATTCGGCGGCTGCGGTTACAGCAGTTGTTCCGGTAGCCGTGTCGAATGTGCCTTCGTGCTTCAGCCCCTCCAACGTGTAGCCGGCAGGTTCCGTTTCGTTGAAACTGAGACCATCGCCTGCCTTGAAGGTGAACTTGATGAGACTCATGCAGTGGTGGAACGTATGGTCGCCGGTGAAGCTCACCGTCGGGTTGTGGGTGTTGCCCGTGGCTCCCGAGGCAAAGAGGAAGTCGATGCCCGTGCCCTGCTTGTCGGCTGCGGTGCTGACGGTCACCGTTCCGCCGTCAGACTGATACGGATAGTAGGCATGGAAGGTATGCGTTTCGGTGTCATTGAAATAGATGGTCGTACCGTCGGTCACGAACTTACCGTTCTCTCTCTTGTAGGGCACGTTGGTGAAGCCTGCGCCGGTGACGCCGATGCGGTCGCCGTCGGTCCAGTCGGTTCCTTCCGAATTGACGCGGGTAGCGGGCGTAATGTCGGCGATAAACTGGGCGGCTACCGGGCCGTCATTCAGGTTCTCGTTGTCGTTGTTACAGGCGGCAAGTGTCAATGCCAGCGCTGCGAAAGCAAAAAATCTTGTCTTCATTATATTTATAGTCTTTAATTGTTAAATTGCATAGTTACCGTTACATTTCCGCACTGGCATCACCACCTTCTACCGTTTCCCAGCCGGTAATTTCGCCCTTGCCTTCTTCCATGCCGACGGGGGTTTCCAGTGTTCCGGTCACACGGTAGGCGGTGGTCATATCGCCGTTAAAGTCCGCAAGGGCTTCCGTCAGGTCGACTTCCGTGCGCTGTGTGCGTCCGCCATCGGTAAAGACGATGTCCAGCACCAGCGTCTGCACGGCTCCCATGGTTCCTAACAGGCGGGCGTCGGCCGTGAGCTTGCTGCCGTCACGGGTGAAGGAGAAGACCGTGGAGGTCGGTTCGCCGATGGTCTGTCCCTTCTCCATGTCAAAAACTCCTGCTATGCCGCTGAGGGTAGCGGTCACGCTCTGTATCAGTTCGGGGCGTCCCTGCGTCACTTCCAGTTCCAGTTGCAGGTCACGTACACGCTGCTGCGGAACAGGGTTGACACGCAGCGTGTCGTCAGCTGTTACGGTTATCTCCTGACTGACGGTCTTCAGATAGCCCGGCAGGGGGATTACGGATGCACCGTCCGCACGGCTCTTGCCATCAGGGGCATTGACCCGTGCCATTCGTCCGTCGAAAGTGAAACCTTCCGCACGGTTATAGATTACCATACTGTGTGTTCCCGGATTGAGCAGGTCGGGATTGGTGAATGGCGAACCTGTAATGTCGGCCATCTTCCCGTCCATATCGAGTACATAGTTATCGTCTGCCGACAGTCCCGTCAGGCTGATGGTGACAGCTCCCTTGTCGGGGTGCGGCGTGTCATAAAGCGTGTCCTTCACGCAGGAAGAGAGCAGCACGGCGGCTGCCATTCCCATCATATTTATATATTGTCTTGCTTTCATATTCAATTCCTCCGAGTTAGAATAACTTCCATACCAATGTCACACCGGCATTGATGGGGCCCCACCAGTCCTTTGTCTCGTTGCCGCGGCGTACTCGCACACCGTCGATGACTTCATATTTCTCATAGTCGGCATTCAGGTAGCCCAGACCGAGGTTGAAATCAAGATCTAATGCCTTGTTCAGCCGCAGCTGGTAGCCGGCAGTGATGCCGCCACCCATCAGGTCGCCCTGCTTGCCCGTATCGGAGAGCTTGTAGTTGAACTGTCCGGCCTTGAACATAGCACCCAGATACCAGGCTTTCTTCTCGCCCATGTAGTAACGCACTTCCGGAGCCACTTCCCAGAGTGCATAGCGGCGGTCTTTGTCGCTCCAGCTCCATGAAGTCCACGAGCCGTTTACGGCAATGCCCCACGACGGACAGATGCGCCATTCAAGTCCTAAATCGGGTGTCAGGGTAGCCCAGCGCAGCAGGTTGGCACGCAGGGAGAGATGATAATCATTTGTGATTTTGGTTTCCGACGGCGTGTCGGCAAGTGTGTTTTGTTGAGCGGCTTTCTCAGCTTCTGCCTTTTCAGCGGCAAGTCGGGCTTCTTCCGCCTTGCGCTGCTCTTCGGCAAGCCGTTCCTGTTCGGCACGTTTTTCCGTAGCCAGACGCTCGGCTTCAGCTTTGCGCTGTGCCTCTGCTTCCACATCTGATACGGTTGTTTCTTCAGCCGGCACCGTCAGGCGCACGGTCACGAAATCGCCCTCTGCCGGATGGTTGCGGGTGATGAAACTTTCTTCCTTGATTCCCGCACGTGTAATCAATTCTGATTTCACACGGTTCGAGCGAATTTTGGCTATCGCGAGGTTTTCTTTTTCGCCATTCAAGGAATTGCAGTAGCCATCGACATAAAGCGGCAGCTTGCCGTCAAGAATGTCCGCCTTGTTGCTTTCAATGCACTCCAGCAGACGGGCAAGTTCCATGTCATTGCCGTTCCAGGGAACATAGAACATGTCCTTCTGCGGCACGAAGCGGAAGGTGTAGGTCGTGTCTGCTTTCTGCTGCGCCATTGCCGGAAGCAACAGCAGTGTCAACAGTGCGGTCGTAATCCATTTTTTCAATTCAGTCATATTTTTATCAGTTATATTATTTCATCCTCAAAATTATGCCGTCTCCAATACCGCAGATACCCTCTGCGCTCGTGCTCGTCACCTTTGATTGCAGGGTGAAAGCGGAACAGATAACGCAACACCGTGTTCACTGACAGCAGAACGGCAAAAACAATGGTACATATAGAGGGGTTCCACCATAAAGCCCCCTCGGACAAGACAGCAAGAGGCGGAAAAGCCAGCAGACCGAGGCTTTCGGGATACATTTCCTTTATTCCTATCGGGTCACTGTATTCATTGTCTCCACGAAGCCGGAATACCCGGATATAATCATATATGAGGAACAGACAACAGAGCAGACAGAAGACCATACTCACCCCACGATAAACAGGTAATGTCATCACATTTGTAAGGTAAAGGGCAAATGTGGTTGCAGCTGCCAGAAGAATCGTATATACCTTTCCATAGCTGAATGATGTAATCCTGTCGGCATAGCAGAAACCGTCGCCGTAGTCCTTCCTCCAGAAAAGCACCTGGCAGGAGGCATATGCAGGGTAAAGAACTGCAAGGGCGGCAAACCATCTCTCTGCCGGTACGTCGTCGGGCAGATCCGGAGTCAGGATGAAAAGCATCGCCAGTATCCCGATTACCATAACGGAAACGGAAAAAAGCAGATTGATGTTGCGTGCCGGATAGTCGTACTCATAAGGACGCTCAAGGTATCTGCAGTCGGGCTGCATCCACCAGGGCAGCCATGAAGTATTGCCGTAGCTCAGCCTGTACGGGAAGGATGTGATGCCCGCAGCAATCAGCGTGCAGGCGGCTATCAGGATATGGATTGTTTCTGTATTCATACATCATTCAGTTTGAAGGTGGATAAAAAGAGGACATACGAATACGGAAAAGGGCGGAAAACTCCTGAAAAAAGAGTTTCCGTCCTTGCGTATCTTTTTGAAAATAAGTAAATTAACGCGCGAGGAATGCCGGTCAGAATGTGTGTGTTTACACGAATTTCACACATTTCCAAATTTGCGACAGACTTTTTTAATACATCGTACAGATGTTTCTCGAAGCTGAAAATGGCCTTATGAAACAGTGATGGCACGGAAAAAATCTCCGCCTGACAAGGCGAAGCACCGTTTGAACAAGAAATATTTGTTATATACGGGTGGCATATATCTGTGCTTTTATCACCATTCATACATCATAGATAAGACATTTTTCAAATTACAATAGCGAAAATACAAATATTATTTCATTCGGCAATAAATTGATTGATATTATTTTGCAAAACTTTGTACACAATTCAAAAACCTTTCTTGCCATATGTGTACCATGAAGTTCGGAAGTTATTTATCACGAAGAAAAATATAATAGGCAGCATGGGATGGCCCGGCGATTCCAAGCACACAAAAATGATGGGAGTTATATGCCGGTTATCGTTTCAGCAAATCTGTTTTTCTGATGACGTTTCCAATTTTCGACAGCAATATGTTTGGAAGAATTTGCATAACAATATTCGCACAAATGAGGACAGGTGTTGTATTCTCCAATATCTTTAGACGTTGCACATCCGCATATTCTTCGCTGTCCAGTATCCTTGAACCGTTAGCATAGCGGTACTTGGCGACCGTCCGTCGCTGTACCTTCGCATATAAAATCTCTCCGACAAGAAAGTGCCGGCAGGTAGGAAATCATATATTTCTTACAAGAGGAATAACCTGGCCGAATATAAAGGGTATGCAGCTCCAGCGCAGTTTTGTAAAACAGGCGGTCTATAAAAGTATAGAAAAGACTCCCGAACAAATAATGCTCGGGAATCATTTGCTGATGTCGGATTGAATTAGTTTACTATTTGAAATTCATGCAGGTAGCAGAAGGCATCTTCGCTCTTGCTTTGCCAGCGTTCGTCAAGTGCCTTGACATCCTCTGCTGACTTTATCGGCTCTCCGCATTTTTCTTCAAGCCAAGCGAACGCATCTTCTTGGGTCTCGAAATATTCACTGAGATACTCTTCCTCTGGGGAACATGCGTCCAAGAAGAACCTGTCACTGAAATATGTACCAAATTCATCGTTTGTTTCATATACTTCCATGCCTGGCTCTTCCGCCTGAAAGTAATAGCGAAGATTGGGGAACGCTTCCCTCACAAGGTCAAATGTCTCACTGCATGGGGCCCACGCTGTTTCTGTGGAAAACTTCAATACATCACCGTCCATTTCAAGTCCGTTCCAAGAGCCACGGCAACGTACATCGTTCCAATCCTTACCCAAAGCATCCACGAGACATCCCAGCCAAGTAGTCCCAAATCCGTTTTCTACTGAAGGTGTCTTACGTTCTTCCAGTCCTTTCATCAACTCATACAGTTGCTTCACTTCTTTTGCGTCGCCATCTATCACATACGCAGTACTGCACCAATTCGGCATAATCGTAATAATTTAATTGTTGAACATTGTTTTTGTTTTCCCTCTTATCGAAGCTCTTCCGGCTTCTTGTAGGGGAATGATTTTTATGCAGGACAGACAGCGAGCATAGGACGAACAAGACAAGTAAACAGTGACAGGATAAAGCGGAATACCCAAATCTTCGATTTGTGGAAGGCTGCCGTGAAGATCCGGGAGCCGTTAGCACAGCGGTACTTGGCGACCGTCCGTCGCTGTACCTTTGCATATGAAATCTCTCCGGCAAGGAAAGCCGGTGATGAGAGAGAATATCAATTTATTGAATATAGAAATGGGTATAAAAATGGCATTATCATGCTATTCATGATATAACAGAACGCGTTCTGACAAAAGAATGATATATTTCAATATCTTTGCCAACGTATTGTATTATATAAATGTATTGTAATATGGAAAATTCATTTGCTCAGATCAGCGAATTGTTCGCTCAGTTTTCAGAGAATGCCAAACTTCAGATTGAAAAAGGCAATAAGGCAGCAGGAATGCGTGCCCGTAAAGCGTCACTTGAACTTGAAAAGCTTCTGAAACAGTTCAGAAAAGAATCACTGGAAGCCTCCAAATGATTCCTTTCGGAATACGTACATACCAGGTATCAAGTAAAAAGCCTCTGCGCTTCACAGCGGAGAGGCTTTTGGTTAATAATAGATTCTCTATGGCTAAAACAGTTCAACTTTCGTGTGTCTGTTGGCTTCGGTCGGCAGATGGTCGGCAATTCCACCTCTGCTGATTTTTGTGATCCTTTCTGCAGGAATGCCGCGCTGTTTCAGTTCCGAAACGATAAAGTCCGCTCTTGACTGGCTCAATGAATCATTGATGCCGGATGTCCCTGTAGAACTGTCCGCAGCCCCGGTAACTCTTACATGCAAGTCATATTTCTTTGCGACCCTTGCCAATTCATCCAGATTGAGTTTCTGTGAAACATCTGTCAGGCGGGCCGTGTTAAGAGTGAAAAAGAAATATACAGGAGCTCCGATACAGCTATCCGAGACATGATTCACAACCATGGGATTGTGCCCTTCAGCCGTTATGAATTTATTCGATACCAGGGAATCCGGATTCTGTTTGTCCTTGTTGTTATTGTTGTTATGAATGAATGCCGTATCGAGAGGAGATATTCCGTCCCAATGTCTGTGTTTCAGTCTTGCACGCAATGAGTTCAACCCACTATAATTGTTTACAGGATATCTTTGTTGTCCATTCTTCTCATCTTCCAGCAAGTGCCCGTAGGTATCAAGCAGACCTTCGATTTCCAGAATCTTCTTCAGTTCAGCAAGCGTTCGTTTGTCGCGGTCATGTTGTCCGGCATAGCGGCTGTTCTTCTCGGACAAGGCACGGGAATAATCGATGAGCTGTTCATTCCTGTGGATGTAATGCGTGACATCAGCAGCTCGTTTCCAACCTATTTTCCCGAGATGGAAGGTGAATCCGGCTGTCAGTGATACCATATGATCACCCAGGCGGTTTGTTCGGCCATAGCCATCAAATTTTTGTGAGGTTGTTGTCCCCGAGAACTCCAGTACTGCACTTACCCGTTTTGAAATCCGATATTGTCCCTGAATACCGTATGAGAAGGCGAAAGGAGAAGTCTTGTTGGAGGAATTGTGTATCAGTCCGACTCCGACAAATGGGGCAAGTCCCCAGCGTGTCTGCTCCTGTCCGGAATACCGATAACCAAGCAGGTTCCATAGCAGGTCTGCATGGACGCTATGGTAATTTTTCGTGGATAACCCGGCATCTTTGAATTGCAAACCGCTGTAATGTATGCGGGCGCCAACGGCAGGAGTAAACCATTTTCCGACGGCAAGGTTGTACGAGGGTTTCACACGTCCGAACAGATCTTCGCAGCCAAGAGGCGTTCCGAGAAAAGCGGTTGCACCTCCGGTGACACTGACAAACCAATTGCCACTCCCGGTTCTTGGCACTACCACACCGTCAAGATAGACCGGCTGGAGGGGTTGGAACAGTTCTGTGGCATCATGGAAGAACTCATGTTGTACAGTATCTCTTTCTGTATATCGTGAATTTGCCTGTACCTGCACGGAGCAGAGAACGGCAAAGATAAGAATGATTTGTTTTGTCATATTCAAATGATTTTTATTTGTTATAACTTTGATTATAATACATTTCTGCCATTTATCGTTTGGCTTTTTTGCCACTGGAAGGACGCATCATGCGACTTGCCATCTTCATGCACCGGAGAGCCCAGGCACGGTTGTCCTCGTCTTCATCACGTCCCCACTTGAGGTCATTTCCGCCACCTCCGCCGCCATGTGTTTCGGCAAATGTTGTGGCATCATCGACCATTCCAAGAAACAGCATTGTCGCACAGCGCATGACTTCCGTCCCCCGTTCCGCCACGGAACACAGGAGCGTGTCATCGAACTGTTGCCGTTCGGAAGGCTTCATCTGTGCCGACATTTCCCGCCACTCATTGACCATATTCTCCAACATGGCATCCTTGAGCAGACTGTCCACTTTGGAATGTACATCACGCGAGTATTTGTATGCTTCTTCCTTCAGTTCTTCTGTCCGCTCCTGAATGGCATCCATATTTTCCTTGAGCTCGGAAAGTTGTCGGTCAGCGGTCTGTAGCTTCTCCTGTTTGTCTGCCAATTTATTCTGGATAGCGGCCAGCTCATTTTCGAGCTTTTCTTTCTCGGCAGATAAAGTCTGTGCATCACCTTTCCGGGCTTCCATATCATTTTTGAGTGCCGACAATTGGGCTTCTTTTTCGGCCTGCTCCTTTTTCAAGTTTTCCACCATTGAAGTCAAGCCCTTGACCCTGCGCTCTGCCATCCGGATGTCCGAATGGAGAGAGGAAAGGACTTGCTGATGGCGGCTGATATTCTCTTCTATTGTAGAGCATTCCTCTGACAGCATACGACGGTATTCTTCTGTACTGCGATGCTTCTTTCCCGTTTCGGAAACACTTGAGCCTCTGGACATGCCCCATTTGCTATTGACTTCTGCATAAAAGTCCGTATGAAGCTGTTTCATGCGCCCGCTGAATTCATATTTGTCCTTACCGGCAAATATCTCCTTGTACGCAAACTTCCCATCTTTGATTGGCAGCAAAGTACAATGCACATGTGGATTCAACTCATCCAGATGTACAATGAATGCGGCAATATTCTGTTCACCATATCTGCCGCAGACAAATGAATAGACATCCTTTGCCCAACGTTCAATCTCACTCTTCCTTTTTATGTGTCTATTGTCCGCACCTTTTTCAAAATCGACTTCCTGCTTGCCAAATGCGAGTTCCTGCATCCGTGTGCGAGAGCCCCCAAAAATGATATTTACGACTGTACGGAATCTCGGTTCTTCCAAACCTTCATTGGGATCCTTTATGCCTCGTTTATGCAACAGTTCAGCCATTCGCTCAGGAATGCTCCGGCCTTTGTCGATAGGACGGATCTTACCTCCTGATACGACTTCAAAATTCAGGTGTTCACGTGTCGTGTCATAATTACCAAGGTCAGTAGCCCTTTTCCAACCTTTCTCTGTCCAATTGCGCATATGTTCATTACTCTGAGCCACTGTTATCCCTTTGGATACATGTACGTCAAGTACCTGTTTTGCATTTGCCATATTGTTTCCGTGTTGTTTTGTACAATCCATCATGTCCCAGCTTGCTGCTTGTTCGGACATGCCTCCCTGCGACGTTAGTCGGCAGGGGTATTAGGCTACCCACTCCCTCTGTTTCGTGGCATGTGGGCAAGCCCACTTGCCTCATAAAACTGGAAGGATGTCAGGACTGAGATAGGGATGGATTGTTCCTGGTTATACAATTCATTTTCGTTTCCCGGTTCAGTCCGACAATGTCTGGGCTTTTGCCGCAAGCGATAAAAAGGGAATACGGAACGATTTAAGGAGTTCTTTGTTCCTGTCCATATCAACACCTGCGCCGGATGTTTCGGGATTAAATACAAGCTCCGCAAGCTCTTTGGCGGTCTCGATAAACGCGCCCCATTCACCGCCGAGGTCAAGGGTGAAGAACTGCGACAGTTGTGAACTGTTATCGAATCTTGACTTACGCAACACACGCTGGAGAGCGGCATTGGCAATACACTCTAATATTGTTTCCCTTAGTTTTTCTTCCTGTCTGACGACTTCTGCCGATACCGTATCGGTGCCGTTGCCGGAAGCCTGAGAATTATCTTTACCGGCAATGGCGGCTAATGCCTGGCAAAGAGCCTGACCACATGAATGACCGGCATCCTCCGATGTCTTCTTGCCGATGACCCATTCGGACAATATACTGCCGATTCGTGTGGCAAAGTCCGGCTCATCCTGCTCAGTTCCGGCTGTTGCATTTTTTCCAGACTGCACGGTCATGGTGATAATGACGCTTTTATTAAGTTTTGTGCGTTCAAGTAGCCCGAAAGATTCCAGAGCATCCAGAAAGGTTCGGACAGTGGCACGATGCCAATGCCAGAATTCTGCAAGATCGGAGATTGTCACATGACATTGGTTGGGAAGAAGTTTTCGCTCCAATTTTCTTACAAATGGAGAAACAAAACCTGCCATTGATCTGTCCAGCAAGTCCCAATACGCTTCCGTCTTCGTTTTACGGTCTCCGGCTTTCTCCTTCAGGAAATCGAACACCTTGACATCTGCCAATATAAAGGTCGTATTCTCTTGACTATTTTCCATTTTACTTTGTTTTAATGATTATTACAGTGCGGAGTTTCTGAAATGCTGCCTTTGTCCGCTTCAAAGACACCATCGCGTGATGATTATCGTGTTTCTTTTCGGATATCGTTTCAGGATGCGTTGTCGTTCCTTCAGCCTTTTCTTCATCATCGCATTCGGCTGTGACCGGAGCAGAGGGATAGAACAGGGCTGCCAAAAGAATATAGTACGCAGTTACGGTAGTAGTGTACAGATACGGTTCAAAGCAGCTGACCAATGTTATAGCACTGATGCCGGCAAACAGACCCATGGAATCATGCAAACGGCTCAGACACCTGTCCGCCAGCTTGAACGAGAACATAGCGGCACAGATAACGGTTGATACCAGGATGCCGAATTCACCAGCATGTCCACTTGCATAGACATAGTGGAAAAGCAGTAGCAGGAACAGAATCACCCGTGTATAAAGTTTGCGGGCTCTGATGTTTTGTTTCATGGAAGCGTGAAACTTTGCCATAAACCGGTATGGCTTTTTGTACAATATCAATGACAGTACAAGAGGGGTCACGCAAAAGATGAGTTGCAATATTTTCAGTAACATAAGTAATATGGTTTTTCGGGTACGTGTATAGGTGTTGCTCTGAGTTCCAAGTGGACAATATCATAAGTTGCCAAGCGGATAATGGTTTCGGCATCCACGGCCGTGAGGTTCATTGCAGCTTTTTTGATTCGCTGCTTGAATGACCGGTCCTGTTTGCGATAGATAGCCAAAGCTTTGTTCAGTTCATGTTCAGGGATGGCCCATGTGGTACCTTCGAGGTATGTTCCGTTTGTCTTGAACGCCCGCAGGACCAAAGTTCGGGAGACAAGGTAGTCCGTCCTGTCACTTCTTGAGATGATATGTTCTTTATAGAGGTTGTCGTCTGCGACCTCTATCCATGTTCGGTGGGCATTGATCCAATAGACCATCTGCCTGTATAATGTATTTCTCATGATGATGTTGTTTTTATAAAAAGTCAATAAGTATGTCCTCCTTGTTCTTCTGGTATTTCAGCTTTCCGCTTTTAGAATGGAGTTGCAAGTCAAGGCAGAGATCCCCGTACATTTGTTCAAGTGAATCATATATGGTTACAAGGACGGTATGGACCTTGCCATCGGAATCAGTCTTAGCGTTCACCTTGAACATTTGGCCGAAAGATGGATTGGAGTAAGCGCATGTACTATGGCCGAACGGTTCGTCTTGCATAGGAATGTGATGATAAAGCACAATCAGTTCCATATCATCCTCCAGCATATCCATCACTTCTTCCAGGTCATAAGGATCATGCAATGGAAAAGTCAGCAGGACATAGTCCCCGTAAAACTGCGGCTCCTCCATAGTGGTTACATCGAGCAGCTGTGGCAACTGAAGGGGGACAAACGTCATAAAGTCTTTCAGAAAGTGTCGTAGCATATTCATTTGATTTTATGTTTATAGCGTGTGAATGTAAATCTCCATAAGCATTCCGGGTAATTCATCCAGGCGGTTGTCTCCCGAGTTCAAGATTCGGCACAAAGTCTCAAATATGGCCGGAGTCTGTACGGCAAACCGTTCAAGCTGTTCCTGGTCTTTGGAAGAAAGCATCGACAGGTGGAAACTGTCCATAGAAACGTATGGGCGCATAAGCATCCAGATATATGCGTAGGCTTGTGCTTTTGTTTGGACCTTTTGATTATGAATGTCATTGATGCAGGTTCCGGTATTAAGTATCAGTCTGCGATTGGTTCGCATGGCCAGGTAAACGAGGGCATCCTGGTGAGGTATCTCTTTACGTTCGGCGGCAAACAAAATCTGCAAACAGCATTTTTCCGTATCACGCGTTATATCGGAAATGTCTTCATCACCAATGCTGCACAGATATGGCAAGAACGCCCGAAAAATAGCATCCTCTTTTCCGATGAACTCTGTCATGTCATCTGTCCCGTGTATGCCATTTCGGAGAGTGTTGGCCAGCAAAGTACGATAATCCGAAATGATTTGCTTCCTGTCTCCCTTATGGATTGGGCGTTTATCTAATGACTCAAAGAATGGACGGATCTTTTCCACGGTCCGGATTAATCCATTGTCTTTGTCATTAGATGAAAGTTTTCTTTTCAATAGGAATAACTCCTGATAGGAACGTGGCCTTGACAAAGCCAGACGCGAGAACTCCAGGCGTAGGGAATCATGTATGCCTTCGCATGTCTTACGAAGGTCTTGACCATGGATCCCAACCGTGTCCTGCCGGACATGGTTAAAAACGGAATCTCTTATGGCTTGCCATTGGCAAAGGTTTTCTGACAGCTCTTCAAATGAAATAGATTTCATCTTCCTTACTTCGAGCAGATAATTTCTGTATGTACCGGCAGGATCGCTTTCGGACTGTTCAGTCAATCCGCCATTACATGATGTGAACATGCATACCGTGATTGAAGCGGCAGCTATCATGTGTAAAAAACTTGATGCTTTAAGGTTCGTTTTTTGAATTTTCATACTATATGTTTTCGTACTATTTCACGCAAAACTATATATAATTTTCTATACTTAATACCATTGGAACTGTATTTTGTGTATTTTTCAATATCGTACTTAATAGTATGATTATCAATGAAAACAAGTGAAAGGAAAAAGGACGAAAAAATAAATAGTTCGATTTTTATAATGGTTTGATTTGGCCACTCAAATAAAACTTGTATATTTGCACTTGTTATCATTTGTATTGGATATTGACATGGCAAAAGTTGGTTATATATTTAAGGCAAATTCGTATGATGAATATGATGCGGACAAGGAATGGATGTGCCAGTACGGTTGTGTACAAGTGATAGAGGAATCAGTCCAGCACGAGACGCTCAGACCTCGCTGGAAACAGCTCATGACAAATCTTGAGAGAGGGGACGAACTGGTTGTCTCGAAATTCAGTAACGCCGTGCGCGGTTTGAGGGAGTTGGCCGCATTGATAGAGTTATGCCGGATCAAAGTGGTCCGCATTATTTCCATCCATGACAAGATTGACTCCCGTGGTGAATTGTTTCCGGACACGACGGCGGCGGAGGTGCTGACCATGTTCGGATCTCTTCCGGAAGAAGTGGCTGTATTACGCAAGTCATCTGACCGGGTGATACGCCTGCAACAGAGTATCAGTGTACCGGTGAAGACGAGCAAAATGTTGAGCAAGACCGAGCGGGATAAAATAGCTGTGGACATGTACAACAACGGGTATTCAGTCAATGAAATCATGGCGCATTGCAATGTCAAGAGCAAAAGTACTGTGTACCAAATTTTAGGCAAGTACAATGTGGCACTCAGCAGGAAACCTGGCCGCGTACCTGGAAATAGGAAATAGGAAGTCAAGGCAACCGATGCCATATTAGTGACGGATTTGCCTGTCAGTTTAAGTATATTTAGGGAAGCCTCTGACCCTTATTGGAAATTTGTAACGCTAAATATAAAAAAGGATATGGGAGAAATTATAGTCGTAGTATTGGTACTTTATGTCTTTTGCAAAATCGTGAAGGGCATATTCGGCGGATTCAGCAAAAGCTGCTTCCGTCATGATAAATAATCATTGCTGCCAACTGTTCACGCAAGGGAACAGTAAAAAAGGAAAACTAAAAGAGGAAAACTGCGTCATGAATAGCATCCTCGTTATATCAATATAAGCCCCCCCAAAGGTTTTGCTTGACTTTTAGGGGGCTTGGTGTCATTTATTCATTTCCTTTTTGTATTCCAAAATCTTGTCCATTGTCAGCCACTGCGGCTTTTCTCCTTCCTTGAAGCTGTCGTGCAACTTTATCATTAAATCGATTTGCCGTTCTTCATCACCTGCCCACAGGCGTTTGGGGTCTCTGCCTCCGTAATCCAAATAATACTCACAATCTGACTGCATCCTGGCTAACAGCATATATCTGAACCGTGCGTCTCGTTGCAATATATCATCAGCCGTTGTCCTTCCTGCTGTGCTTGGCTTGTTATTCGTGTTCATACTCAATTTACATTAACTTGTTATACAATCAGTCCGTTACGTCATAATAATAGCTTAACTCTTCGTCCTTCAGATTCTCAACCGCATACTGGTCTGCCTGTCTCCAGAGTGCATCATACAACGCCGCCACATTCGGTTTCGTTTTATAGTGCTGCCATATCTTGTGATTCAATACCAACACCAATTCCGTAAGGTACTTGCAGTTGCCTTTCCACTCTTCAAAGGCACGGTTGAAAGTGTCCTGAATAGCCGATAACCCGAAAATGTCGGCCGCTGAAAAATCTTCCCAAAAAGTAGTCTGTACGTTATACCCGTTCTCTGCCATAAATGCTCTGAATGTCATATCATTAAAATTTTTAGTTGTTTTTATTTCCCTCTGATACATCCTGTATCGGAAGGTTGATTATTTTTCTGCCCACAAGATTGGCGGTCTGTCAGGCAAGGAGGATGCGAAAAATACTCTTTCCGACATGTCGGAAAGGAAGATTTTTCAGCAGCAAGCATAAGCGTTCCTTGACAGGACAAACAACCGGCAATCAAACTTTGCAGAAGAAATAACCGGGCTTTCGAAATAGGCGTGTAGGGAATTTCAGGCATTGCAATAAAAGGGGAAAACGTGAAATACAAAAGGCTATATTACGGAAGGCTTCGAGCAAAACAAAAGCGGCCCGAAAGCCGCTTTGTCAGGAAAACAGGGATTACTTCTTGCCCTTTTTCGCTTCTTTTGCCGGTTTCGAAGGAACTTCTTCCTCCTTCTCGACAGCCGGATAGAATTTGACTGCAACCGTCACGATGCGGTTGTGCTGCACTCCATCTTTGTCAGTCCATTCTTCAGGCTTGAAGTAGCCTTCTACGGTCAGCAGCGTACCTTTGGTAAGCTGGTCAAACGACCCGGAATTTTCATTCTTGCGCCACGCTTCAATGTTCATGAAAGCGGATATGCGCTTGGTTTCTTCGCCGATCTTCTCCTGGCGGGCAACAGCCAGAGGGAAACGTGCAACACTTGTGTTAGTGAATTGATAAACCTCGGCGTCTTTTGCGACATAACCGGTTACTGCGAAATTGTTCTCGTACTTTTTCATTTCGATTGCTTTTTGAAGTTAATAAATCAGTTTTACGGTGCATAAAAAGTAGGTGCAGTAAAGGGATGCACCAAGGATAACGTATAAATACTCTTTATTTTGGGGTTCTCCCAAACCGGAGGCTTGATAAAGGAAGATTTGTACTGTTACGCCATTGGTCAAGACCATGGGTCGCGCCCGGCTGCATACTAACTTTGCAACGAAAAACGATATGGCGACTTCAATAGAAAGCAGTCACGAAAAAGAAGAGGAAAAACAATTGGCAACTGGTTAAAGGAATAATAAAGACGGACGGTGCTGTCAATGGGCACGAATTGGTTTCAACTCTCGGCTGGCATAGGAAGAAGAGCTTCTGGCGAGAAACAGCACCATGTCTCATGATTTGAAGCGGCAAGGATGATATGCCGTACTGGCAGTAAGCGTATAAGCTGCGGCGTGGGAAAGGCCGTAAGACGAAGAATTGGCAAAGGGGTGCTGGCGTATCGGTGTTGCAGCCTTTATCCGGCAAGAGAAATGAGGGAAAAGAAGGCAAAATGAAAAAAGGGCTGAAGCCCGATTGGGAGACAAAGCGGAACGGGCGCGTTATGCGAGTTTCAGCTTCTATTTTATAAAGGGATATGGCGCAGCCAAAAGAGAATATAAATGGATAATCCGGCAAAAATCATTGTCCGGCCAATGGCCATCTGCGTCTCAATGAAGTTTTGGATATAAAAGGTTATTGCGGTAAATGAAGTTACGGGCTGGAACTGAATATTCAACTCCAGTCCGTATAGTACAGAGGCTCCATGTCAGAATTGGATCATCATGATGCGGTGTGGAAAGATTTTGTTTTTGTCGCTCGGTTTTCGTTTGCATATCCAAAGATGGTGTGCCCCATAGCCGAACGTGAAATACTCGTCAAGCCGGGTCTCTTTCTTTAGACTCTCCATGCTTGTGCGAAGTTCGTTTTCGTCTTTTGAAAAAAGAAGCGTGTTAATAATTCTGAAATATAGATTTGTCACTTCGCTGCAGTAAGGGCAAAAAGGGTGTTCAATCGTTACGTTCATAATTGTCTTCGTTTAGTGCATTAGTCATGATAGATTCTTCTTCCTGGTTGAAAATCTCAATAGTCGAGTAACCATCGTTTTCTTCGGGAAACAAAAGCTCGGAAGTATCACGCAAAGCCTCACTTCTTCCATGAGAAAGACGGCTGTCAATGATATTCGAAACATCTTTGCAACGCCAGGACCGGACGATTGCCTCTGCTTCCTCATAACTGTTGGCTTCCACAGTGAAATAGTCTCTTTCCCAACTTTTGACTTTACAGTCTTGATAAAATTCAAATTTTCCCATAAGCCATGTATTCTAACGTACTACTTCAACTATATCCTCAATCCTGCCATACAGTATTGAGCGTAATGCGGTTTTGTCTATGGCATAATATTCTTGGATATGCCCGTATTGTTTGACGAAATACCGCTTGAGAACATCGGAAAAATCAAAATGATAACCGCTCAAGGCAATCCCCCGTTTGAAATAGGTGCTTTCGCTCACGTTGCGAGTAATCCAATTCTTGTCTTCTCTATTGAGTTTGCCGCCATTATTCAGATGTTCCCGCAACTTATACACTCGGCTGCCTTGTAATGTTGCCAGCTCCGGAACATCCCATTGAACGAATTTTGTTGCTATCTGTGCCATATTGCTTAATCATGAATAATAATTTCATCTCGGAATACTGAAATCTCTTTGCCGCTTTCAAGGCGGACAACTATGGTAGTGCCATAGTCGTCCACAATTACACCTTCCGTGTAGCCTTTATAAGCCGTGGATAAAGTACAGGATAAACCTATAATATCGCTTTCGTTATCAAATGTTCTGTTGCTCATCACTATTATATTTTTATTTCCCACTTGCCTTGAGAGAAGATTCTAAAACTCACATATTCATTTTCAAATTCATAAGTTAGAATTTTAATATAGACTTTATCTTTTGCTTCCAGTGAGGCAACCAATTGGTCCATTTCTTTTTCTGGATATTCCCACCGGGAAGGAAATTCTGCATCAACAGAATTACCATACTTGTTTGCATAACAACTGAAATTGTCATCCAAGAAAGCCTCTATCTTATTGAGGTCATTTTGGTTTTCCGTACTTGCGTAGAAAATGTTTGTCGCATAATTTGCCATATAATTCTATTTTAAGTTTTCTTTTTTTCCCTCATGTAGCATTTACTACTTCAGGCTTGATTAATTATGTCGCTTCATAAGGTGTCATGGCTCTTTATGCAAGGTTTCACGACCAAATACTACCGCTGCAAAGCAAGGTGGAGATTTTGTTGTGAACCTCAAGGATACCTTGCATACAAGAAAGACATGACAAATACCTTTGCGGCACAATTCATCAAATAGCCCGAAGTCGAATGCTTATAGGGACAAATATTTACTCGTAAACTTATAAAGGAATATATTGCAGCGAAAAGAGAAAGGATGGAGTCAAAGGGAGTCCACTTTCTGCGGTCTAAAAAGGGAGTGGCAGAGTGAGCAAAAACAGTTTAGTTTAGTCCATTAGCCTATATATATGCTAAACTAAAGTAAACTAAAAATAGACAAATATTTGATTGCTTGGATGATTATTTTTAACTTTGCACATATTGATACCGATCATTGAAAACAATACTTTTCTCTTTTCGCTGCGAATTCCTGGATATATGAAAAAACATATATTGAATCAGGATGAGAAAGCATAGTAATAGCTTGGATTGGTGCTTTGATTGCAAGCAAGTGAAAGGAATGAAAAGTAATGCAAACAAAAAAACGAGGATTTACCTAAAAAACCATTTTTGTTCCTGATTTGTTTCTTGTTTCAGAAACAAAATTCATAAACTACTCATTTACAAATGGTTAAATAGTTGTATATTAAATTTATCAGGTTTCAGCACCACGCCCAGACTCTTCTTTCCGTCCATCTTGATCACGATCGGTTTATCGAAATGGACATGGCGGAGATATTCGGTTTCTTCCACCGCAGGCAAGGAGTTCAGATATTCTTCATCGAACCAGCCATCTCCCTTAAACGGATTGATCGTGAAATAGCCAACCCCGAACGACGTCAGATTCTGGAAGAAATGCGTTCCCTGGCTCGGATCGACACGATAGTTCTCCAGCCCGCATTCCACAATGACGCGGGCATTGCTGATATGCGGCCATTTCACCGGAATGCCCAACCAGGAATCGCTGCTGCCCCAACGGCCGGGACCGACCAGGACATAGTTCTTTTCCTCTGCGGTGAACCCGCGGTTCATCTTCTCGATGTCGTAAGCTATCAGTTGGTTGTTGGCAGAGTTGAAAGCACCGGTCTTCACATATATGATATCTTGCACATCCGTCACGATGCCATGTCCTAAGACGCTTGTCGACGAGAGTATCGTATCCTTTTGTTCGACGAGTGTCAAATCTTCTTCCATCACCTCTTTGTTGTCCACGATCGGGCGAATCTGCAAGAGATAGAATGTAGCCGTAGGACTGCCTCCCCTGCTCTGCTCTGTCTTCATGGGGTCGATATTTACCGCAAATTCAATTTCTATGGGACGCCCCATCTCTTCCTGCCCGACATGCAGAATCTGGTCGAGCGTATCGGCAAGCGGGAACACGTCATGCTGAAGAACGTTGACGAAAGATAAAATCTTGCGTCCGCCGGGATAGTAGCCGTCACGAATGATCTGGTCATAAGGATCGTAGGTCGAGACAATGAACTTCAACGAACCGTCTGCATCGGCATCTTTCAGGTTCAGACGAAGCAGGTTAAACGAATCGTCTACCGAGAATTGTTCCGCCAGGTTCTTCAGGTCGAGTGCATAATAACGGGTCTGCGTCTCACGCAAAGCAAAGTCCATCGTACTCATCTGCAGAATATTATGCGGATGGCGGGGAGAAAAGCGCAGTGTCTGCCCGCCGTCTACGATATACTTGCCAAGCCCCAGGGCGATATTGGCAATGCCGTCTTCCGCCTTTTCATTTCCAATCGGGTAGAAATTCAACGAACGCGCGACACCGGAAATCGTCGGATAGAAATGATCATTGTACCGGTTTCCTACCACCTCCTGTAAAACGATCGCCATCTTTTCTTGATCGATAAGATTCGATGTTGCTGTCATATAGGCCTTACTGTCACGATAAAACACAGAAGCATAGACCGCTTTGATCGCATCACTTAATGTACGGAGCATGTCGTATTTATCCTCCAGCTTGGGTACCATATAAGTAGAATAAATTCCGGCAAACGGTTGATAATGGGAATCTTCCAAAAGGCTGGACGACCGGACGGCAATCGGGCTTTTGACAACATCGAAAAACGCCATCAGGTCTTCAATCAGACGGGCGGGAAGGCTGGCACGCAGGAAATATTTCAAGATCGTCTCATCATCCACATCACTCAAAGCGACCGGATACAGTTCGTTTGTCTCCATAAACTCATCGAAGATATCCGTACAGATCACGACCGTCTTCGGAATGGTCACTGCAAAATGTTCGTGTTCCAACTTAGGATAACGCTTCACCATCGCTCCGATAAACGCAAGGCCTCTTCCTTTTCCTCCCAACGAACCGTCTCCGATACGGGCGAAGTTGCTGTACTCGTCAAAGCGTTCCTTCTGGTAGACCGCAACGACACCGGAATTCTTCATCCGCCGGTACTGTACGATCAGGTCGAAAATCAGCTTCCGCGCCTCATCCATATCCTTGTAGTCGCTCACGTCCACACGCTTCAACACCTCTGCCGGCGGAAACATGGCACGGGAATAGAAAAAGCGGGAGAAATGGTTACGGCTCAGATGGTAAACCAGAGAATCATCGGGTATCTGAAAGACTTTCTTTTGCAAATCCTTCAAGTCCTTGATGCGCATGATCTCTTCCTTCGTCTGGGGATTCAAGATGACGAAGTCGCCGAAACCGAAACGCTGCATGATCTTCTTCCGCAGATCCTGTGGGTAACTCTTGGAATTCTTGTCGATAAAAGAAGCTCCCAACTCTTTTGCGTACACCTTGTTGCTCGCCTCCGACGATTCCAGCACGAAAGGAATGATCAGGCCGGTCTTCCGCACATACTGCCCAAACTTATACCCGGCATAGGGATCTTTCACACCGTCGTGCATGAAGCTCATGTCCGAAATAATCCCTAACATATTATCGCGATACTGGTTAAAGATACGGACTGCCTCTTCATAGGTACGCGCCAGTTTGATTTTGGGACGTCCGCGCATACGCAACGTACGCTGATGGTCGTTCAAGGCCTCCTTCGCAAACATCTGGCTCTGTTCTAGCACGAACTTATACAAGTGTGGTAAGGCCGAAGAGTAAAAACGAATGGAATCTTCCACCAACAGGATTATCTGGACACCGACACTGGCCGTATCATCAGGCGCATTCATCTTGTCCTCGATCAGCTTGATGATGGCAAGCAGCAGCTCCGCATTATTAATAAATTTTTAATGTTCAAATATAGTAATTTCGGTTAGTTGGTGTATTTATTAATTTTTAAAAATAACATAATTTATATATTAACGCAATTACTCTGTCAGTCTGCATATGATAATTAATAAAGGTTCTTACACCCAAAGGGACAGATTCAAAATATGAGGACAACACAAAGAGTCATATTTCTCTTAAGTCGAAAGTGAATATGACTCTTTATATTTGCAGTCATATTTTATAGAAATTTTATCATTTCTTTCCCTCATTTGGCTACGATATGAGCAACCATATTTCCGTCAAATGCTAACCTGTGAGTTTGATCAGAACAGATGCCATAGTCCTCACCGATTTCGTCGTTCCATCCATTTTCTTCGATGGCCTTGTTCGCTTCCAATTCCCAATCTTCATGAGAATTGATAAAATCTCTAAGTTTCTCTAATGTATTCATGATTTTAAACTATTTGTGTTTGCCGGGAACCCGCCTGGCACGGTTTTGGTTATTCACGCCATTGGCATAAGCAAGAAACTCATTTCAGTTTCCTGTTCTTGTTTTTCGGGAATAAGGATGAATGGTTTCGTAGGGTCGTTGAATCTTATCACAACGGTGTCGTCATTGATCGTTTTCAATATATTCAAAAGATTATTACCGTTGAGATATACTGTTGTTTCCGGACCGTCGTAATTAACGGGCATGTTTTCAGTTGAAGAACACTGGAAATCCATATTCTCGCCACACATGATCAGCTCGTTTTTGCGGATCGTAATTGCCATTCTACTATACACGTTGCTAAATATCAGACACCGTTTAAGTACCGAAATCATCCCCTGTCTGTCCACGGTCATCTCACATGATGTGGATGGCGGCCAAATGCCTCTATAATTGGGATATTTCCCATCAATCAATCTGGCAGTAATGGTGTATCCATTCGAATCAAATTGCACATTTCTGCTGTCGAATTTTATTGTACAGATGTCATCAGATCCTTTTTTGGACAAGTTGGCTATGATACCTGCTGTTTTGGAACTGATAATAAATCCATTATCTGCTAATTCCTCATTTAGCTGGTGGCTAAACTGACTCAACACATGACCGTCTGTAGACACCATATCCAATCCGGTGTTGTTATGAACATTGAAATGGATTCCTCCCAGTACAGGACGAAGTTCCGCAGCTTTCATATCAACGAACTGGGTAAGCAGTGAACAAGCATGGGTGATTACAGATGCGGATAATATGATTTCCTCTGTTTCTTCACTCAAGTTGGGTAGTGACGGATAATCACGCATTTCCGGATGCAGAGGAATAGAGAACTTGCCTTGTGGATAATATATCACGAATTCTGAATCCAACAGATCCAAAGTAAGCTGGCAATCCAGGAGTTCTTTCAACCCATTCAGAAGCTGCCATGATGAAAGGTAGAATATGTAGCAATTATCCTGAGGCTCATCTAAAGGGAGCGTTGTCTGGATGAATATCTCGGAATCCGATCCGGTTACTTCCAACTCGTCCTTTGACAATTTCAACATAAAATATCCCAATGCCGGAGACACGTTCCGGTTTGAGACCACTCTACCCACGGACTGTAGTCCGTCATAGAACCTTTTTGCGTTTATCTTTATTTTCATGCCTTAAATATTATCTAATGCAAAGATAATCAATTGTTTCCCGTTCTCACAAGTAATTAGCAAATATACAGATCCGGTCCATGGAATCTACATCTTCATTTAAGCGTGCCCCATATACGATAATCGCAATTAGCAGACCAGGGTGGGGCTGCGTATGCAATCAGTGGAGGGTAGGATAGGGCCGGGGACATGGCAGCCCCGGCATATCGTTTAGTCGCAAAATGTGTATTTCGCAATATAGCGTGGATATGCAAGAATATGCTTATTAGTCCCAATACCGAAATGACACTCTTCAAGCACCTCTATCAGTTCCAAAAGCCCCATGTGGCTCAATATTTTCTGTATTTTCTCTTTACTGACCTGTACACAGTTTGGTTCCACGAAGAATGTGTGATTGTGAGAGTCCTTTATCTTTGCCATATATTCAACTGACTCTGTCTCTTCCGGATTGTCGGGTAGTGCCACTATATTAATTAGAGTAGCATCCGTTGTCGCCTGTTCCCCTGTCACGTTACAGGGAACGGAAAGATTGAAATCCAGAGTCGAACCGATCCACTTGTCGGGAGTATAGATTTCACCGGATTCATCTAACATGCTGATGACGGCATCCCGTACCTTATCTTTCAGCTCGGATGGCATATCAATTAGTGTCAACATATTACGGCTGGTCAGTTGACCTTCTGCATAGTCACGGCTACAGAATTGGATGCCTTTCTCTAAGGAAAAGTCAATGTAGTTTTCCCAGTACCGGTTTTCTTTGCGATTGCCGGTCGTGGAAATGTTGAATTCTGTACTGTACGTGAATGAAGTATTACTATTTTTCATAATGTTTTGGTTAAGAGTGATTTATATTTACTTGCAAAGGTAACTATTAAAAATCGAGTAACCAACCAATTATCCGAATTTTGAATGCCAAAATAGAAATATAAGTTGGGGCTATGCTGCTTCCTGCTCTTTCTCCTGTTCGACCTGCCATCCCCATTTGTACTCTTTCAGGTCGATTTTCTCGTTGCCTCTGGTATATTTGGCAATTAGTTCGATAAAATGAAACAAATGGCGGTTGTATGGCGCATAATTCCAGTGTCCGAAGTGGCTTTCATCAAGAATATCCACTAGTTCTTTAAGCGTCATCCGGTTCAGAAGGGCTGATATTGTGTCTTTGTCTACCTGCACGCAGTTAGGTGACACATAATATTTCAGACCGTCTGAGCCTACAATGAATGCTTTATAAATCTCTCTGTTGTATCTGTCATGCTTGGATGCGATATTGATAAGGGTGGCATCGCCTCTGAATTTACGGCTCCGTACAATCTTGCATGGCAGACCTAAGTTGTAGCATGTAGATGATCCGATCCACATGGATGCTTCGAACACCTTTCCGATTTGCATCAGGATTGTGATAACAGATGCACGGATATGATCAACCATATCAGCCGGAATATCTTTGAACGGTCGGATGTCAGCACGATTAACCGGAACACCATAGGTGTAGTCATGGCTGTCATACACAACTCCTTTCTCGGTAGAGTAGTCGATGTAGTCATCCCAGTCATGATCATGGTCGCCGTGACCTACAGTTGAAAGATTATATACCATGTCGTTCGGAAGAGAAGTAGCTGCTGCCATATCTAAAAGGATTAAGGGTTAAATACTTGATTTCGATACACAAAAATACCCATTATCAACGAGATAGAAAAGATACTTAATCAGTATATATCCGGCAGGGTGGGTCCCGACTTTGCCAATGAAGCGGATAAGACTAGCTGTTGGTATAAAGGAGGAAGCCGTGTATCGGTTTCCGTGGGAAAAGATAATAAAAAAACGCCACGTCAGGCGGTTCCCTCAATCTTAGTCGCAATCAATATATGCATGAAACGGTACCATTTATAATAGTGCAGTATGGCGACCGTAATCACCAAGTGCACTTCAATCTATGGTTATGCAAACTTATATAAGAATTGGAATTTATAAGCGTATCTAATAAAAAATAAACTCACGTCATTTTATATATAGAGGAAATATACTCATTTCCCTTATAACTGTCAAAAGATGATTTGATTATTTTTCTTGTATTTCAAATAAATACGGAAAGCTCATATTTTTTGATGTGTTTTTCATTATATTCCTTGCTATTTTAAAAATATAAAATTACAATAATCTAATAATACAGGTAACTAATTGTCCAAACATATAATTACCTAAAACTATAAAATATCAAAACTCTGAATTCATGGAACTGATTATTCATTTAGAGTAAAAAAGGATAGATGATCCGGAACCCTAATCGATTCATCTATCCTCTTAGAAAATGCATATGTGAGAGAGGGTTGTTATTGTACCTTACTATGCTTCTATTTGTTCTATGATTGGAGTTTGTTGTATTCATCCATGTTTCTTTGGTTGCTCTCGACAAGCAACCTTGCCTGTTCATCCCGTTCTTCCAGTAGCAATGACAATAGCTCCATTCCTCTATCAGAACTGTTGGCATAGTCTTGTTGTCTGGACGGTTCATGCAAGAGTGAACCATAGCACAACTGTTCCTTTGGGTCAATCATGATTATTATGACCTCTTTTGAACTTTTCTCATATAATATGGATGTAATCATGGAATCAACCAGTATCGTTTCCCCTGTGTTTGCCTTTCCATAGATTATCTTTACAGGTCGTTTGTGGAGCTCAAACAGGCAGACGCTGTCATCATCACCCTTCCCCAGAACAATTGGCAAATCATAGTGTGATAGCTGAAACTCTTCAGGGGAAAGAAGTGATCTCAGAGAGATAAACTTTCTTTTTTATGTCTTTGAGAGTGTCCAAAGAGAAATTTGGCTCAAGTCCTGCGTACTCCGTTTCCGATACTTGTCCGTCATGATTAGGGGAGTCTTTCCCTAAGCTTTCATCACTTGTGTCTACTATATCACCGCTTAAACCCGTTATGAATCTCTTGAATAAATCATTTATAATCTTTATCATATGCCGTTTACTTGTTGTGTTACTTTAATTCAATTGGTTTTCAGACTCAGCCCACGTGCAATAGCAGTTCTTCCGGCTTGATGTCTGCTTCTACTATTGGTTTGGGATTATTGCCGAGGTGTTGGTGTCCGATATGATATTTCCCGCATTTGGGACAGACGTAGATTCCCCAATTGACTTTATCCCATGGTTGGTCCTTTTTTACTTTTTTGACGGCCATAACCGCTTCGTTGTATGAGTCATAACCAACCTTCTTTTTGAACACTATTTTTCCGGTAACCGGATCATACTTTTTTTTCCAGTGGCTTGAGTGTTCCCTTTTCTGGTATTTGATATCGTCTATTTGGCCGATATTGAACAGTTGGAATGAAGTGGCGCGGGACATCAGATGACGGTCCATGTTCCCGTTCTGCCGGAAGTCCTCTCTGTGCTGACGGAAATATGCCTGACACATCCGCTTCTCGACGATCCGGCGTATCTTGCGTGCGCTTTGGCTGTCCTCGATGGTTACGTCCAGATTCCGTAACGGAGTGCCGTTTTTAAACTTTATCCGTTCGTTGAACAGGACTCTTGTCTCTTACTTGAAACGTTTGTGCTGTCCTATGTCGTTTCTCTTCTTCCATTTATCCGCTATCTTGTTCAGCAGTGAGTTGATGGTAGAACGGAAGTGTGCGTTCTTGGAAGGATCATTCCCAAGGGCCAAACTTCTGCAGACGGACAGCCGGCTAGTTAGTTCAGTCTTGCGTGTTCAGTTCTTCCTGATGTATCTGTCTATGATATCCATTTCGGTCTCCAGGTTATACCGGTCCAGTTTTCCGTACTTTGACAAAGAGTGTTCCCAACGTTTCAATACAATAATGACTTCTGATTTCATGATTCCTGATTTTACAGTTCGACAATTCTGTTTTACTCTCTATACCAGATCACCGAAAAAGTAAACAGTAATGGGGATCTTTTTTTGTGTGTTTACCTTTTTGGCAATCCGGTATATAGATCCGAAATCAATTTTAATCAGTAGTTATATGAGTTTGTTTAAAAAGTTATTTACAGAAAAGATGTTCTTCATTGTTGTAGGAACCTGTGTTTGTGTGTTGGTTGTCTTTTTTACTCTGGGTATCATAGAGGGAGTTGTCATTGAATCCAATGGCGAGACAAGGTGGGCAGCCTGGAGAAACCGGTTAGAGGAAGTCAACCAAGTCTTGAATAAAGAGAAAGTTGTGTTGTATACCGATACTGTCCAAGGCGAGATGTTTGGATTCAAGGATTTGATGGTCATCCCTGTTTTGGAGCTGACGAGAGACTCAACGGGTGAGCACCGCAAGATGCTTAACTTCCAAATGTATGATGCTGCCCGTGGCATTCAATGCTTGCTGTTCCAGGAACATAGGCATATCTTTGACTCTAGGATGGTGAAAGTGAAGGATGCCGTTTTATGGATTATGGAATCAGACACGGTTGTCTATCTTTATGACAGCAGAGAGTCACATTACATCGCCTCCAATAAGAATCCAAGATACAGGTTGCTTTATCCTTTTTCTAAAAGTGATCTTCTCAAGGATGACGTCGCTGATCCGGATGAAGTTACACCTAAAGAGCAAAAATCTCCTGTGACTTTGCCTGACGTATATTGTGATGACAATGTGTACCCGTCCTTTTCTGTTGTCAATGGCCATTTGATCATCTCGGCAGAGTATGTCCGTTATCAAGGCAGAATGCATTGGGCTTATGACCTGCAATCCAGAAGAATCATAGCTTTTCCATTGCAGCAAAACACCGGGAACTGAGTTAGTGGATATCTGATGTAAATAATCTTGGGGCTGTGTCAAAACTAAAATGACTACTCCTCAAAGTTACAGATTATAACTATAATATTTAAAAGGGTCGTATCAAACTCTGTATTGAGTAATGATACGGCCCTTTCTTTAGTCTTTCAAGATGCTCAAATTTCAAATTATAAGTTCATATTTTCAAAAAATGAGTTTTGACACACCTTCGTGAAATATGGTATGTCATTGGGAATGCTATTTGAAAGCTGATGCTCTGGCTTTGATAAATAGTCTGCCGTATAGATATCTCATTTTTACTCGCATGTTGTCGATGACCTCCGGATCCGTTATTTGTTCATTTAAGTCGGATGCGTTGAGTACTGCCATCAGCCTGGACAGCTCAATATAGTCCGGATCCGTCTCATAATGATTAATATACTCATAGACGAACTGGATGACGGGATCTGGCATGTATGCTTGTTCCTCCGGCTTCAGTGTCCATTCAGTGTGTGAGACTCTATCAGATACGATAACCGGTGATACAGAGATACAGGTGAACAGCTTGCCGAAGCGCTCTTCACCCAGGTAAACTTTGTCGCCTATACGTAAATCGGATGCCGGTACGGGAATAAGGAAATCTGTATTTATCATAATCTTTCGGTTTTTCAGTTTTTGTATAAAAGTACTAAATACTTTGCAATCATGGCCATAACCTCTTCATAGAAGCCGAATAATTACAAATAAATAACATTCATGAAAACAATTGTATGTTTCTCGAATCTCGTTATTCGTGAATAGGCACCGCCTATCGGCATCAAGCCAAACTACACAGTCCCCTTCAATCAGAAAAGACCTGTCACAGAAAAATGACTAGATGTAACAACAATAACAACAGCAGCAGGAACATGTGTCTGATCTATTTCACGGGTATCGTGAATTGATTGCAAATCAATTGGCTTGCCAAATATCTCTGAATAATGATGATGTGTTATGAAACACTATAAACAGCCAGAGTGTAAACGCAACCCATTTCTCGGTGACGTGAATTGATTGTAAAATCAATTGGCCCAGCCAAATACCCCAAAAATACCTGCCAAATCCACAAACCGATAGCAATACCAACCAACATACAGCCAGCTGGACATGCCCAGATAAACGCAAACCCAACCAAAATCATGCTCAACCTCACAAAAAACGCGCATCCACAATCCCAAGCCGCCCCAATGTCATATTCTCTAACACATCCAACCATCCCAACGGTTCGGCAATCCTTGACTCATGATCCCCCTTCAATTCCATTCCGATGTCCTGATGCAATGTGATTTCCTTATGATATGGCTTCCGGTCCTATTCAAAGGCATATATTTATTCCATTATAAAGAAATGGCTGTATGTTCCGACCCTATACTTTGGGTAAAGTAGGAGGAGATTGTTTTCGACGGTGTCAGTCGGAGGTAGATGATATGTCGGGATACAAGTGAACTACCGTTAAACTAACTATTTAGCGGCTTCGGAGAAACCAATACCTCCTTTCTTTTCCTGCTTCTTCCTGCCATTGCTTTTTAGGACACGAGGTCGGTCATCCAC
>NZ_JAHPXO010000037.1:0-51448 GCF_019041495.1 Parabacteroides sp. MSK.9.14
AAAAGCAGGTTGGCAACTCTATGTCAGAGACCGCAATACGACATTCGAGCCGATGGGCATTTCAGCCGAAAATTATGGCGATGATTACATGGCATTCGATTCAAGCAGTGCGGAATCGTTTTATGAAGACGAAGTGAAACCATTGCTGGATGACATCAATAGCCTTGAAGACTTGGAGAAATTTGTGTCTGGCCGCAAAGAATTGCTTGACGAGATCAAGAGTATCGACGAAACCCAATTGGTAATAGCCTGCCATGGGCATTACTATGAAACGGTAGATAGGGAAACAATGGAATGGTCGTTCGATTCGAAAACATATGTTATCGGAGTTATCAAAGACTAATAATTAAGCATATGAAAACATATCAGACATCGTGTATGTGGCGATGTCATAAAACCACTATAATATGGAGTTACCTAAAAAAGCAGCCAAACTTTTTGCAGATAATGCCAAATTACAAAAAATGGCATACAACATGATGGTCGAAATTTGTAAAGGACACGGTGGAAAGTTTAGATTTTCATCTGATCTTTGCATTGATTTAGACTATGGGGTTATCGGAGTAACGACCTGTAACTTGAAAGGAATGTATCTTAAAGATGATTATCTTTTGGTTGAAAGCACTACTACTGACGGTGGATGTAGCAAAGATGTACATGTACTCAACAAGCAAAGCCTTGAGATTCTTGAAATTTTACAGGATGCAACCATCTTAGGTAATGAAGAGGTATTTTTAAAGGAACATCCCAGCCCGGAGACAGTAACGGATGATGATATAGAAAGTGCATGGGTGATGCTGGCAGATGTACCTGTCAATTCAAAAGGAAAAATTGACCGGGATTTCCTGTATTGGGAAAAGGGAACAGATCGGAAAGTTATCTGGAACTGGTTTGACCAAAATCACAGCCTGGGAATTGGATTTCTTAATGAAACCGTTGTATTTCTCCCCGTTTTCTGAGTTCTAATAGGAATAGCCGCCGGAGTAATTGCAAAAATAACTCCGGCAGCAAATCAGAAACGGTCAGCAGAATAGGTATCGGCCATCCTCCCACTCCAATAGGGAGGTTGCTTTACAAGCAATTTTTCCTCTATATGTGAGGTGTACGGGCGTCCGCTACTTATTCCTATAACAGCCCGGCTCAGATTTCCTTGCCTGCGTAATACACGGAAGATGAAAACATCTTCCTATTTCCATTTACCTTCAGTTAACCTGTTATGTTTGGAATGCTTCAATGGAATAGTCCCTACCTACCCTTCATAGACTTATATATTGAGGTTTAGGGCTGCAACTTATATATTATAACTACCTTTGTGTCAGAGAAATAAAGATAGTAATTCATTCCAGTGTACAGTCCGGAATGAGATTATCTTTTTTAGTTAAGTGTTCAACTTTTAAAATTTGTGTATATGACATGGAGTGAGCTAATGAGAGAGAACGGTTACGAAACCAAAACAACATTCTGGATGGATTTTTCCATTGCAGATCGGTTTGGAATAGAGGCGATCAAGGATACATTCAAGCGGGCTTTCGACGAGTGGAAAGAGCACTACGAGTATCTTACAGAGATGGTTTTGGTGTTGAACCACAAGATTTGGCAGCATTACAAGGGCAATCAGGAGGTAGCCAGATTATACGAGCAGTATTGGCGTGAAGCTAACGCATATGCGCTGGAACATCTGAAGGATGATGAACTGGAGTATTATATTAGTGTTACCGACTAATATCTGCTTCCCTGTGTCCGGACTTTTTAACAAGAACCGGCACGGGGATAATGTATTCGACTCCATAATACACGGAAGATGACAACATCTTCCTGTATTTCTTTAAGTCAGAAGCAACTCCTACAGGGTTCAGCTATGTCTGAGAAGCTTCAATGGAACAGTCTCTACCTGACCTTCAAGAATTTATACATTACGGTTTGTGATAGTAACTCAATTAATATAACTATCTTTGTATCAGAGAAATAAAGATAACATATAGACAACTATGGATAAGACAGCAGCAGAAGTATTAGGACAGGCAATGAACCGGAAGCCCTCAAACGGTAAAAGTGTTTGGTGTACTATGGTGTTGAGACTCATGGACACCGAAGAGTATAGCAATAATTATTGCCGTTCATTGGCACTGGTTCTTGAACTCTTTCCTGAGGTAAACAGGAAAGAATTGGAAAAGGAACTGGATAAATACATCTAAAAATAAGGCTATGGGAAAGACAGTAAACATAAAGGATTTAAGAGAAAAAGGGGATATTGTTCTTGTGGTGTTCAAAGAGCACACACTGGGCTATATCAACCTTGAACGACCGGGCACGCTGGCAGTATTACGTGCTTGCGTATGGAAAGGGGCAGACTGGAGCAGTTCACCTACAGTTCCGTTACCGCCCGCAGAATATAAGGTAAGGATTGCTACCCCAAAAGACTTTGACGATTATAATGTAGCCTTTGTGGGATACAACAATGACCCGGTATATAAGTATATCTATAATTCTGGTAATGAGCCAGTGTATGCTGAGTACAAGGTAAAATAACAGAAATGTGATGCTAAAAAACCAAATAAACTATAGAGTTACCACAAACAATGAAAAATCTTTTCATCAAAAATGAAAAGTTACAGGAGGAAGCATATAATACCCTTCTTGAATTATGTAAGAACAACGGCAATAAATTAAAAATTTCGTTTTCCACCTGCAATCTAAAAGGACTGTATATCTAAGATAACAGCCCCTTTGTGGAATGCTTTAGTATCTGTGGAGGAAACTCTAAAGACGTGCCCGTAAACAAATACCAGAGCCTCGAAATTCTTGATATTTTGCAGGATGCAGTTATAGAGTGATAGAAACTGGTTTTCCTGCGCCCACTTCCTGTTGAAGTCCGGGCACGGGAAGATCTGAAAACGGAATAATTTTGCCGAAAGCCGCCCCCGGTTTTCTTTAGGCTCCACAAAAATGGCATTTTGCTTATATGGAAAAGTTGTGGCTTGTTTTGCTTATTCAATTATATATCAGCATATTATGCAACAGAATAATAAATGATTATCTTTGTATAAACCAAAAAGATGAAGACATGAAAAAACTTTCAGTTGAGATATTGAAGAAATTGATCCTAGAGGCAATCAATGCCGGATACCACCATACTGGTGATATTATACAGGTTTGCGAAGCCGAGATCTCTTACCACAATTTCTGCCAAGCCATTGCGGGGCTTAAGCCTGTCATCATAGAGGACAACATCACTTACCGGTTGCGGTTTGGGGTATATCCGGACGAAAACGGTGAAAACAAATGGTTGGCAGGTTATCTGTCTGAGAAGCCGTACAATCAGTACCTGACCATCGGCGAGGGTAAGACCTTGTTTCAAGCAGCGTTCCACCTGAAACGATTGCTCAAAATTAAAGATTAAAGATATGAACAAACAGATAGACCTCAATGACGTCGTTCACGCTATACTCCGTGGAATGATGGATCAACACCCCAGCGAAATCACGATAGGTGACTTCAAACTGAACTGCTTCTACATCGCTTCGGCTGCAGGAAAGAAACATCTTGCCCCTACGTTCCAGCAGGCTACCCTTAAGCTTGCTGAATGGATCGAGATGTATGGTCTCGACCACCTATCCTTTTCCCTTTGGTCTATTGACGAGGAAGGGCAACCAGCCAAATGGACAGATTTGTCATCCAACGAAATATTCTACCTGTCTGTTTACAACTATCTGTTGAAATCACGGACGCCATTCGAAAGCAAAGGAGTGGTGAAGTTCATTGATGACAAAATTATACCTGCCGTAATGATCGATAATTACGAAGAGGTGTACAAGGACGAGATTCTTTTCCGGTTCTTTATGGATGCTCCGGCTATGCTGTGCCAAGACGGGATTATCCGTTCCCGCCGTGAACTTTTAGAACAGTATGAGTTTGAAGAAGATGATGAAATCTATGAGAGACTAATGAGTTCTAGGGCTAGTTATACCGCTGCATTATAACACAACCTTTGACAAATAAACAATCAAATACCTCTAGCTATGATATTACCCAACATGAGTTACCAGGAGATAGCGGCACACCTTTCTTCCGACATGGATGAAGCGTTGGCTTTCTCAAAAAAAATAAAGTTTGCCCGGTACCGGAGCGAAGCTATTAAGCTGAAACGATACCCGCTGTTTTTTAAGCCGGTAGGATTTACGTCCTCTCAGCATAACAAGTGGTTTATCTTTCCACATGTGAGAAACCGCGCTGACTTGGTCAGTATCCCTTTTTATGTAGGATGCACATTCACCAAGTACAATCGTCTCTGCCTTTTTATCCAAATGGATCTGGAAGGGGAAAACTCCTCACTCAAATTCATATTCACAAACAGGTTCTTCGAGAGATATGCCGACCGAAAAGGCATAACTGGTTCTTTAACTCAAGAAGAGATTGTCTATTCTTTCATCAAAGAGCTTGGACAACTCGGACTTAGGAATATGGAAAACAAAGATCCGCTTCATGCAATTCTATTCTATGAGACCGGAATGGCATTGGGACATTACGATTCGGTTGACCGGAACCTGGTGGTATTCCATTCTTATGTGTCGGTTCTAAACGGGCCGAATGATCTGAAGAAAATGCACCACGATTGGCTCTTATTCAGATCCGTATTCAACTAATAACTATAAACATTTAATGAAATGACAAATAACCCAATTATATTCAGTTCTTTCATTCATTCAGACTTGAAAGAGAAAATGGATAGATTTCATTCAATCTACAAGGCGATGGATCAGTCAACCAACGGAAACATCATCTCGTTCCTAATGGATGACAACGGGGAGATTATCGGATATAACTTGCACGGAAACAAATTGAACAGTCTCTTTTTCGGTCCCTCCCACCCTTGCGTCTGGCATTTCGAGAACAAGGATGTCGTTTCAGTGGAACACCTGCCTGACGGTCGGGTGATTCGTCGCCTGTTCCGCAGATTACATCCTAGAAAGAAATGCGACAGGTTCCTGACCGCAATTCTGAATGGCACATCCATATCGGAGAAGAGCATCAATTACTATACAGCATCATTGTATGATAGCGTCTCACAATTTGTAGAAGAACAGGAAATGGATGCAAATTGAGATAATTTTTCGAATATTTTCAGCTGTTAGTTTGCTGATTTACAAAAACAAACTTATCTTTACGCAATTATTAACCGACCGGATAACCGGTCACCAAAACCAAATAACATGAAAGAGCAACATCTTTACATCGGTCGCTTGGTCAAAGACGCTGACCAACGTGAAATCGGCGAGAACGTAGTATTTAACTTTACCATTGCAGTCGATTGTGGCTATACCGACAAGCAAGGACAATGGGTAGACCAAGCCAAATTTATTGAATGTGCTTTCTGGAGAAGCAAAAAATCCACTTCCGGTATCCGCTACAGTTCAGAAAGACTGGTAAAAGGCAATCTGGTGCAAATAACATCCCACAGCATGTCAGCACGTGCCTATCAGGAACGCGAGAATGACCAACTTAAATATGACAACAATGGTGATCCCGTATTGCGCACTGTCCAGACAGCAAAAGTGTCTGAAATTGAGTTTCTAATCGTAGACAAGAGTCGTCTCAGCCAGCAGAATACACAACAGCCTGCACACTCCAATCAGTCACCAGTCGTTGTGGCACAGTCCGAGACAGCAGACAATATCAAGGATGACTTGCCATTCTAAAAATCAGGATTACTGAAAAAGTTGTTTTGTTGTTCATAAAGAGAAAGAGGAAAGTTGGTTGTGAAACCAGTTTCCTCTTTATCATTAATCACTCATTCATTTATAGTAAGTCCCCTTACTTTCATCGTACTTATAGCCCATCCTTTTGGCAAACTTGCCTACAGTATTGATTTCACCAGGTACATTACTACCATAAGCATTTACATAGGCAATCCATTTTTGTTTCATCTGGTCGAAATTCAGTTCCTCTCTCTCAGCCGGTGGCATATCCCGCAAAATGTCTTCCGGTTTGATGTCAAATGCCATCTTATCAAAGAGATTCGCCATGTACTCAGCTTCTTCTTTGACTTTGGCATGATTTCTTTTGACACAATCAATTTCAGCATGCTTTTTAGTCTTATTGGCAGGAGATGGAATGCTGATAATGTTGATTTCACTGGGTTGTTCCACGTAATTTTCCTTCATTTTGACATCAAATGCCAGACCGACATATTTTCGGCACTTACGTTTGGCCCATACAGCTACAGTGATATCGGTAAGCTCATTGATGTAGTTGATGGATTTAGAGCTGACCTGGTTATTGTTAATGATCTCCATTTCAACATAGGTAACATCTATTTTCACAAATGTTCTCCCTTTTGGTTTTTTCCGAATTCCCAAGACTTTGTTAAAGAATCGGGTTACCGCATTTGGATATTGCGTTTCGTCATAGGTTTTGTCGGTGGCTTTGACTAACTGGGCCTTCAGTTCGTCCACGCTGACTTCCATCATTGTTTTCAGGTTTGCAGCTGACTTTAACCATGGATAGAGCCATGCCTGTACCTCATTATTCAACAAGTTGGCTATGGTGGGAGTAACCTTATTGTACCGTTGGAGAGAAGTGATAAAAGGCTTGGCTGATTCAGTCAGCTTATACATGATGTAGTCAGTCTCGGCATTGTATCCAAAGTACTCAAACCAATAGATATTCATAAAACTGACACCTTTGGGGCCTTGCTTCACAATCTTAAAGTAAGGCATGCAGGTCTTTATTTCTTCTTCCAGCTCCTTTATCAGATTATAGTTTATCTTTGTGGTCGTCAGTCCCAGATACTTGATAAGGTCTTTGCGTTTTATAGCATAGTCACTGTATTTAAATAGTTCCGGATTGCTTTCTTGTAGAGTAACATTTTGGCTGATTGTAATCAGCAAGCGGAAGTACCGGATGTTCCTGATCTCAAATTTGACATTTTTGAAATCATAAAGGGCATCTGGAATCCTTGCTGGCTTTTTGCCGTCGTATCTCTCTATGCAGAATGTTTCCTTAGGCAAATCAGTTTTGGTTTCTTTATTTGACATAAGTTTTTTATAATGAATGAGTTACGATTACTAAATTACTCCAATAATTTTAAATCAACAAAAAAGCAGTCAAAAAACGGGGATAATTTTGCACGTTTTAACAAAGCTGTCCTCACAGGACGTGAAATTCCACCGTTTTTCCACTACAGGTGAGATTTCCACCTGTGACCACTTTTTCATTTATAGTAACCACTAATAGGGCGAATAAGCTGTATTTTACCACATAATCGGGAACATTTCACGTTGATCCGGATATTTGCGGGCAATTATAACCATTCATGAGGTAATTGTGCTAGTCCGGGAACGCGATAATATGCCGCTGGCATCAGATGATAACCTATCGTAATATAAGCAGCTGTGGGGTAAATTAACCGATACCATCCCCCCCACCCCATAAATAGGTACATTTCGTGAAGATTGCGATAGTATACACTTAATATACACAGTTGTAGGGATATAGACATAATTTGAATATACTGATAATCTGACAATTATAAAATATGGGAGAATGTATTGTAACAACTTGAAGATGATATAATTTACCCCACAACTGAGTACATTACGAATCTCACAAAATGGCATTCAATCAAATATAACCTATCATAGGGCATAATATTCCCCACTAGAAATGTTCATCAGTCATGAGGAAAACCTCAAAAATTGTGGATATTTCCCCATTTATGCAAATATCTCTGGCTTTTCAGACTGTTTTTGTCCCAAAAATAATCACCTATGGGGATTTCTGAGTGATTGGTAGCATTAAAGAATGAAATATGATGATACTTTGAGGGGTTTATAATGTAACCACCTATGGGGTAAAATGGGTAATTTCCGTTATACAGCCCACAGCTGGTGACATTTCAGCGCTCATTTTCTCTGTTTTTTCCATATATAACCACTGATAAGGATAAAAGACTAAGAATCATAACAAACGGAAACTTTGATATTTAAGTCAATATATTGGAAAGATTTACAATCATATTGTACTCAATCATGGGGGATTAGGAATGTGAAAAGGATTTTTACAAATTACCATGGATGACGCCATTCTAAGGATACTGATAACAACAGGCAAATATCACCGATTGTGGGGAAAAATATGCAATTTGGGGTTATTTTTCCCCATTACCGGTTACATTACATCCATATTGCCGATGCCGTTAAGTGTTAAGCGGAAGTAAATGCAATTTTGCATAATACTATATTTCAGAAATTTACAAAATACAATGGTTCCAATTTACCCCACAGCTGATGATATTACAGGCCGAAAACCGATGATATTAAAAGGTTCGTAATATATTATTACAAATCGTAACCCCACAATTGGGTACATTACGACCCCACAGTTGAGTACTTTTTATCCCCATAGGTGGTTATATCTTAAGCAAATTTACCCCATAGGTGATGACATAATATCCCCACAGGTGGTGATATTATATATATTGTACATATTGATTATTAGACACTTACAACACCCTATACATATAGACATTTTTATAGACACTAATAAGACAATAATAGACATACCGGTAGGAGAGAGTTCATTTTAAAATTTTCAAGAGCCTTCGGCACAAAATGTTATTTTAGTGTAAATTAGATTGATTTACACTTGCGAATCATAATGAAAATTGATATCTTTGCAAGAAACTAATAATCAATCTTATGAACCAAAACGAAATAGATTTACTGTTTGGCAGAATTTGTTCTGCTTCTGAAAAACTTCACTATCTTAGAAACAAACTGTATCAATTCATAAAAGTAACCGATGATGGGGAGTTAACCCAATTGACGGTTCCTTTGACTGTCGTTCCACAGCACAGCCAGGTGGACATTTCAAATGTTCGCATAATTGTTACGCACGCATACAAAAGCCAAGCCGAATTGCTGAATCTGGTACATGACGATTTTCAAGTTAATGCAAACCTGGTTCCTCTGGAATGTCTCGTTTCCATTTCGGATGATCTTAAACTTGAATTGCAGAAAATCAAAGAGAACATCTACGACGTTGCCAAATCCCTTCTCGAGAAACAAAAGGAGACAGTATATTTTGATTTGACGAATGATTCCTCAGAGTGTCTTCGTACCAACGGCACTTACTTTAAAGTTTTTAATCTTACCTTGATCAATGACACACTCATATTGGGAGGTGCCGTTGAAAATGATACGCCAGAAGTCTGTCCTGCCGATGATGTCTTCATTGAGGATTTCTGTGGTCTGTTGATGGCTCATTGTTCAGATCTCAAACCGTAAATTATGAAATTCATAAATAATCTTCGTAATCTGCTGTCACTTGACCGCATGCAGCAACAGCGTCAGCTTCGTCTTTGCGAAAGAATGATCGACGAAGCTGAAAATTGTTCTTCGTTCAAAGAACTGCTTGCTTGCCATCAGCATATATTCAGCGAAGGGATTCATATACCCAATCTGGATTACCAGCCTACAGGCATGTTCCGTGCAGCTGCCGCCCAGCTGACTCTTGAGAAAGTCTATCTAGGAAACATTTGCGGATTATTCATAAAGAATGCAAGATACTGGGAGTCTTCCAAGGATTATATTGCCCGGGATATCTGTCTGAGGCAATGGCAAAATGCACTCATAGCCAATCTAACCGATTATTCCCGATCACTCACTCAAAAGAGATAACGCTTTAATGGAATAGTTCCTTCTCGTCTTATATTTTTAATATATATCTATTTATCAACTTGTTACATATCGTTTTCGTATCTTTGTATTAGAAAATAATCAGAGATATGGAAGCGATATTAGTGAACAACAAGACCGGACAAAGACGGGTCGAAGATCTGTCCTTGGAAGAGTATTATTACTTTGGTTCCAAAGAGGAACATCTCACTCCCGGACACCCTGAAATTTTCCGGAAGGAGATTGAAGATGTACTGAAACACCTGATATGGGGCGTTATTCATTCCTTCCCGTCAGACTACCCGAAAACAGATTTGAATATTTCCAATGAAACCGTAAAACAAGATGCCGCAAAAATAGCATTAGAAAGATTGAGAGACAAAATTGATAAAATACTAAAAGACAAGAAATATGAAGGTTTATTTATTTAACCAAGACTTTACGAAAAGTAAAGTCGCAAAATTCACAAAAAAACAATGCGAGAGAAACTGCATAGACAGTAAGCCTGTGCAGTGGCTGGAGAATTATATCAACACCGATGCTATCGGTTTGGATTTATACATCAGAATTATCTAATACTATGAATACAATATTATTAAATGCTGAAGATATTAAAATTGGATTCCGCTGTTTAGCGGAACTCCTTTTGGAAGGAATGAAAGAACTAGATGAAAACCAATGGTTTGAACTGGGAGTGAATTATGGCGATGAAATAGGTACGAAGACACTTTTGAGCAGCAACGAAAAGGAAGACTTAATTAGACTGGTTTTAACAGACCAATGCAGTCAGGAAGAAATTTTGAAGGTCGGATTTGACCATGTTTTCCTGGAATTGTGGGGAGAGAATTCAAAGGGGAATCCAGAACCTATTTATTCATCCCAACCGAATGCCTTCACCCTGTTCGGCAAATTGTGTGAAGCTATTCCGGAAGGACATTACATCTCCGAAGGCTCACTCAAACAGGAAAAAGGGAACTATATCATTGAAAAGGAATATCAGGGTGAAGGATTCCATTTCAAAAATGAAATAGGCTATGTATTCTTTACAGATTTTCCTGCCTATGCCGGAGAATATGCCGAACCTGACGAATACGAGACTAGAAAAGATTTTGAGAGGCGTGAGAACCTTCCAAGCTTAGGGGATGATACTGCCATTCGTATATTCCAAGAGGTTGAATGGACTTGTTCCGACACGTTATATAACGAGCTGCAATATTCAGAATAAAAAGATTCGGGTACTATTTGCATGAATGGTACCCGTTATCCCCCACCCTGACCGGGAACGCACCCACGTTCCCTATGTTTATGTCTGTAACTTTCCAAATGGCTATCAGCTTAGATGAAGAAGTGGAACTCTCCCCCTACCCTACACAGAATCATTCCGGCATTTCTTTAAGCCCCGAATCTTTTGTACTTTTGTAGTAGAAAAACAAACCAAGGAATATGAACCTAATGAATCAGACACCCATATTTACCCCAGCATCATTGTTGACTTGCTATAATTCAGCATTGAAGGTTGCAGTGGAAGCTTATCCTATTACCGTTCAAGGGATATACCGTCCGGATCGGATGAACAAACTGTATGGCGGTGTATTCTATGACCGCCTGATTCAAGAATCCGGCAAGGAGGAACTGGTCATCAAGGTTCGTCCCGCCCAACGGGAGCAACTGTCAGGTAAGGCTGAAAAGCTGATTACCATTTACGGATTTGTAAACCGTAAGGTAAGACCGGACAGCGTAATCGGCGTTTCCTTGGATCTTGAATCTGTCCTCAATGTGGAAGAAAGCAAGGTATCTGAGGACGAGAAGCAATTCTGGAACTTACAGAGAGAAAAAGCACAATCCGGCAAGAAGGATGTGTCCTTGTTGTTCAAAAACCGCCTTTTCAGCAACGAGAAGCCACGTGTTGCTCTTTTGTGGGCCACATCCTCATGTACACGGACAGAGTTCAACAACGCGGCTGGAAATGCCGCACAGAGCATCGAATTTGTACAGCTGGACACTACTTTCGCAAATATTGCCCAAACTGTCC
The DNA here is from genome assembly GCF_019041495.1 of Parabacteroides sp. MSK.9.14. Taxonomy (NCBI): domain Bacteria; kingdom Pseudomonadati; phylum Bacteroidota; class Bacteroidia; order Bacteroidales; family Tannerellaceae; genus Parabacteroides; species Parabacteroides sp. MSK.9.14. The sequence goes on from NZ_JAHPXO010000037.1 coordinate 11,707, forward strand.
GGACACTCAAAGAGGTGGACGGGAAATATGATGCCGTGGCTTTGGTGCGTGGCGGTGGTTCCGGTCTCGAAGTATTTAATAACAATGATCTTCTTGGCACAATAGTCCGGATGAAGTCGGCTGTAATCTCGGCAGTAGGTCATGCCGAGGAAAAACATAACCTCAAATTGCTTGCGGATCTGGTCATCGACACTCCGACAGGTTTGGGTAAGTTTTTCTCTGACATCACGGAATCCGTCACTTCCGAAAAGGCAAAATCCAAGGCTGCTTTGGTCGCAGAAGTACGCAAACAGTTTGCCGAACAAATTGAGACACAGAATAAGACCAATGCAAAACTACAGGAGCAATTGAAAGCAGCCACAGAAGCACAAAAGAAAGCGGACGAACAACATGCCATTCAGGTGAAAGGCCTCCAAAATCAACTGGAGCAAATATCCAAATCGAATCAAGTAAAGGATAAGACAAATCAGGAACAAGTCAAGAACCTTACAGATCAGATTGCAAAGCTGAACTCAACACATAAGGAGCAGACCGAAGCTGCCAACAAACAGATTCAGGAACTTCAAAAGCAGTTGGGCGAGGCCAATGAAAAATCTGCCATACAAATGGGAAAACTATCCCAAGGTTTTCAGGCACAACAGAAATCATTTACCGAACAAGTTGCGTCGTTGCAAAGGGACGCAGAACTTCGTCTTAAAGAAATCTCAACCAAAAACATTGAGATTGAGAATCTGAGAGCGAATCAAAGCAAAGGTGTGTCAACCACTATGCTGGCAGTCGCTTGTGCCGCTTCCACAGTCATAGGATTTATTCTTTCCTTTCTGTTTTAATTGGGCATACGGTATTTGAGAGATACTATTTTCTTTTTAAATCCGGTTTGAAGGGATTCCCTAAGTTGGGCAAGGTATTTTGATTCAATCATATCATAGACAAACTTTGAAGGCACTTCGAGAGTGAGATCGTAACCGCCTTCTACTTTGTCTATCTTGACAAAGCGCACAGGAGTAAACCAAGTTATATATGCTTCCTCTCCTACATTCTTCTTCATTGCCTTTCTGAATGCTTCAATTTCCTTAGCGAATATACGTTCATCGCCAAACTCTTCTTCTTTAGGTGTGTCAGGAACGATTTCTGCTTCTGGAGTATTTTTCAACAGAAATCTTTGACAAGAAGTGAAAGCATAGGCGCCAACATCAGTAATAGTACTATTTTCTGATTCAATTTTTGCTCCTAATTCGATAAGAAAGTCCGAAAAAAGATGTATGTTATCCTGATTAATCATTCTCAGCAATTGTTCTCTTTGTCTTTTAACCTTTATTTTGAAATCCACACGCAGACTTTCATCTGTCCGGATTTTTAAACTGGTATAGGTCAGATTCTTCATGTTTTCCTTCTCTTGCTTGGAAACAAAGATCTTAAAGTGCAAATAATCAGGGGTTCCGTTTTTTTGACCCTTCTTATAGACAGGAGAGGCTTCAAAATAACACTCACTTAAACCAGCTTCGAATTTTTCTATCAATTCTTTTTCTGCAGTTTTTATTACACTATTATAAAATGCGTTCCAACGAAGATACTTATTTTCTAGACGCAACATAGAACGTAATTTTTCTACCTGAATTTTGGTTTCTCCCTGCGATTTCCATGAAGTCACAAAAAAATATAAGCGCTGTGTATATTTGTTTTTTGTCTTAGTGATAACCTGCTTCAGATACTTCTGATATCCATACACCTTTGCATCTATCAGGGATAGTGCAACATCCTTTTTAATCTTGACTATAACCGTGCGCACATATTTTTCGTCCGGCATATATACTTCACACAATCCTGCATACCGGATATAATTACGACCTTCTTCATCTTTGACTGGCATTTCGAAAGGTGTTGTTGCAAGTTTGATAAGAGACTGCTTGATTTCAGGATATCTTCTAGGGTCTATACCCAAAGACTTCAATGGTATCTTCATTGTCAATTCATTATCATTATTTCCATCTGAGAATAATGGTAACTGTTCTACATTGTTAGTGATGGACTTTTTAATGGATTCCTGCATACATTCTATCATCGCCACCAAAAATTTGGTCTGAGTGGGGTCATAATCAAATTTGGAGACCGTCACTGTGATAGGTTGTACCAGCCATGTCATCTCGTTGACCGGTAAAACTGATTTGATTAGTTTTTCTTTGTTGCCTTTTGTCATTGTCAAGATATTTTGTGCCAAAAATACTCTTTTAAGAGAATAAAAAGTATTAAGATGTGTATATTTTTTTCATGTTAATGTTTTTTAAGGACAAAATAAGCTCGTTACATCTATTTCGGAACTTTTTGTCGTAATTTATCTTAATTATTTTTCTGTCTCCCATTATTTCAGACAGTTATGATTATAGCTATTCATTAGAAGGATGAAAAGTATCCCAAATGTTCCGAAATACGTGTAATGACAAATATAAATATTGAGATTAACCCCACTGTTAAGTTTTGCAAATTTCGTTTTCAAAAGTTCCGAAATTGGTGTAAGTAAAAAATGATATATGATAATCCGAAAGAAAAAATGAAGCTTGCTTCTCATGGTAATTTTATTAATATAAGAAGAAAAAGAAATATTGATAATATATAGATGCTTGTAAACTGCTGTATTTTAATATGATATAAATCATCCTTACATCTGATTCGGAACTTCAATACTTCTAAATCGGAACTTTACTCCCAATAGTCTGCATCCAAATCGGAACTTTTATTACATCTAAAACGGAAGTTTTGAAAAACTGAAAGTTCCGAAATAGATGTAACGGCATATTTATGATCTGTATATTAGGATGTTAAGCTTTATATGGATCTGTGGGAATCAGAGTTTCATAAGTAATCTAGTCAAAAGTTCCGAAATACGTGCAATGCTTTATGTAATATTCAGTATATCTGCACTTTTGTTAGCTCGATAGTCAAGTCAGCTATAATATAAACCTGATAAAAAAGTTCCGAAATACGTGTAACGACAGGCTGGCTACATCTATTTCGGAACTTTTGTAAACGGACTACCTGGAACATCTATGAGGAGTAGATAGTACATTGAAAAGTTCCGAAATAGATGCAATGGATTTGCAAAACATTGTATATCAGCGTAATATGAAACCTACGAAGTATTGATCGTGTGGAATATATTGGATAAAAAAGTTCCGAAATACGTGTAAGCAACCCGTTGTTGCATCGATTTCGGAACTTTTGCCTGCATGTTGTATAGACTGTAAATATACTGAGAAAAGTTCCGAAATAGATGTAACGGCATTGCGAATGGTACTATTTTTCAATTTACAGTCAGTTATTATGTATGTATAAAGCACTGTAAATAACCAGTATATATAGAAATGTGATTATTACTGGCAAATTTAAACTGCTTTGATGAACTTGGAATTAATGTTTCCTTTTACGTGTAAACAAGCCGTCGTTGCACGAGTTTCGGAACTTTTAGCTCATACGAACGGAATATCTCAATATAGTGAACCATGTCCTGAAAAGTTCCGGAATAGATGTAATGGTGTTGGTATTATATTGTATATCTGACTTCTACGTGATGGCTGATTCTCGATAAAGGTTCAATGAAAGTTCCGAAACAGGTGCAAACAGGCAACCGTTGCACGTATTTCGGAACTTTTTGAGCGGACCAAACACACTATCACAGCAAGATAGGCTGTATTCATTAAAAGTTCCGAAACAGATGCAACGATATATATAACCTTCTATATATCTTAGAAATATGAAACCATGGAATTATTGACTGTGTGAAATATATTGGATAAAAAAGTTCCGATTTACGTGTAAACAGCCCGTTGTTGCATCTATTTCGGAACTTTTGTCTTCGTGTTGTATAGACCGGAGGTAAACTGAAGAAAGTTCCGAAGTAGATGTAAGCCAATTTGAAATTAACTGTGTATCATTTGGTTGTATATGCACAAATTTCACTCTAATAAGTATGACATTCTTGATAATTATGTTACCTTTTACTTGTGAACTGCCAAACATTGCACGTATTTCGGAACTTTTGCCTTAATACAGTTTGAAGTATCACTCTATAATATATACAACCATGAAATGTTCCGAAACAGGTGTAGCCAAATATATATTTTATTGTTTTACTGGCTTCTATAGAATTTCGGTGATACTATATTCTATGATAATCACTTGATAAAAAAGTTCCGAAATACGTGTAAACCGTCAGATATTGCACGTGTTTCGGAACTTTCTAAATTTTGAAGTTCCGAAACACGTGTTGCAAACTACCGATCTTGATGTTAACATCGGAATTAAAAGTTCCGATTTAGATGCATCAAAGTTCCGAATCAGGTGTAATATCCTTAATTCCCCTTTTGACTTTCAGATAGTTATGAAATACTATAATTCAATATTCTCTTTGTTATATATTTAAAACATTGATCTGAGAAGCTTCGCTTCCGGGTTGTTCTACATTTTTTTGAGCGGTATATTGCGGTAGAACGCTCAAAAATGAGCGGAAATGTTCGCGGAGTTCGACAACCGATCACCTTGATTGGTACTCATTATGGCCCTACCTTGAAATACCTTAGGAAGAATTCTGAGTACAAATTGAATGGCGCTTAAATGAAGAAGTAAAGTTCGTTTGCCTTTTGCTGTAATGTTATCTAATATTCTGTGATATAGTCTATTATGACTATATTTGTAATAGAGAAAAGAAAGAGATAATAATCATAATAAGAACCGGAGGCACCGGTATAAAAACTGTCATTAGTTATGTCAACTATTAAAGGTTTCGTGCAGAATGAGAGAATTGAGATTCGTGAAAATAACGGTAGATCAGTTTGTAATTTTGACATTTGCGTTTCTGAGGGTGCGCAGTATAAGGACACCGAGGGTAATTACAAGCCCCGTACTGGCTGGAGGGCTCTTTTTGTGAAGGTTGAGATGTGGGGTCAGAAAGACAAGGTGCAGCCTATGGTCGAGAAATTGAAGAAAGGATCATTAGTTGCCGTAACTGGTGACCTGGGTATGAAGTCTCATGAGTACAATGGTCAGACCTACACAAATGTGTCGATGATGGCTTATAAAGTAGAGCCTCTTGTAAAAGGGTAATGCTTGGTTTGAGACTTTTTACCATCTGGAATTGAATTGATGCCATAATTGAGGATTCGCTGTGAAGTGCGTCCTCTCTTCGTTTTGCGGAGTCTGACACCAGACTCCTGATTTATTTCTCCCGAGAAAGCGGATCTGCTTAATTGGGAAAGTTCCTTTAGATGATGTAAATGGCTGAATATCCGGTTGTTGAAAAGTAAATGAGACCCTTTTTGTATCTTTGTATTAGAGATAATTACCCCGATTACCAAACCATTTAAATTTATCAATTATGAAAAGAAAGAAAATTGGACTATTTGTTTTGTTGTCTGTAATCCTGTTTGGATATGCCGGTACAGTTGACTATACGGAAGCTGTTGTCTACAATATGCCGCAGGTTATCTATGATGGGATTGTGGAAGAACATCCCGATTTCTCTCAAAAACAGATAGCAGACTATTATGTTGAAAACCAAGAAGAGTTGAATCTCTTCTATAAATTTGCTATGAATGAGTAAAGTAAAGTACTTGCCATCCTCTGTTGGGGAACGGTTTAATCTTAGCCGTTTCCCTAACTTTCACAAGTCTGGTTCTGTTTCTGGAATGAAAAAGTTGTATTATGGTAAAGACGCCTTGCTGGTACGGTGTGGAAATTATATCTATAATGTCAGTTCAGAACCTGACATCTATCATTCGATATAGATTTTGCATTTAGTTTTGTATATTGGAGAGGATTCGCTGTGAAGCGCGTCCTTTCTCGCGTTTCACGAAGCCTGATTAACAGGCTTCTTTTTCATAAGAACCGGTTTGCTAAAATGGGAATGTAGAGTTAGGATAACAGATGAGCGCTAATCTTCCCTTTTGTTGTTATTGGATAGTTATATTACTAAATTTGTGATAGTTAAGATATAAAATAATAATGAATGGGTATCCCCTACCCTATTAAAATAAAAGGACGATGAAGGAGAAAATATTCCGATTTAACAATGGATTTATAGGTACTATGAATGAATTCTGCCTGAAATTTGGTACATCTAAAGAAAAGAATTATCGCAATGCTCTTAAGTGGGTTGGACGTCGGTATAATGTGATGACCGCCCTCGAGCAAGAGGCATACGAACGTAAACGTAAATATGCCAGGCCGGATTATCGGGTTTATACTGGGACAAACTGCTTCTACAGTATAACTAAGTCGCTCTTTGAAAAACTGGACCTTCCGGTTTCCAAACCTGAAATCAGACATGATGTATTTGTACTACCTGAAAAAAATCTCCTTTTTTTCAGGTATATTTCTAATGAATGGTCAGGAGACAGGTATTGGGAGGATGCCATGGCGCAATATGCCAAGGATGCTAGCGAACAGACATTTCGTTTGTTGGTAGGTGCCGGATGGATTCACACAGGGAACTTTGATTCAGAAAAGATAATCGAGACGATTATCAGCCATACCGATGTAGATGTGAGGATTCAGGTGAAAGGTGAAAACCGGAGTTTTCAGTTTCAATATTCCAGTGTGCTTGGGGATAGAGGCGTTGATTATTGTCGTCTGTCCTATGCGGATATGACAGAAGCCGGTAAAATTATCCGGATCTTGAATAATCAGCAGCATTATTATAATTTCAACACATTGGTTGATAGAATGACAGATTGTCCAGATACAAAGCGGGCTGATTTGATTTATTTAGATTGATATTTTCCGGCTCATGAGGTTAGGGTGCTGGCAGTGCCCTTTCTTCAGTCGGTATTTTCGAAAGCCGACCAACGACTTTCTGTTTAAGTTCTCCCCTCTCCTACTCCTAGCTATGTATAAGAGCTTTAATGGAAAAATTTGATTGTGTGTCCATTTTAGAGATATCAGCTTCAGATCTGTGTAGGTCCCTGATTTATTTCTATCTTTGTGTACGATAAATGATTAAGACTATGATATACGTTTTTCACCATAATGATATTGACGGTCATGCAAGTGCAGCACTCGTAAGACTGGCTCACACCGGAAAGGAGTTTTCCTTTGTAGAATGTGACTATTCCTTTTCTTTGATTCCTTTCATTCAGGAAATCCAACAGGACGATATGGTATATGTCGTTGATTATTCGTTCAAGGAGAATACCTTGCACGAGTTGAAAGCTCTAATGCATGCTACCGATAATCTCGTGTGGATTGATCATCATGTATGTTCTGTCCAGCTTGTTGAGCAGCACCTGGAGCTGGTGTCAGTGAAAGGAGTATTGGATATGAGATATTCAGCGGCAGCATTGGTTTATACATGGTTCCATAAGGGTGCTGCCCGTATCCCGTACTGGATACAGCTGGTATCTGATTATGACACATGGGCGAAGCAGTTGGTCGATACGGACGCTTTCAATTATGGAATGTTGGCCTCTGACTGGTCTGTAGAATCAGACTTGTGGGAATCGCTTACTGATGACGTTACCATGAACATCGTGCGCAAAGGAGAGTCTGTACTGGAGTATATCAAACAGAGGTCTAAGTCACATCTGAAATCCTATGGATTTGTGACTGAATTCGCTGGTTACAAATGTTTGGCAGTAAACAGCCGATACGAGTCAAGCATGATCTTCGACAGTGTGCGTAACCAATATCCGGTATGTGTCATGTTTGAGTTTACTGGGCGATGCTGGAAATATTCTCTCTATACGAATGGCAGACTGAACGCTTCCCAAATCGCTTCCATCTATGGAGGTGGTGGACATGCCGGTGCAGCCGGATTTACAACAGATACTCTCCTACCCTGTTTTACCAAAGAAATATCAGAATAATAAGAAGAGACTACTATGAATGCTAAGACAATGAGTGATAGAACTATCCAAAAAAAGAAAAGAATGATTGTAACCGGTGAGATGAAGCATTTTCTGGATCTAGTAGAGAATACATCTCAATGTATTTTTCTCACTGGTAAGGCTGGTACCGGCAAATCATCTCTACTGAGAATGCTACTTGCCAGGACATCAAAACAAATCGTGGTGGCCGCCCCTACCGGTGTTGCAGCTGTCAATGTGGGCGGTGTTACCCTGCATTCATTGTTTCAGTTGCCTTTTGGTCCATTCATTCCAAACATCGACCTGTTGGGATACACGCATGACGCTCTGCCTGCCTATAAATTTAGTTCAGAAAAGGCAGAGGTTCTTCAAAATATGGAGGTGCTTGTGATTGATGAAGTCTCTATGCTGAGAGCTGATGTACTGGATGCCATTAATGACGTGCTTTGCCATGTCCGTAATAATCCTCTTCCTTTTGGTGGTGTGCAGGTGGTGTTCATCGGCGATCTTTACCAGTTGCCGCCTGTAGTGAATAAAACGGAGTGGAAATTGCTCTCTTCTGTTTACCAAACTCCTTTTTTCTTCTCTTCAAAGGCTTTGGTGTTGACAGAATTGAGATTAGTCTGTCTGACTCACATTTTCCGTCAGACAGATGACAACTTCATTTCCCTTCTGAATGATGTTCGATGCGGTAAATTGTCAGATTCTTCACGTCGGTTACTGAACGCTTTGTATAAGCCTGGGATTGATGCATCTGAGTTGGAGGATGGTTTTGTAATGCTGACAACGCATAATGCCAAGGCAGACAAAGTGAATCAGGATAAACTGGATGAACTCTCTACACAACAGCAGGTGTTTACTGCCAGTGTCAAGGGAAATTTCAGCGCATCTGCAATGCCGGCTGAGTTCGAGCTGTGTCTGAAGATTGGAGCCAAAGTTATGTTTTTGGCAAATGATAACGAGGCACATCTCTATCATAATGGAAGCACAGGAGTCGTTGTCTCTTTCAAGAAGAATTCAGTATACGTGCGTCTTGATAGCAATGGTATTGAAATTGAAGTACTGCGCCACAAATGGGTCAACAACAAGTACGAGTATAATTCAACCTCAAAGATGATGGAGTTTGTTGAATGCGGATCATTCTCCCAGTTGCCCTTACGATTGGCGTGGGCAGTAACCATTCACAAGTCCCAAGGAATGACTTTTGACAAGCTTGTGGTAGATGCCAAGGCTTCATTTTCTCCGGGGCAGGTGTATGTGGCATTGTCCCGGGCTACAGGGACCAAGAACCTTACTCTTTCGTCCCCTATCCTACCCGAGACCCTTTCAGTTGACCCACAAATCTTAAACTTCTTTAATTCATATAGTTATGATGAACAGACAATGGATTAAATGGTGTAACTTTCGCAATCAAAATCTATTAACTTTTTAAACTATGAAATTATGAACAAGTGGTATTTAATTTTTAAAGCCAAAGACACAAACGGTAAGTTTTCCCGTTTCGGAGTCGAATGCGAGTCCAAAGATAAGGCACTATCCTTAGTAGATGTTGTTCAGTCCAAATATAACGTCATGTATAGCCGGGTATGCTGTCATCCGGTTATGTCCAATCTGAATATGGTTGATTTGAACTCTAAGTGTTTGTTACCGTTAAGATAATATTTATGTTCTCTGAGGAGCTGGTGTGTGAACATAGGCTTCTTTTTAATATGAATGATTATGGATAATGTTTTAGTATGCTTTTTGGTCGTTCTGGGTGCAACCTACCTGCTTCGTTTGGGGTTTACCTTATTCAGGAACATTCTTTCCTTGCTTGCAAAGATTGTTCTGTTTCTCAATCGGTATTTACTTAGGCGTTGATTGAAAAGCTTTTATTATAGATTATTGGTGTTCTATATGTGCAGAATTATAGGTAATTAAAACTCTACATTTCTATTATTGTATTATTCTGTATTACTACAATTCTCAATGGTATTTTTGGATATACTATAGTTCTAGGTTTACAGTTGATTGTAGTATTGAGGTTTTAGGTAATTGAAACACCTGTCGTTTGTTTACTCTGTAGTTTTAAGGAATCGGAGAACTGGGCAATCAAAACCCAGTTAACCTATAATACCCTCCCCTATCTTTCTTTCTGTTGTTACGTTGTTTTATAATTCTGTAATTGTAGATGCCTAGAGTTATAGGTAACTATAATATACATTATTCTGTGGTTATGGGGTAATGTAGTTTTAGGTAACTGAAAGCCTAGATGTGCAAGATGCTATTAGTTATATAATCTGGGAGTATTGTTGTTTTAGTGTCCTGGACGTCTTGGTTTCTGAGGTTCTATATATATGAAGTAATATAGTTGTAGGTATATTGTGTTCTGGGTAACTATAACTCTATAATATTGAAATTGCTTTTATTTTGTGTTGTAGGGTTCTGAAATCCTAAGGTTTTAGATGACTGTTGTTCTGAGGTTGTGGTTTTCTGTTTTTATATTTATAAAGATTTAGGTATTTGTAGTATTAAGAATTTGGTGTATTGTTTGCATAGCTTATTGGGATTATAGCGTTATAATGCCATGATGTTATAGGTAATCAGTGATATAGGTGAATAGTATTCTGTATGTCTGTATGTTTAAGGTTGTAATCATTCAGTGATTTATACTTCTAAAACTCTATTGATATAAGGCAATAGGTTTTAGGTGACTGGGGTACTATGGTTTTATTAACCCAATATTCTGAATGTTTAATATGCGGTTGTTTTGTTTGTCTAGGTTTCTGATATTATAGGATAATGGGTGAAGGGAACAATGGTAATATAGGGAACTGAAACGCTATATCATCAGCAATCTAGTGATATAGATTTTCGAGTGTTTGTTTTGCTGTTTTGGTGGTGTGGCTTTCTATATGATTGGTGATATGGTGTTGTGGTGGCTCAGGTAAACAGGGTTATAGATAATCAAAACTTAATGGTATTGTTTGTTCATAATTTTGGATCGTTGGATTCTTGTCGGGGTGGGGGCTTTTTTAGTGGATTGGAGTGGTTGTTGAAGTTGTATTTGGATTCTGATGTTGCAAGTGATTAAGAAATTGTGTTGTTTTGGATATGTGTTTAGATATTTAGATACTTCGTTTTATATTTAACATGTGGCGCTTATTGCTAAATGGCAATGATTGATTTGTGGTTTTTGTATTATGGAGTTATGGGTAATCAAAACTCTGGTGGTATAGATATCCAAGGATATAGAGTGTTGATGTTGTAGAAATATAAAGTTTTAGAATATTATAGTATTAAAAATATGGATAATTATTTGTCTGTTTGCTTAAAACTTTGTATCTTTGATACGTTGAATTTCTAACGTTTTTTTATCAATGACAAAAGTAATATCTGTATTAAATTACAAGGGTGGGGTAGGGAAGTCTACCACAGCCTATAATTTGGGGGTGGCACTGTGGATCTTGGGCAAGAAGGTGTTGCTGATTGACACTGACGCACAGTGTAACTTATCTGCCCTCTTAGGGTTTGACCAGACCGAAGGCGACAGTACCTTTTATGAATGGATGGACAAAGATGACGCTCAGATACCCCTATATTGTTTGTATGACGGACTGTCATATATCCCGGCCTCCAAGTCTCTAAGTGCCTTAGAAGGGACTTTGTATAGCAAAAGAAGTCGCGAACGGATTTTGGCCAAGAAACTTGCTCCGTATTTACAAGCGAACGAAAATGGGGAGTGTCTGTTCGATTATGTTTTGATTGATTGCGCTCCCAAGGAAGGAGTCGTTAATGACAACGTGATGACAGTGAGTGATAGCGTGCTAATACCCATCGAATGTAGTGGTTTCTCTTTGCAAGGTATGCAAAATCTGCTGCTTTCCATTAGAGACATTTCTGAGAACACCAACGAAAAGCTGGACATCCTTGGTTTCTTAATGGTAAAATACGACAAGCAGACCCGCATTACCCGACAAGTTTTGCAATATTTCGAATCCAATTACCCGAACAAAGTGCTTAAAACAAAAATCCGCAAAAATATCAAATTTGACGAAAGCCCCTTGGCACATCAAGGTATCTTTGAATATGCTCCAGATTCAAATGGTGCACAGGACTACATGTCTCTGGCTGAAGAGTTGACCGGACAGGAGCGTCCAGCAGATTGGCAGTCTAAGGCAGTTAACGCATGGAATAACAATAATGAGTCATATAACTAAAACCAGGAGGAAAACATATGGCGAAAAAGAATAAACCTTTAAATGTGGGTGGATTCATGCAGGAAGTAAAGAATAATCAGCCCACCAAGAATGAAGAATTTCCTGAAAAGAATAAGGAAGTTACAGTTCCGGAATCTACACAGTCTTCTGTTGTAGATGACGGCGGGCGCAAGCTAGATCCGGTTGTACAGCCCGTAGAAGAGATGTCGGCTCAGGAAACCAAACCCGAAAGCAAGAAAGTATCTCGTGATTCGCAAGCTGATGTTGCCAAAGAACGTAAATCAACGCAAATCAAAAAACAGCTTGGAGGCAGACCTACGAAAGTCACTCAAAGAAATATTAAGCAGGTCTTTAAAGTAGATGCACAATCATCTACTGATTTGATGATGATAAAAGCCATCAACAGGATTGACGTTCAGGATGTAGTTTTCACTGCTGTCCAAGAATTCCTGGCGAAGTATTATACAAGAGGGCTTGGTCTCAGTAATGATGCGATAGAAAGAATTACCGAGATTACAGAAAAGTACGATGTTTAGTCCAAAGGAAAGAAGGGTAGGAGAGAGTCATTTATCTTCTACCTTTTTCTTTTTCTTTTCGCATACTTTGAATCGTTGATGTGTAAATGCCAAGGAAACGGTGTCTGGAGTCATTTATGTCCCGCCTGAGGTGTTTTCTTGCCCTGGGCAATCTTTGCCTCGCTAAAGTCTTTTTTCGTGTCCTGAGGCTTCTATTTGCGTTGATCTTATTTCTGCTCAATCCTATACATACCTGTTCGCGGAATCCGACCCCGAATTCCTGTTGTTTTCCCTTCTGGGTAGATTTGCTTTAAAACCCGGCAAAGCCTTGTATGTGAGATTGGCTACGATGAAATGGTTGCCAAAATTAAAGATGTACAGAAGCCCGCTCTTTGATACTCCATCTAAAATGCTCCGGATGGAGCAGCGAATCAAAAGCCTTCGATAGAAAGTCAAAAAGTCAATCCGGTTTTCAGTGGGCAACATAGCCGTCCCTGGGAATCGGATCTTTCTTTTATCAAAATGTCGTTTCGGAGCCTTACCACCAGGCTTCCGTTATATTTACCTTATAGTTTTGCCATCTGAAACAATTTCGCTGAAATGGACAGTCCTCATGTATAAATGTAGGTTTATAATTTTAGATTTTTGTTTCTGGAATTATTTGATAAACACAACCCATTCTACGATATTCACCTGTATACTTGTTCGGTCGCACGCCTGTGCACTTGTTCAGTTGCACACCTGATCTATTTTTGTACTTTTTTAAGTTGATTCTTATGTTAATATTCAAATAATCAATGAAATAAATTATTGTTTTAGTTTTTGGTAATTAACACGGATTATGGAATGGCGGTCGTATTTAATTCGTGTTAACATAATAGTGATTCTCTTTATTCCTTTTTCATTTGTTGGCGTTTTGCTTAAATAATCAGAGCGAATTAAAAATCGGTCATATGATTTGTAATAATAAAAAGCAGGTTTTTATGGGAGGGAGTCCTAAAGCAAAGAGCACGGATTTTACCCCTGCATTTTTCCTATTGCAAGATGTGTTTCTGTATATACCGAAATCAAACCTACCGCTTTGAATTCTGTATATACAGAAACTCTTGGTGCCTTCAGCACTTGAAAAGGCTCCAGAGTCGCCTTTTATTTTGATATTCGTAAATAGTTCGTAACTTTGCATAAACCAATCAATTTGACTATGGATTTTAAAAAAGCGGGCCGTCCTAAGGCTTCAAAAGAAGAAAAGAGAGACAAAAAGATTCTCTTAAAATTAACCGTCGCTGAATACGATGCCTTACAAAATAAAGCGCAAGGCTTTATCTCTGTTAGTGATTTTATTCGGACTAGAATTTTCTACAACTCAACTTTTCAGCAGGTTCAACCAGAGGAATTCATAAAGATTTTGAAGCAGTATCTTGATATTTTAGCCGAAACAAAAGCGGCTATGTCTGAAAGTTTATCGGAAATAAAGAGGCATATAAACGATGGTGATGACTCCTTGAAAGATACTTTTTCTGCTATGATGGAACAGTTTAAATGGCAGGTCAAAGTAGAAAAGGAAATTGCCACTTATATGCAACGGATGCTGAAAGCCGGTCGTAAATCTAAGAATATAAGCTAGGGTAGGGGAGTACCCTAGCTTATATTCAGCAGCTTTTATCGTTCAACCAACCGGGCATGGAAGTCGTTTATGATCTTCTTCATTTCATCAGATAAATAGCCTAACGCTTCAATTTTCATCCATTCAGGAATGTCCTAAATGGTTTCGGCCATACTGCCTACAATGGTCCCTAATGTATCTGCATCGACTCCTAAACTAACAACTGTCTGATTGCATCTTCAAAATTGTGGCTATGCATGATTATCCAGAGAGCTACAGGTACAGTCCCTTGGCATGTTTCATCAAATAGGTTTCTGTATTCTGATAGATTCAACTGAAACTCTTTGGGGTTTTCGTAATACAGGCTGATAGCTTGATGTAATACATTGTCCCGAAGAATTTCCGGCGTTATGTTTTTTCTGGATTCTGATGTCCAGTATCGAGCATCCCTGGATATGCCGATTGCATTGGTAAAGGGTTGTTATAATCTTCCTCAAAAATGGAAGAACTTTTCTGTTCTTGACAAAAAAGATATTGATGGAGTAATGATAGGAGATTTTAGAAACGGAGTGGTTAAGATATATTTCTTTGATTAATCACCCATAACTCAATAATAAAAGAACTGAGCCTTGGGCGGCTTTGTAAAACCCATATTCATATGAGCGATTTTAAATCATGCCTGATTGAAGAACATGCACAACTTGAAGAAAAGCTGAACAAGCTGAATGATTTCAATCAAAGCGAAAAGGTCAATGCGATTGATCCGGCACAGAAGTATCTTTTGCTTGTACAGGCCGGAGCGATGTACACCTATAACGAGTGCTTGAAAGCCAGATTGGAACGGTTGTAATTGTGCTGCAGGATAGTCTGAGAGCTATCCCGCACTAATAACTAAATATAAATGAGTCGAAATAGCTCATTTCACGAAATAATTGGCTAACACCACTATTAGTAAGGATGTCGTGGATCACGACGCCCTATGGCTTACTATTGCATCCCCAGGATTGACATAACGAAAGAATAAGAAGATCTGAGCCTAAATAGCTCAAATCAATTATATTTTTATGTTTTCTAACATGTGAAATAATTAGATAAACGCTTGCGCATATCACAAATATGTGATATATTTGCAGTGTCAATAATTAATCAAGAGTGGCGGCAACACTATAAATGCGGCAGAGAATTATGAAAGCAATAGCAGTACCAACATTAGAACAAGCCATTGAGCTTGTTCATACAGGCAAAATTCACGATTTCAACTTTGAGATAAACGGCTGGAATGCCAAATTGAATGGGTTTGAATATGTCGTTAACGGGACGACATACAATGTCCCTGAATTAAGAAAGATATCTCCGGATACCAATCGAGAAGCCGATAGGCTGGAAGCACATATTGCCAAACAATATGTGGCTTATATGGAGAGACAAAAGGCAGCTCCTTACGTGAAAGCAGTAGAAAACCTTATAAATAGAAAATACAGAAAATATGGAAAATAAAACAAGCGTACTGTCCAACTTCGGACGGTATATGGCAATTGCCGAATACCTTATTTACAGTCGCGATTGTGAATGTTACTGGTTAGATTTTACAGCTCTGGCACTTACGCAACCAACTATTTTCTTTGTCAAAACGATAAAGAAAATACATGAAAATCGTACCCCAAGAAGGAAGTTTTTTAATACTTCGGAAGGTGTTGTGCATAAATATCGAGACGTAAATGATATATTGGCAGAAATAGTAGGCTCCTTCCCAGCGGAAGGATTACCGACTCGGTTTACATTGGATGAGCAATCAACAATCATGATTAACTACCATAAGCAAAAAAGCGAATTGTATGAAACTGTTAACAAATAAAATAGAAGGCGATTACGAGTTGGGCGAACACGTGACATCGCTTTACGCTGCATATCTCGATATAGACGAAGATAAGGTGATTTACATCTTTGATGAGTCCAACAAACCGGAAGAACATTTTGACTTTTTAGCGAAAATGGATATCACCCACCCCTATATTATGTCCGGCAATACAGAGGAGTGGAAAAGTGACTTTATCATCATGTTTAAAAAAGAATTATTAAAAAAAGGGCTTTGTAAAGAGAATGCCTCTGGATCTTTATTTGCCCTGTCCGATTCGGACTCCCAACGCATGCGTATTGGGCAACGTATAGCACAATTGCGAAAAGAAGCAGGGATGTCTCAGGCTGAATTGGCTGAAAAAATAGGGACAAAGCAACATGCTATCACTCGAATAGAGAAGGGGGCTTTTAATATCGGATTTGACACATTGCAGTCTATCGCCGAAGTTTTCGGCTTAAGGATTGATTTTATAAAATAAACTTTATATATTTGCCAAGTATACTACCATATGTAGTATGGTTAACAAATTATAAAATGCCTGGGTAGTGATTATTCGGGCATTTTTTCGGCCTTGTTTTTACTATGTTTTGCCACACATTATACATACAGCATAATATAGCCCTGATTATCAAAGTAAAAGCCCACCTATTACTAATAGTGGGTAACAAAATAGTAACAAAAAAAACGAAGAAATCGCTTTGCGGTGGGCTTCATGTGCAAAGGTAACAAAAGCTCTCTAACCATAAAAGCAAAACTGGCGAAAAGAAGAATACTGTTTTTCTTTTCGCCAGCATATATAATTTGCTGTCAATAGAAATTAGTTTAGTCCGTTTTGGATATATAGACAAAAACACAAACTAAACTTGTGTTTATAATAACTTTTTCAACTTATCTATGACATATCTTCCAATGCAGAGAACTTTGAATGATTTAGGTAACAGATATTTGGATGTTTTAATTAGAATGTCCCTTTTTTACACCTAATATCTATCTAAGAAATCTTACTTTTGTTTGATAATTAAAACAGAATGGAGAAAATTCAAGTAATACAACCTACCAAATTGCTCGCTCCTTATATAAAGCAATATTGGCTTTTAAGGATAGATGATGTAAAGCAAGGCTTTCAACGTTCTATCCCGGCAGGTTGTGTAGCACTTGTTTTTCATAAAGGGAACAAAATTATTTCTTCTTTTCATAAGGGAACGCAGCCACATTACAAATAGGGTAAATTTCAATAATGGATTGTTTTGATGAAAAAAACTCTTCAATATTTAGACTTACTGACATAGGGCTGTCATAGAAGACGCTATCTTTGTATCAAAAAGTATTCAACTTAATATTATAGAATATGAAAAGATTATTTTTATGCTCATCATTTGCTGATGTTGCTAATCTATTTGTCGATTGTGCCAAAGAAGATTTGCAAGGGAAAATTATAGCTTTTATACCAACTGCAAGCCTTACAGAACCAATACGATTCTATGTAAAAAAGGGGAAAAAGGCTTTAGAAGAAGCAGGAATGATTGTTGAAGAAGTCGAGATTACCCAACTGCCCAAAGAGGAAATATCTTCTATATTACATAAATGCGATTATATCTACATAACAGGTGGAAATACATTTTTCCTTTTGCAAGAGTTAAAAAGAAAAGGTGTTGATAAAATTATATCTAAACAAGTGAAATTGGGTAAACTGTATATTGGGGAATCTGCCGGAGCAATAATAGCCTCTCCCGATGCAGAATATATGAGAAGTGTGAATTTTGATCCAATAGAAAAGGCTCCTGAATTGAAAGACTGTACTTCTTTAGATTTGGTCGATTTTTATACGATTCCCCATTATGGAAATTTTCCATTCAAGAAAAAAGGTGAAAAGATAGTTCAACTATATAATGAGAAGTTGCAGCTTATTCCTATAAGTAATAAACAAGCTGTTATTATTGAAGATTCAAATATTCAAATTAAAGATGCAAAATGAATAGAATAGACCGTATTTCTGCTATATTGATTCAGTTACAATCGCACTCGTTAGTGAAAGCACAGCAAATTTCAGAACGTTTTAATATAAGCATTCGCACTGTATATCGAGATATAAGAACATTGGAAGAGGCAGGCATTCCTATCATAGGAAATCCCGGTATTGGTTATTCACTTGCAGAAGGATTCAAATTATCTCCTCTAATGTTTACTCAAAAAGAGGCTTTGTCCTTTTTGATTGCAGAGAAATTAGTACATGAACTAACTGATTCAAATAGCAACGAACATTATAAGTCTGGAATAGAAAAGATTAGGTCTGTCATGCGTTTTGCAGACAAAAATATGTTAGAAACAATGGAAAAGTGCATGTCTGTATTGGATACTTATAAATCATCGACCTATAAACCTGATATTCTTTTACTTATTTTACAAAGTATATACCAAAAAAGAATTATTGAAATATCTTATTTGGGAAGTAATGCGTTAAGTGTTTCAGAACGAAAGATTGAAGCTGTTGGAATTTTCTTTTCGAGAACTAACTGGTATCTAATAGGCTTTTATCTTCCCAAAGAAATCTATCTTACATTTCGGATAGATAGAATTCAAAAAATGCACATTCTTAATGAATTACAATCACGGGAGCATCCTCCTTTGGAAAAATTCATACGCGAGTTTTACGATAAAGAAAAATTACATGAAATCGTTATAAGAATAGAAAAGAATAAAACCTCCATAATGAATGATGATAAATATTATTACGGATTAACATCTGAGAAAGAGATAGGGGATATGTTTGAACTTCATTTTCTAACATTTTCAATCAGTAAGTTTGCACATTGGTATCTGTCTTTTGCAGATAGTGCAACTATAATAAGACCAGATTCTTTAAAATATGAAGTTAAAAATATTATCAATAACATTTCTATTTGATTGCTGCCAAATAGTATTTTTAATCGACTCAATGAAAAAAATATTCGACCAAAGATTTTTCCGCTTATTGTCGGAATGCTCACAACGTAAAGTGTCTGCATCTGAATTTGCAGAAGCTATCGAAGAATTGGCGACCCATGTAGCCAATTTTAGTATCAATGAGCAGGATTACAACGTTTTACTACGTTATTTTTCCTTTGGTTTGCACCGTCTTAAATCGTATCGTGTACGGTTTGAGCAAGAAAAAAATGCCCCATCTGCATCTAATTGATGAAGCGATAGGACTTTTGAACACTGAAATACGCCTTATCGAGTGGCGCATCAAATACCCGGAACAGCTACAGCAACGTATCAACAAACAGCCCCTTTCCCCTCTCTATCTCGCAGACAAGACAACCCTTATCAACATCATGGAAATGGTAAGCGGTCTGTTCCTCTCCAAAAACATCGTGTATCAGAACGGCAAGCCCGCCTACTTGGTGGACTTGGCGAAAGCCTTTGAATGGCTGTTCAACATCAAGATAGGCGACTGTTACCAAAAACATGAGGACGTGATAAAACGAAAGCCGGGCAAACTGACCGGGTTTCTTAATGGATTGGTAGAACTTATCAAAAAGGAACATGACAAGAAAGGATATAGATAATCAGTGACTTATGATTTATTTATAGGGGATTCCATTAGTTCCCCCGTAATTTCTTTGCGCCTATTTTCTGAACTTTGCTTCATCAATTGATTGACAGACAAGAATGTATAATCAGAAAAATGAAGCAATCATGTATATAGACAATGACGATTTCAGCGTATGGATGCAGAAGCTGTACGCCAAGCTGGAAGAACTCTGCAAGGATGTACGGGTACTACGCAATGCGGACAAGGTACTACCCGAAGATGACAACCTATTGGATAATCAAGACTTGTGTTTATTATTCAAAGTAAGTATCAAAACTCTGCAACGCTACCGGGCTATCGGTGCGCTGCCTTACTTCACTATCAGCGGAAAAGTGTATTACAAGGCTTCCGATGTCCGGGAGTTTATTAAAGAACGGTTCAGCGTCACCACGCTACGCCAGTTCGAGAAAGAACACTGTACGAAGAAAAAGAAGTGAATCTGAAAAGCCGGAACGGTGAATGTACTTCATCTGTTCCGACTTTCCCTGCTTATGGCTTACCCAACTTATCGGCTTCTTTCTTTAGCTGTTCGGCTTGCTCATTCAACAGCCTTGCACGTTCCAGTGCTTCTGCCTGCTTTTGGATGCGATATTCAAAATCCATCACTGAATCGGTCAAACTTCGGATAAAACCGTTATCCCGTTGCCACTTGAACTTGTTTTCCAGCATATCAAAAGTTTCCCCGTCTGCCTGTCCTTGCATCAGCAAATAGCGGTATTTCATATCGTTGTCCTGCAACTGCTGCATACGTTCAGCCAAACGGACATTCAAGAATATGGAAACGGAACAGACGACCAGCACTGCCGAAAAAACAAACAATCCCGGACGAATCCAAGAAGTGACCTTGTTGTAAATCCGTTGATAGAACGGTAAGGGCGTAGCTTCCTCTTTATCCGTCTTGCAAGAGCCCAAAGTATCAATCATTACCTTGAAACAACGGTAAGTTTCCAATGTTATTTTCTTGGTGTCCTCTATGTTCTTCTGCTGACCTTGCATCCTGCTCCTTATGTCGTCAAGTTGGCTTTGAATAACCCGCAACTTTTCTTCGGGAACAGCCGAATTACTGTGCAGTTCCGACAACGCTTGTTCGATTGCTCCCAGCCGTTCGAGAGTTTCCTCCCGACTGGCTGGCGTTGCCTGTGCTTCCTGCTTCTCTTTCAGTTCCGTAACCATAGAGAGAAGCCCCTCTAAAATCAAATTATCTTCCATGTCTTTACAGTTTAAGTTGTTTTTTCTTTTTCTTCTTCTTTCTCAAATTAAAATTAGGTTCTTCATCCACTGGGGGAGAAGAAGCGGAAAACAGACCGAGCGAACCAGTTATCAACGGACTGTCAGCCTTGCCCGGTGCAAGTGCTTGCTCCCGAACGGGCGCGAAAGTTGTTTGCCGTTGGCTTCCGGCAACATTCATTCCTGCATACCCGAAACTTTGTCCAGTTTGGAAAAACTGAAACTCCGGTCTATCTCCGAACCCTTGAACGTGTATTCACCTTTGGAAAAGGATATGCCCTGTATCTCGTCGGTCTGTCCCTTTCGTTTGAACCGGACGGTAATACCCTTTTCTGCTAACCGCTCCTGTAACTGCTGCCAGTTACGGGATTTGCCGATTTCGTTCTTCACAGCCGTGTAAATCTCGTATTTCGACTTGTCCGGCTCTTTCAGTCGGTGCTGCTTTACCTGTTCTTTTCCACCAGCGAAATAAAGCCCGTGTTTGGCTTTCAGCTTCTTGCATACCTGTTCGTTACGGTACATATCGTTCCTGTCCGAAATGGTCTTGCCGTTATTGTCTATGCGGTTGAACACGATATGCACGTGCGGATGTTCCCGGTCTTGATGACGCACGATGATATACTGCGTATCGGTGATTTTCATTTCACGCATATACTCCTGCGCAAGTTGTACCATCTTCCCGTCTGTCAATTTGGGCGCATCCACTGTCGAATAACTTAACGCAATATGTCCGACAGGCTTCTTCAAATCGGGATTCATCCCGGTCTGCATACAGAAGCTGCGGATTATATCACCCCGGCTTTCAGTCAGAACCCCGTCCGCATGAAGCAAAACCGCCTGCTCCTTGCCAAGCACATAGTTCACACAGCCCTTAAAACCGCTTCCCTTTTTTATTTTTCCAATCATCCGACAAATGGTTTATGATTCCAATAATCCTGTTTTTGAGCTTCACCAGTTCCACCGCCACCAGTGCGAAACCTCCGGCATTCGCCCGGTGCGCCAACTGGTTGATGTTGTTGGCTTCCCCTGCCAGTTTGCGGATGGTGTCCGCATCCTGCCTGTTCAGCCGGGGTATGACCTCTGCCGAAACAACCGCCTGCCTTACATACTCACTGACACGCAACCCGGCTTCCCCGGCTCGCTTCCTGATGGCGTAATACTGCAACTCGGTCAGTTTCGTACTGACAACCCGTTGCTGCTTCTCTATCCGTTTCTTTGCCGGACGTCCCCCCGGCTTGTCCTTTATACTCGTCATGGTTTTTTACGTTTGAATGGTGTCTTAAAAATTGCGACCAACGGGAGAAATTTTCTTTGCGGTGAGCAAAGCAAGGTAGTTTCGGTTTACCGAAACATAACCTTGCTCTCCAAATAAACCGCCAGCCGTTGATAGTCCTGCCGGATTAAATGCCCCTGCCTCTCTTTTGTCTTGAGGCGGCACGTTGTCCGGTTTCCTGCTTCGTTTCCTGCACTTGGCTGGCTTCGTTTTTCTGTTCCTGCTTCCTGCCGCACAGATAATCGTTCAAGTCCGAATATCCCCTATAATTGTGCGAGAAGTCACGCACACGGTAGGAGTATTCCAATTCGATAGCCCGTGTCGCTTCATATCCAGCCTTGTCATTGTCAAGCATACAGTGGATGCGTTCATACGGGTACAGCACGTCAATGGCTTTCGGCACGTTGACAGTCGAATTAAGAATGACATAGTCCTGTCTGTCAAGGTCGGGCATGGTCGGGCAGTTCTTCATCCGGAGCGTGAGGAAAGAAAGATAGTCCATAAACCCCTCGAATACCAAACACTTCTCTCTCGGCTCTCCCTGCTGCCGTATATGGGTGATGTCTTTCGGGGCAATGCAGCCTTTGAAAAAGGAATTGCGAACCTCGTAACCTCCTGCCATGTTCGGGAAACCGATAGCAAAGAACGGTCTGCCGTTATTGGTAAAATGGAGTTCCTTACATTCTCTTTTTGCCAGTTCGACATTGATACCCCGTCCCTGCAAATAACGGAGCAATGCCGGATGGATAAGGTCACGGACTTCCAAATGCTGGAAGCTCGGTTCTGTCCTACGCTGGGGAAAAGAAAAACTGACCGGACGGACGTGCGGTGTCTGTTCCGCTATCCGGTTTAAAAGGTATGGCAAGCTGTCTGAACAATAGAGTTCCTTTGCCAGTGCGATGATGTTGCCGCCCTTGCCTGCGCCAAAGTCATACCAAAGGTTGCGGTCAGTGTTCACCTTGAAAGACGGTTCGTGTTCCTCCCTTAACGGTGATTTGTACCATAAACCGTTACCCTGCTGCTTGACAGGAGAGTAACCTAAACTGTGCAGATAGTCTGCGATGGGTATTTGTTTCACATCTTCGATGTTCATAACATTTTCTTTTTGGGGATTAAAAAATAGTTGAAAAGTGCACCAGTCCTGTTTAGTCCGTTATATATACACCCGTACCATACTAAACCTGCCTGTTCCGATACTGGGAAATAGTAAGTCCGTTCCTCTTGTATATACACCCGGACTAAACCAAACTGACTTTTAATAATGGAAATCGGGATTATAGCGGTAGCCCTTGCCCTCTTTCACAATCATGCGCTTGTTCACAAGAAACTTGTTAAGCGACACAAGAACATTGCGTCCACGCTCGTAACCGATACTCGCATAACCCTGTTTCAATGCCGCTATGACATTGGAATAGCCTTGTACCACCTGCTTGCCGAAACCGTTCTCCAACGCTTCCCGGTGTTGCTGTTCAGTCAGTTCCGTAAGCGAAAAGTTCCTGTCCTGCTTAGGTTGTTGGAATACATAATCATCCACGATTTCGGGTAAAGCGTTGTCATTGATACGGAATGCGAACGGGTCAAATTCCCGGTCACGTATGTGCATCGCCTTTACCTCGCTTATGTTGCCGTCCTGCTGGCTTTTCGTGATTTGCAGGACGGTTTCAGCCTTGTTGTTCAGTTCCGTACCGATATGCCCCCTTGTGTTGTCATCCCCCTTATTCAAATGCAGAACAGTGTGGATATGCAGGTTATATCCGCTTGACCAGCGCATCAAGAGGTTGATTAGGTCGGTTGATTCGCTGGGGCTGTTGATGTCATACATCAAGTCACGGATTCCGTCAATGATGAGCAACCCCACATCGGGCATATTTTCAAGCATATAGCCGATAATCTGTTTCCGCTTGTCGGGGGTCTGCTCCCTTAGCACGATGAAAACAAAATCGTCCCTGTCCTTGTCGGTAGGCAGTCCGGCAAGTCGCAAAATACGCTCCATGACCTTATGGCAATGGTATTTGCTCTGCTCGGTATCTACATAGAGGATTTTCCGCTTGTTCGGTGGCAGATATGCCGAATACTTCAGTACCTCGTCATTCTTCAACGCCGCCGCAACGATGGCGGAAATGTTGAATGTCTTTTTGCTCTTGGCTTTTCCTGTGGATGCGCTGAAATTACCCAGCGTGCCAATGGTAGAGCCGTTCACCCAGAGTATTTCGGGCGGCACTTCGTAAGTGTCCGTCACCTTTAGATGGATGGTTTTCCAAAGGGCTGCAAAATCCTCTTTCTGCATGGTGACATCCTGCCCGGCTTCTGTCGCTTTTCTATTTTCCATAGCCGCTATTTCTTTAAGGGACGGTTAAGGATATATTTCTGCGCTTCCTGCTCTATCTGCGCCTGCGTCTTCACCGGGTTCTGACGCAACCACGCTTCTAATTCCGCTTTCTCAAAATAAAGCATTTTGCCCTGCGGCTTGTAATGGGGTATCAAGTTACCCGAAGTCAGCTTGTACAGGTAACTTTTTGAAAGGTTCAAGAACTTGCTCGCTTCATCAAAACTAAGCACATTCTTTGAAAGGAACACTAAATTTTCGAGTTCTGCAACTCGCTTCTCAATACTTGTTTCCATATAACAAAAGTATTTGCGTTAGACAATATGGAGTGCATGCCCTCCAGTTTCTTGTAATCGATTACGGGGGCAAAAGTATTGAGGAATAGCTTGATAGTGGATTAAGCTATGTTTGAGGTATTAACCTATTCTTAAAGTTTTTTCAGTTGTTTGATATAATTGCTGATGGTTACATAATCTTTTTCATGTTCCACCCCTTTTACATAATTGGCGGCTGTGGCTAAATCACCTTGATTCAGATATTTATCTTTCTTTATATTCTTCGTAACAAACAACTTATTCTTTGCTATAACAGATTGCCAGTTAGGTGTTATCAAACCACGATTGCTTAATTCCGAAAAAAGAAAAGCTACCTGCCTGTTGTTATTAGACCTAAATATAACTTTTGGCTTACAGGAAAGTATTGCTTTCAAATCTTCAAAAGTCATAGGAGCATTGAAAATTTCCACTTCATTGATACAATCCACCAACAATGCTATTTGTCTGTCGTTTAAAATAGACTTAAACGGATTTTCTGTTTCAGCAATATGGGAGATAATTTTAGGCTCTTGGCATTTATCTTGAATTGGTTGCGGCTCTTTCTGTTGTGGCTGCATTTCCGCTTGCACCTTACTTTCTTTCTTTTTTCGCAAGTACGCAGAATATTTTTCCAATACAACAGTTTTAACTATTACGGAAAAATAAGGCAGTTCTTCATCATAAACCGTATTATCTTGCTCATACCGGGAATAATCAAATGAAAGAGGATTAAACGACATGTATTTTCTTTTCTCATCGGATTTCAAGGATTCATAAAAACCGCTTTCCCAAAAGAAATCAGATACAGAATAAAAATATTGAATATCATTCAACACAGAATAACGAATATATAACTGCACCAACTCATCAGCGGTACGAACATATTCTTGCTGTTCCAGTTTATCTGCCTGTTCTTCGTCGAAATATAAGGACTTAGAGGCAATATTATCTATCATAACTTGGCTGGCATGATTGATACAGCGATTGAATATACCTTGTATATGGTCGAATTTTATTTTCAGTTCTTCTTCTGTCATAATAATCTATGTTTCAGTTAGTAGAAACAAAGATATATTTTTCCGGCTAAACAAAGACAAAAAAAGAAAGAAAGTACGGTAACTGTGATATAACCATACTTTCTTTTTAAATCAGTCCGTCAAATTCGGTATCAAACTTATAGCTTCTTCTTTTTTCTTATCGACAATCTTCGCATAAATTTGAGTTGTGGCAATATTTTTATGTCCTAACAATTTGCTAACTGTGTACAAGTCAGCCCCCAATGTAAGCATCATGGTAGCATGGGTATGCCGGGCAACATGAAACGAGATATGCTTAATAATCCCTGCGTCTTTCGCCCATTTTTGAAGTATTTTATTTATAGTTCCCTCATGCGTCAAAGGAAAAATCAAATCATCGCCTTTTGCTTCATTTTGTTGCGGCAACCACTTTAACGCTTCATCGGATATAGGCAGATAAAGCGGTTCTTTTGTTTTCTGCATCTTTATTTCAATTCTTATTCTTTCACCGCTTTTCTGCAAATCGTTCCACTTCAATTTTCTTATATCGCTTACACGCAGCCCACACAAACAACTGAAAAGAAAGGCTTGTTTCATTATCCCATACTTGCACTCTGTCCCGATAAGCCGCTTCAATTCCTCTATTGTCAAATACTCCCTGCGGCTGACTTCCGCTTTTACCTTACTGGCAAAATCAAACTCTTTCGTTGGATTGACCGTAATAATCCCCTCTTTATAGGCTCTATTTATAGCGGTACGCAGCACCCCATAGTAAGCAATAACGGAATTATTACTTAATACACCCCCAGCCTTTAACAAACCAAACTTGCTTGCTTTCTTCGCTTGTTTCAAGAAATCCACAAAGCTATTCAAGAAGTCCTTATCTATATCACGAAAAGCGATATAATCCCCTCTGAACAATTTTAGTTCACGAATGGTATTACCAACGGTCTTTTCATAGTTCAAGCTGCCACGTTCTTTAGATTGGCTTCTCATGTTCATTAAATAATCAATCACATTCGCTTTTGACTTGTTGGTGTTCTGAAAGCCGTGTGCATCATTTTGCAACTCTACTATCCGCTTGCTTTGAATAGCTTTTGCAAGAGCCAACGTAGCTTCGTTCTTTGCCTTATCCTCTCTTGTCTTTTCGGGTATAAGGTATAATTTCAAAAATTCATATTGCCGTTTACCGCCAACATAATTTTCTTTTCTAATAACATCACCTGTATAGTAGTCCAAATAAATAGACTGGTTGCCATTGGCAAGCTGCTTGAATCTAATCCTTACAGGTTCTTTCAATTTAACTTCTTGTTTTTTCTTCGCCATAATTATGTTCTTATTTTGTTACCGATACAAATATAGCGATTTGTTTTGTTACTTCAATGAATACAGGTAACAAAATAGTAACAAAATAAAGGCATTTATTAGACTAAACAAGAAAATAAGGAAAATAAAGGAAATTACATTCAACAAATATAAAATACTAAATATCAATATCTTATGTTCAATATTTTATCTCATTTTTTCTCTTTTTCCACAACTGACAGCTGTTGATGATGTTCTGCCACATTATGTATGTTTCTGAATATCAACTATAAATTTCAGCGGCGCAGGCTGACTTTTTCGATTATCTTTTTGGCATTCTTGATTCCGTTCTGTCTGGCAAATTGCAGTAGGTCATCTTCCGTGATGTCGCTATTTTTCCCTGCAATGCTCATAGAGTGTACGTTTTCGTATGCCGCACCGTCTAAATTGGTGGTGAACATCATGTCGTATGCTGGGGTGATGTGCCATGTGCCGTTTCTTTCCATCAGGAAAGAGAAATTCTTGATGTGGTCATCCACGTTGCCGCCCATGACATTGAATACCATCCGGCGGTACAGTTCGGACTGTTCGCTGGCCGGGATGCTCAGCTTTCGGCAGACTTCAAACAACTCCTCATAGCTTGTTGCGTCCGGATTCATGGCAGCAAGGGTCTGTGTATGTATCTTTTCTCCGTTTATCCTGTCGTAACGTTCCGTTAGGAAGTGATGTTTTCCCTCAATTAGAATGAGTCGGGAAGGCATCATCGTAATCCCGGCTTCTTTTGCAATCTCATAATATGCCATTTCCGTTTGCGTGAACGGGAAGTCATCACCCTCTGCAAACTTCAATATGTAGTAGGTATATCCCTCTGGCAAAGGAACTTGTCCGGAACGTATATCATGTGTCGTTTTATTGATGGCGATGATCGCTTTCGGGTGCTGTCCTCCGGCTGATGTTCCTACTTCATAGATACTTTGCAGTTGCAGAGCTTCATCATCTTGTACGGAAATTTCTTCCCGTTCTTCAAAAATACGGCGTGCCAGTTGGTATAAACTCTCTATCTGGAGGGTAGAAGAGGATTCCAATCCCGGAGTGGCCGGAATGAACTCAAAGGCTCCCATTCCCCGTTTCCCGATGAAAGACAGTTTATCTACTGGCGTGAGTTTACGCTTGGGGATATGGTTTTGTGACACCCATTGGTCGAATACCATGTTACCCCATCGGTCAGGCAATGAATCTGCCAAAAACGGTGGGAGACCTTGATAAATCTTTTCTTTGTTTCCGAGTATGGGCATACCCTTTGCTGCCGATCCTTTGACAGAAGCGGTTAGTGGGGCGATTTCCAGCCCTTTCTTGATGAAGTCCGGATGATAGTTGAAGACGGCTCTTTGACTCCTTTCGTCCCAATAGAGCTTTCCGACTTCTTCCCCCCCCATAACATCACACTCACAATATTATTTTCCATGTCTTATCCTTTTCGGCTTTTTATTCATGATTTTTTCCATTGTATAGGCTGAAACAGGTATTTGCGGCAGCAGGTCGTCCATCTGTTCCAGACAGTCCACTACTCGCAGCAGGGCAAGAAAGTTGCCCATATTGATGTTGTAGGCCTTTCCGTTCTCAAACTGGCGCAAGGTGACAAGGCAGACACCGGCTTTCTCGGCAACTTCTTTCTGGGTGAGCCTATAGGTTAGCCTGTATTCCTTAAATCGTCTGCCTAATTCCGCTATGATTTCCGGATTGGCCATGGTTTGGGTGATATGGTCCGTTGTCATATTACAAAGGTAAATATATTAACTGTTATATCAAAATAATATGGATAACAATTAATATATTTACTATTATATTGGATTGTGTGAGTGTCGTTTGTGTGCTAATTTCTCAATTCCATGCTCCGCGTATTCTCTTCTATGAAAGAAGAATCATAAACCGATCCTGTTTTTAGCCCAAACGCGCCTCCCGCTGTCTTTATTTGCTTGAAAAGAAAGGAATTGACTGACGGCGGATTTTTGTGAAAAGGGGAAACTAGAGAGAAAAGAGGATCAAAGAATTAGTAATAGCTTGTATAGTAATATATTATGGAAAAATATTTTTCGAATTTGGAAGCTGGCTGTACTTTGCCCCGAAATAATCGATTTTCCGATGGTTGAGATGTCAAAGTGTTAGAATGACAATTCGTTAAAAGGGGGAGGGAGAGCATGTATTTCCACACGTAAGCCTTTTTGTTATTTCTTGTTTTCTTGTTTCTTGTTTTTTCTGCTATATTTCCTCTATAAATAAACAAACGTGAGTCTATTTTTATTAGACGCGTTTATAAAATCCCAATATTTCAGTAAGTTTGCGGGATAGAATAAAAAAACGAATATGACGAGTAACCCCTTACATTATCTCATAATGCGCTCTTTTGGGGCGAAGGCGAGCAAACCCGGCGAAAAGTTTGTTAAATTGCGTATTCCGTTTATTCGTATAAATACAGAATTCTTTCATAATCTAATCCTTTTTAGGAACGGATTGGGGCGATGTACTGGAACATCATACCTCTGCAGGGGTACTATGCCTTGCCGTTTCATGAGTGTTACCTTTTAAATTATTAATAATAAAAACAAACAGACAAATGAAAAACAAATCGAAAGAAAATCCGACCTGTACAGGTCGTAGCGTCAAGCAGACGCTACGGTTTCTCTTATGTATAGCCCTCTTGCTGGCCGTGCCGAAGGCCGGGGCGCAAGATGTATGGGATGGCAAGCCGGATAAGTCGTGGTATACGGATGATTCTCAGGAAGATGATGGAGTCTACCATATCAAGACTGCCGCCGAATTGGCGGGGATGGCAGAGCTGGTGAATGGAGGGTATGACTTCTGCGATAAGACCGTGATGCTGGATGCGGATATTGTCTTGAATGAGACGGATGGCTGGGAGAACTGGGGATATAAAGCACCGGATGGTTTGAAAGAGTGGACGCCGATAGGTACTTATGACTCTCCTTTTTCCGGCATTTTCGATGGCCAGGGGCATACGGTGAAAGGGGTTTATATTATGAGAAAGAACTATGCTGGCCTATTCGGTTATCTTGATGGAGGAACGATCCAGAACGTCGGTGTTGTGGAGAGCAATATTAGCGGGTCTCGCATTGGCGGTATCGTAGGCCATAATAGGGGTGATATCAATTCTTGTTATTACACAGGAGAAGTTGTGGGGCCTATTAGTGGCGGTATCATAGGTATGAGAGAAGAAGGTGATATCTCGAATTGTTACTATTCAGATAATATCGGCCAAGGGGTTGTAGTGAATCTGATGGTAATCCCCTGAGAGTAGCGAAAAAGGAAAAATCCGCATTCCACAACGGTGAGGTAGCTGCCTTGCTAAATGAATATGATGGAATAGATCCTCCTGTTTGGGGTCAAGACCTCAGCGGCATGAATGGCGCTACCTATCCCACGATAGGTGGGCCGGAGGTAATAGAGGTAGTTTCGGGTATCTACTCGAATGAGTGGAAGCCTAATGACGAAGGTATCTATGAAATCTACACGGTCGGACATCTGTATCAGTTCGCTAAGAAGGTGAATGATGATGGCATGAGCTTTCAGAACATGGAGGTACGACTAAAGAACAATATCGGGCTGAATAATACGGAAAATTGGGAGAGCTGGAATATGAATAATGCGCCCAAGAATAAGTGGACACCGATAGGTAATCCTAGCTCTCCTTTTAAAGGTACTTTCGATGGCCAGGGGCATATCGTGAAAGGGGTTAAGGTTGATAGCGAGGACTATGCTGGCCTTTTCGGTATACTTTATGATGCTGGCACGATCCGGAACGTCGGTGTTGTGGAGAGCGATATCAGCGGGGCGAATGCTGGCGGTATCGTAGGTGGGAGTTCTGGTACGATCCAATCCTGTTATTACACGGGAACGGTTGAGAGAAGTTTGGTTGCTGGTGGTATTGTGGGCAATTATAAAAACGGCACAGTCACTAACTGTTACTATTTGGATGGTTGCGTAAAAGGGAATGAAAATAAAGTCCTCGGAACGACACCTAAGCCCGCCGCTGCCTTCCACAACGGCGAGGTAGCTTACTTGCTGAATGCGTGGCAAGGGCAAGATAGGATGGATTGGGGGCAAAAACTCAGCGACACGGATGCCTACCCCACGAAACAGGACGGCAATAATGCGGTATATGGCATCACTTTTAACTATACGAACAAGGATGGTGATGAGACAGAAACGCTTATCTGCGGTAACGCAGGGCAGCTGATACAGGAACCTGATGATATACCAATGAATGATAACTTCGTTTGGGTTCCGAAACTGCCCGATAATTTCCCGAGCAAGAATATGGAGACATATGGTTATATATTACCTGATGAAACGGATATAGACTGGTATAATCCAGATGCCAATCCGAAAGAATTCACTATTACCACCGCCGCCCAGTTGCGTGGGGTATCTTGGTTGACTAACAACGTGAGTAATCTTGATTTCAAAGACTGGACATTGAGGTTGGGGGCAAATATCGAGCTGAATAACACGGAGAAATGGCAGCAGTGGAACGAGACTACAGAAGGACTGAATATGTGGGAGCCGATAGGGAGTTACCCGAATCGTTTTAATGGTACATTCGATGGTAAGGGATATACTGTGGGAGGTATTTATGTGAGGGATGGTAATGGCGCTGTCGGCCTTTTCGGTTATCTTGGTTCTGATGGCACGATCTGGAACGTCGGTGTTGTAAAGAGTTATATTCACGGGGATGAAGAAGCCCATAATGGTGGTATTGCAGGGAGCAATGACGGCAAAATTTACTCTTGTTATAATACAGGAGATGTTATGGATAGAGGGAATACCACTATTGGCGGTATCGTAGGCGAGTTATTCGAGGAAGGTTCGAACACGAACTGTTTCTATTTGAAGAAGGACGATCTCAAAGGAGTAGGTGCCGGTCTTTCTGATGGAACGACCGACAAAACCGAAGCCCAGTTCCACAGCGGCGAGGTAGCGTGGGAACTCAAGCAGAAGCCTGCGCCGGAGGGGGCTTTTCCTTGGGGACAGAAGTTGGGTGCTGATGGTAACTTGTTCCCCGTGTTGGGTGGCGAGGCAGTGTACAAAGTCACCTTCGAGTACCCCTCTGCCGCAAATCAACCCGCAACCAAGTCCATCTTTAAATATGGGAATACCAATCAACTGGTGAACTTGACCGAGAGTGAGTTGAACCAGATTCAGATTCCTGGTTATCAGTTGGTGTGGAGTGAGGAATTACCATATAACGTCAAAATTAGCGACGTGACCATCACAGCCGATTACAAACAGCTGTATACCATTACGATACCAACTATGACGGGCGGGTCAGTAACGGCAAATATGGACAAAGCCCCCGCTGGCGAAGAGATCACCCTAACGATCTTCCCTGCTGAAGGTTACGAGTATGTGGAAGGGACATTGACCGTAACCAACGCCACTCCGACTGAGGTAACGGACAACCAATACACCTTCAAGATGCCCGCTGAGGACGTAACGGTAACGGCCACCTTTAAACAGATCGAATATGTTATCACGATCCCAACTATGCCGGGCGGTTCAGTAACGGCAAACATGGACAAGGCCCCCGCTGGCGAAGAGATCACCCTAACGATCTTCCCAGCTGAGGGCTACGAGTATGTGGAAGGAACATTGACTGTAACCAACGCTACTCCGACAGAGGTAGTGAACAACGGATGCACCTTCGTAATGCCTGCCTCAGACGTAACGGTAACGGCCACCTTCCAGCAGAAGGAAACCCCGAATCCTGATCCTGAGCCCGAACCGGAGCCTTCCTACGTCACCCTTCACTTCGAGCCGAACGACAGCGTCTGCCTCGAGGCCGAGAGCGACTACATCGAGGCGGGCGGCACTTTCGTCTTCACCGCCACCGTAGCCGAGGGCTACGACCCCGCCACGCTACTGGTAGAGTACCGCAAGAGCCCTTACTTATCCTGGAGCCCGCTCAAACCCGCTGCCGACGGCAGCTATCGTCTATCCTGGGTCTATAGCGATGCTTACGTCCGTGCCTCAGTCCGTCCGATGGCCCCAACCGGCATCGACGTGATCACCGGTACGCAAGTCTATACCGAATCCGGCACGGTGGTTGTCCGCACCGCTGCCCGGGCACGAGTGACGATCGTCAGTCTCTTCGGCACGACGCTCTACACCCGCGAGCAAGAGGGCACGGAGCGCTACACCGATCTGACGAGCGGCGTCTACATCGTTCGTGTTGGTGACCATACATATAAGGTGAGGGTGCGCTAGTCGCGAGATATACCATCGCTTTTGTTCTTGCCGATACTGCCGTGTCCTCACGATGGTATCGGCATTTTTTTATACGCTCCACCTCTGGGGTGATTTGCCGGAATGTTTTCCTGGCTTCTGTTTTTTCTTTTATTTGCCATTCCTAAAATCAGATGGATGAAAGGTGATAAAATATAAGCAGGCATTGGAACAGAACGACAAGCGATTACAAAGCACTAAATAAATATTTTTAGCAGTTAAATATCTTCTGCACCCACAATCGGATATTTCATTTTCCTATAATGGGGCAGGAGAGGCCGGTTGGTTTAAGCTTTGTATAGTCTATCCCTGCTATAGGGTGGCTTCAATCGCTTTTGTGATGTCAATATACTTGTGCTTCGCCTCTATGGGGTCGGTCAGGTAAGGGAATGACCAAATTCCTTTTTCTTGAATGAATCCTTGTTCTTTCAGTATAGTTGTATCCAGCGACTTTTTGGCCGGTTCCCTATCCAAATGGGCTATTATCCTGTATCCGTTCCAATCGATTCTCATATCCAGTGTAAGATTGTACTTGATGCTTTGGGTGTAGAAATAAGTAACATTCCCATCACGATCGGGCCAAACATTTAGTCCAGTCCAATTATCTGAGTTAATTGTATTCTTTCTAAACACTTCGCATTTATGGAAGATAATGTAGTTTCCGCTTCCTGTTTTTTTCTCCATCAGCTCTATAACTTCTTGGGGAAGTATTCTGATATTTTGCTTTTGAGCAAAATTCAGATACGAAATATCATTAATCAAAGGAAAATAAGGGGATGTTGGGTCCTTGTACTTCTCAATAATCGTATCTAGGTTTCCTTCATCGAGCAACTTGACGATGTGCTCTCCTTGCCGCTCGAAAAGTTGGCTCCATTCTTCGTCTGTACACAAGGTACGGTTGGAATTGGTTCTGGCTGCCGGGTAGCCAGGCGTTTTACTTGCAAGAAGAGCCTGACGTACTCTGTTTTGGTTGTCACAGTCAATCCACCATTCTTTTATCTTTCCATATAGGTATCGTAACCTGTCAAGAGAATCTTCGCTCCAGCTGACAAGTGTGGCTATTCGCCCCTTATAGATTGGAAAACTTTCGGCTTTGGCAAACAGTTCTTCTATTTCCATACGTAATTCTGGGGTGGGGGAGTTGCGCTGTATGAATATCATTTTTTGCCGTTCTTCTTCCACATTGAAGTCCTGATTTCCCAACAGCGATAGGACATCCCTACACTCTGTTTCCCTTATGAGCCGGTAAGCCCTGAACGCCGGAACTCTTAAAGACTCTTTCTGAGATGAACGGTTGGTATCTCTGTATCTGCTCATATTACTGAACAGATGATATATTCGCTGGATCTCCTGTTCGGTAGCATCGGGATATTTCCTGCAATACTCCATGGATGGGAGTAAGGCATACAGATCTTTTTGAGTATAGTGTTTTCTTGATTCCGGATATCGTATATTAGGAGTGGTAAGCCTTTTGTAGTTGAGTTCATAGAGCCGTTTATAGGAATAGAACCATTCCCAAATTCTTTCCATTGGTATGGTCAACGGGAAATCATCGTTTTCTGTTTCCATATGTTTATGCCACCCTTCTTCAGTATCGTTCTCAAGGATGCGGACGCAATGGAAGAAGGCAAGCATGCCTTCGGTGGATGTGTCAGAGTCGTTTCTGTGACGCTTCTGCCAGAACCAGGTTTCCATCGTTTCCCAATCTTCAGCGGTGGTATGAATGATTGCTTGACCGTTCTCTGTCTGTTCTTCTCTTGTATAGCTCTCATTCTCCTTGATGATCAGCGGTTTTAGATTCTGGTTCGCTGTCAGCGGCTCGCCGGTAGTGTTTATGACCACAAATGTCTCTTCTCCGTTTAGTCTGTTGTTCATGTCGTAGAACAAGAACTTCAAACGCTCAATCAAGAAATCTCCAAAACTGTAGATGTCCGGTTTTTCATTGTCATCATTGGAAGCTAACTTTGCCTCGATGGTCTCAATGGCGCATTTAATGCTTATAATGGTGGGGTCGTTGTTGTATGAGTTCAGGAACCAGGGCTGTTTGTCCAGGTCTGATAAAGACAGGTTGCTGTTTAGGAAATAATATATCGTCAGGTCGCTTAGGAAATAGAGCGAGCTTTCCCGGATGCCGTATAGCAAATGGGGCTCTTTGTCATCTTCCTCCAACTCAAAATTGGAAATAAGGATATCTTTGTACCGGTCATCACCGGCTTTTCTGTTCAAAACACCGAGGATCAAGAACAGGGTGGTGAGTCTTTGCTGTCCATCACATAACTGGAGATGGTTGGGTGTCAGTTCCTTGTCATAATAACCGTATATGAGTCCCATGGTAATGTCCCTGGACCGGTCTAATTTCAACAAACTGTCCATAAATGAACTTACCAGTGTTTCGGTTGAATTGGAAGGAATATGATCACCCCAACAATAGTCGCGCTGCAAATCCGGGACTATAATCTTATCATTTTCGCCACAGAATATTTCCTTTAATGAATGCGGCTTTCCACTCTCTAATTGTGCCATACTACTATCTTAGTTTTTTAATTCCGGATATTCTTTTTTGAACTCTTCTATTTCTTTTTTCTTTCTCATAGGAATCTGCTCTTTGTTCCATGATGAATCACCATCTTTCCATTTGGTGTCGGAGAATACCATTGTCGTATGGATAAGATGCCTGCTTTTGAATGCGTCATCGTCTTGATCCGTGAAGAAATACTTATTCTTTGTATCAAAATCTGCGTCATTGAACTTGGAGTTGTCCCGCCTGTATAACAATAGAAGGTTCCCGATGCAATGTTCTGATCCGGAGTATTCCTGTCCTTCTGACTTCCATTTCATCTCTTCGCGCCATAATTTGATCTCTTTTTCTTTTTGTGTGTCAAGTCTGTTGTCTCCCCAGTCAAGAGCGATTCCTTCTTCACTCCTATGTCCTATTTTGGATTTTGGATAGACGTGTTCCAGCGAACGGTCACGCTCTATCTCAAAATTGAATTTCCGGCCGTTGTGAAGATTGTCCTGACGGATGTTCTGACGAATAAGCCACCTGTATGCCGTTTCATAAAAATTCCGGAACAACAGATCATCACTCAGCTCATTCAGAAACCGGTCTCTGGCTTCTGTGTACTTGGATATATCATTTGAAACGATGTCCTCATGGTTCACGCCAATGATAGACCAGTCATAGTAGCGTTTCAACTCAGACCGGGTGTGACTGTGGTTCTCCCGGCTGTTTAGATTGAAATACCAGCGTAAGAATGCAAATCGTTCTTCCGAACTGTTTCGAATATACATAATGACACCTATATAATTGTAGGATATCGAGTCGTTATAGGTATCTTCTATGCTTTTCTGCAGCAAGCGCATTTTCTTGAACACGGCTTTAGCCTGTTTCATGGATTGCTCGGTGAGAATCTTTTCCCGGAACTCCCGGAAACCGACTTTGTTGTTCCCGCGTATAAGGGGTAGGAGCCATCCCAACTGTCTGCCTCCGGTCCGGAAGAATGTCTTCACACGATCGTCGTTCCACCAATACAGCCAACTGTCCCATTCACGGGCAAGCCGGCTGCGTAATGCCGAATGCTCTGCCTCATTGATGTACTCATGCTTTAAGGATGCACAGCGGAGCAACTCTGCCTTGATAAGCTCTTCATTCGTCATCTTGGCCTTGTTGCCGTTCATCATGGTGAATACAATCTTGGCCTGTTCTTCGGGTATGACAACATAGAGGAACTTGACATTCTTCAGTATATAATCTAAGAAGGACTTCTTGCCTGTATCTTTCAGCTCGCGCCCAAAGATTCTTAATGTCCTCTTAAAGAAGAATATATCTTGATAGGGTTCGTCATCATCTCTGGCAATATCGTCCAGTGACAGATTCTTCAGGTAGTCATTGGACTGACGCCGGATTTCATACCTGATTTGCAAGTATCCGTCGTATCCCAGATACTTGAGAAGCAGATAGAAGAACGTGGTCCGCTGTTGACCGTCCACGAGTACGATCTCTTTTGTATATTCAACTTCATGGACGGTAATACCTTGGAGAAATATTTCTTTGTTTTCCTGATAGGATTGGGCCAGGGTACTTATAAGGTATGTGACAGAGTCCTCCTTTTCGTTTTTCTTCCGTTGACCCCACACATAGCCTCTCTGATAATCCGGTATAACGAACTGCCCTTTATTGTCTAGGCGGTTAAGATAGTCCTGCAGCGAGATCGTGGTCTTGCTTGAACTATCCTCTGAGTGGGTATTTGGTTCTGTACTTGCCATATTATTGCTTGGTCTCAAACCTTTGGCTTGAAATATGGTGCAAGTTATGAAAATATCGGGCTTAATCCAATCTTATGGCTGGATTTATAGAGGGTTATGGTATTTTTTAGTGCCCTTCCCGTGTTTTACACGTTTGCTATACCTTATATATATAGGAATTGTATGTTTTTCTATGTTAATCAGTTATTTTTTCGTTGACAATTTTTTCTATTAACTGAAATGTTGTATTTTTGCGTCATAATCAAAACATTAACTTATGAATATGAAGTATTACTTGGCATCCGCTTTCTTCGCTTTCTCCCTTTCGGCCTTTGCTCAAAGCGGTGTCTCAGTGAAGACTGTTTCAAAGGCTGGAATATTGCATAACCAATTTCAAGGAGAATTGCTTGAGCGGATAAAGTTCCTCAAATTAAAGGGTGCGTTGAACAAGCAGGACATTAAGTTCATCAATAATGAGCTTCATGTTGCCGAACTTGATTTGTCAGAGGCTGTGTTTGACAACTCAATCGCCAAGGAAGGGCATTTCCCGAGTTATTTGTTTGAAAAGCTTCAAGGCTGCCTGGAACGAATAGTGCTTCCAGGTAATATCTCATATATTGATGACAATGCGTTTACAGACATGTTCAAACTGGAACGAATCGTCATGCGTAATAAAATATATACGGTAGGGAAGTCAGCCTTCAAGGGTTGTGGCCGTCTGGTTATAAACGGAGACGAATTTAACGAAGCTTCGTTGCTTGATGACTATGCTTTCTATGAATGTGCATCTATCCCATCTATCCAGTTAAGTGCTGCACTGAATAAATTGGGATTGAAAGTGTTCTGGGGATGTAAGTCCTTACAGAGAATAGAGATTGATCCCAAAAATGAGGAACTGTTGTTTATCCCTGAAGGGGCTTTCTTCAATTGTGAATCATTGCAGAAGATAGATATCCCGACATTGGTGAAGTCTATCGACAAGTCCGCATTTGTCGGTTGCCGGTCTTTGAATACCATCAATATGCGGACCATTATACCGCCCATGCTGGCAGATAAGGCGTTTGACGATTTCATTCATCCGCTGTCTGTTGTAGTACATGAGCGCTCACTCAAACTTTACACCCGTTCTTCTAACTGGAAGAAATTCCGTGGTTACTTGATGACAGACGCTTCCCAGAAATTGTATGAGAGAGGGAAGGAGGAAGAACGTATCCGACCTACTGTAACGCAAAAGGTGGAAGAAGAAAATCCCGGAACTGAGGCAAAACCGGATTCAACACTGCTCCTTGCACAGGACAACTTTAAAGAGGCGAAAACGGATACTGTTAAGTCCCCGACTGTGAAAGAAACACCTGTAGCAGAGCCAAAGTCAGAAAAGAAGAAAGAAGGAAAGAAAAAGGATAAAGAACCGGTGAAGGAAGCTCCTGCTCAAAAGGCAAAACCGGCGGTGGTCACCAATGAAGGTAGCCGGACTCCGGTATTGTCTGTACCTGAAAAGAAAGAAGAAAAAAAGGAAGTGACAGAGGATGCTTTTGCCAAGTTGGTTCGTGAGAATACCCGCATCGTAGAAACAAAACCGACCACCTATTATGGTTCTCCGATTATAAACTCTGCAGTCTCCGAGTTGAGTCTGTATATGAAGGACGGCATGATCCATATCGAAGCTCCTGTAAAGATAAAGCAGTTGACTATCATAGACCGTACAGGACGTACTATCTATGCGAACAGACTGTCCGAGACTCTTTACAGCACGATCGTGGAACAGTCTTCTATCAAACTGCTTCGTGCGGTTTACGAGAATGGTATTGAAACTAAACGTTATTGATAAATCAAATGGGTAATATTATGAAAGGAATTTTAGCGTGGGGCTTTTTTATAGAACTTCGCATTTGAAAACTCCTAAATCTTCAGTTTATGGGATGAAAAATGCGGGATAGCGCAGCTATCCTTGGTTTTCAATATACTTCTTGATAGTTTCCTGACTGACATTTTGGACTGATGACACAAAGTAACCATCTGCCCAAAATGTGTTTTCCCTGTAAAATATATGTCTAAGGTAATTTTCATGCTTCTTCCAAGTGGCGGTTGTTGACATTTGCTTGAGTCTTCTTACAATTTGCAGCGGAGATAGTTT
>NZ_JAHPXO010000038.1:0-45421 GCF_019041495.1 Parabacteroides sp. MSK.9.14
ATTTGAAAGAGATCGCTGACATATGCGGTATCAATAAACCACTGAGCACGCATGTTGCGAAACATTATATATTCGCTATTTAATTGAAAATCAAATAGTTACTTCTATTAAATTAATAACAGGTAACGATTTAGAAACGAGCGAATTACAAAATTCTGTTTTCTTTTGCCTCTGTCAAAGAACGATTCTTTCAATGCAAATATACACTTTACTTGTGACAAAAGCAATCCTTTTCCACATTTAATCGACTTACAGTCAATCCTAAAGAGGGTATCTGATCTCATTCCACCTCTCTTCCTCAAAAATAATATAGCAGTCTAAATTGGTTTATGTATGGGATAGGTCTTGTTCATTCGATCCGGTAGACTACTGTACATGAAAGTATAAAGGCGAGATACGACAAGGAGATGCCCTACTTTTGTGTAAGGGGAATCTCTCTTAGCTTATCGTAGACCATGTATAGCCAGGTGTTTTTTCGGGCACCCGAAATATTTCCAGCGCCCCAAAACTACTTGCTAAAACCTTTCCCTCCAAAGTTGGGGAAATAGATTGAAAATTGGTTATCAAATCGTATCGAAAATAGATACAATCCAGATTGCCTCAAAGAAATCCAAGGAAACAACATAAAACGATTCTTATGGACTAAACCGTCTTCATTTATCATTGACTACACACTATAGGAATAATTCTGTAACCCGTTAACTTAGAATGAGGAGACACAAGACTGTCATAGAAACATTTTCTATCGTGTTCCCATGTCCATATCGCTAAATCTCTAATTACAAGCTCCGACCATAATGCTTTGTATTAAATTTTAAAAATTAGAACAGATACTCTTTTATCCATTTGCAAAACAATGATATACCTTCCGAGAAGTTAGTTGCGGGAGGTAATGTATAATTTTTCCGAATTAGGTCTGTTGATGCACATGTGTATTTGACATCACCTTCAAGTGCTTTTGAAGAAATATAGTTAGCTTTTATGCCTAATTTATGTTCTATAGTATGGAGTAATGTAATTACCGAATGTGGATTTGATGAACCAACATTATAAATTGAATAATTTTTGTCAATATCTTGCTCCAACACTGCGGTTATTGCAGAGGTTACATCATCAATATATGTGAAATCACGAATCATTTTACCTTCATCGTATAAGGTGATTACCTTATTTTCAAGAATGGATTGTGCAAAAATCCATGGAGCCATATCAATCCGTCCAAATGGACCATATACTGAGAACAAGCGTAATCCGATTGTCTTGATACCAAATGCGGAGGAATATACATATGCTAGTAATTCGTTAGATTTCTTAGTCATTGAATAAACACTCTGTGGATGATTTGTATCCATATCTTCAGTTAATGGTATGATTGCCCCATTTGTAATCACATCCCCATAAACACTACTTGAACTTGCATAAATAAATTTACCTATTCTAGCACAATGACAAAGATCAATAACATTCGCAAAGGCGTGAATATTATTTTGCATATATGGCTCAGGTGTTTTCATTGATTGTCGTACACCAGGAGAAGCAGCTAAGTGAATTACAACATCGGCTTGTGAAAACACATCTATTAAGTTATTATTCATTAGCGAGAGATCTACATTCACAAACTTGAATGCCTTGTACTCCTGAAGAATTTCAAGCCTACGTTGTTTTAAGCGTAGGTTTTCTCCAGACCCAAAC
The DNA here is from genome assembly GCF_019041495.1 of Parabacteroides sp. MSK.9.14. Lineage (NCBI taxonomy): Bacteria > Pseudomonadati > Bacteroidota > Bacteroidia > Bacteroidales > Tannerellaceae > Parabacteroides > Parabacteroides sp. MSK.9.14. The sequence goes on from NZ_JAHPXO010000038.1 coordinate 1,693, forward strand.
ATTGCATCTATTCCGATAATTGAATATCTTTTATTAAGTAGTTTATCAGCTAAAGAATAACCGATGAACCCTGCTACTCCAGTAATAATAATAATGTTATTCATATTTAGCATTAAATATTCTTACCAATTAAACATAGCAACTCTTGAGAAAAGTTGTTGATTCTTCCTGCTGCTGGCATTAATGTCATTTCGCTGAAATACACACGTCCATGATATTCATATAAGTCCACACGACAAAATGAAATCTCAGACGAGAGTCTTTCTACCACCTCCAACATCTTCATTAAAGAAGTTGGTTGCGGTATCTTCATCCGTCCTTCATTTTTAAGAATATATCCGGGACATTGAATCCAACCATTGGTCTCATATATTTGAGATTTCTGCTCATCATAACATTCAGTGTCATAAATGACTTGACAAAATTTGACCTTCCCATGAACTGAGAAAAATTTATAAGAAACAAGTCCTGATGAGAACTGCTTGTCATTCTCAAGCAACTCTTCAGCAAAAACAAAGGGCTTGATGCCCAGATAATGCGGCTCTGCAGTTTCAATGCCGAAAGGTAGCGATAGTTTTCGGCGATAAAAGTCTTCAATGAATGACTTATCTACAGAAAACTTATCATACACAAGAATAGTAGAACCGTTATCGTGATTGCACTTTAAGACAAATGAATTTGGTAGTGATGAAAAATCAATAACCCCAACATTATCCCAATATTTATAAACGGTCAGCAGTATATCTGCACATCCTTTAGATTTTACAAATTTTCTTACAGCCAATTTATCCGCAAGAGTTGTCCATATATCAACTGGATTAAAGAATGCAAGATTAAAAAGCTTTCGATTTAGAGAATTAATAGGCTCATTTTCTATAGAATAACCAAATTTTTCTTTAAATAGTATTTTTGCTAATGACATAGGATTGAACTTTCCAATAATGATATTTCTATAATGATTGTATAGTTCCTTAAATGTAGTTATTTGTGGCTGAAATATCCCATCTTGCATCTTAACAATCACATAGGCTGAACGCGCATCTTCATAGTCCCTGGACAGATTAAAATTGGCATCAATATTTGTTGACAGCAATAAATTAGAAGGTATTGTTCTATGCCAATTTTCCAAATACCATTGCATCTCGTCGATGTCTAATCCTCGTTCTTTAATCTTGTACAAAAATTCTCTTCGTGCGAGATTATTAACAGGCATATTTTTTTTAGAACAGAAATGGAGAATTTTGGCATTAGCTAAATATAATGCACCAAATCGAATTTGACAATTCCATATGCCATTCATTTCACAAATGATTCCGCCCAACTCCTCATTGGTTTTAGCCAGCGGTGGTTCGTCAAGTTTAACTCCTGATTTCAAAGATTCCAGATAATTATTATACCAATGAGCATAGAAATCATGAGAAGATTCATCATCCTTTGAATACATGACACCTCCACTATAATATGAAAGGACTTCATCAAAATTATAGTTGAGATGTTGATTCTGTTTCTTAAAATATGAACGCATTGGATGGGACTTAAGCGGTTGATGCCCATCCAAAACAGCTCCTATCGAAAAAGTAAAATTATCAATTTCTGATAAGTCATTTACAATTATCGTATCACAATCTATGTATAGGAAATCTCCTTCAACATATTTTCGGAGATTCACTTTCATTAATCTAGATCTTTCGACCTTATTTACTGGCCTTTCAAATTGTATGGATTTCAATTCATTGATTAGCAACTTAATATCTTGTCGATTACCATTTAGTGAACTTTCAGTCGTGTCGTCACAAACAAGAACGACATATGCTTCTGGATTATATTTCCTAAGGAATTTTAGTGAAATAAGACATTGCTCAAGAAAATAATCTTCTTGAGAACTTGCGAGAACATATACAATTTTAGTTTTCATTTGCGTTGATGATTATATAATTCTCTTATACTGCTGTCATTAAGAAGCCAATCATGTTCCTTGTTACCGAAGAATTGTTCTATTACATTCATTTTAAGATCACTTATGGCCTCTATGAAAGCATCAATTTCTGTTTCTGTCAATTTGCTTAAGTAATTCTTGTACTTTCTCAATACTTTAAGATAGTATGACGAAAGATGATTTTTAATGTTTGGAGATGCATGCTTTTCTAATAGAAATTGAAGGGATTGAGTGCAAAAGCGAATAGTATCAGCGTATTTCTTTCCGCTCTGAACGCCCCTCATGTCCGAATTGGGGGTCTGAATATAGATGTATCCGATAACCGGGTGATAAATAACTGTATCAGCAAGATAAAATGCTTTTAAAGTGTGGACTACATCCTCCCAGAAAACACCTTCCTCATAAAAGAGATTATTGCATAACAGATATTCTCGGCGAAACCATTTGGACCATGATGCTCTGATTCTGTTTGAATAGGCATTCATTGCTTCAAATTCCAAATAGTCAATTCCTGACATAGGCCCAATTGGCTTTTCCCAATAAGGTTCAATGACGATGTTATTGGATTGGTCTTTCGATGCCGCATGGAACTGAAATATATCAGGGGTAGAACTAAGTTCTGATGAATGTAGATATTTTAGGATTCCATCGCCAATAGAATCATCGATATCAACAAACCACACATAATCTCCATTAGCAACACGCAATCCAGTATTACGGGCTGCCCCTTGTTTCCTATTAGTGTGATGACATATCACTTTGCCATTACTTAGATTAAGATGATTGAAATATTCTAAAGTTCGTTCTATTGTATTATCAGATGAGCAATCATCTACAATGATTATCTCATATTCTGATTGAGATATTCCTGACCTGATAGCTTCATTATTTATGGACAATAAACACCTCTCAACATATTGAGCAGCATTGTATGCCGGGATTATTATGCTAAGTCTAATCATATTGGTATATTATTTGTCAAATAATTCTTTAAACGGCAACAGATTTCCGTCATCTTTCTTTCTACTCAAAGATATAGAATCATCAAGAATCGCAAATACTACTTTTTTATATTTATTAAAAAACTCTTCTTCTAAAAAGACCTCTTTGAATAATCTAGCAATATCTCGTGGTGGGTTATGAAATATGCCACAACCCCATGCCCCGAGAACTAAAGCGTCATGAGAATTTATCAATCCAAGGCGTAGGATTGTCCGGATTTTATCCTTCGCTATAATGATATCTCTTTTATTGAGCATTCCGTCATTTAAAATTGGTTCTCTGATTGCCGGAACAGAAATAAAAGACATATTAAACGGATTTTGAAGCAGTTCATATCCTTTATTTTCGGCTTCCCTGAAAATAACAGCATCTCTTACGTATATGCCGTCAAAATTGCCATTTAGCGGATATTGAGGATGTTTAGACTGCAAGTTACACTCTAAGGCATGGGGCGAATAAGGATAAAGATACACATAAAGATTACTGCGTCTAAAAAGGCTTTCCTCTTGACCATAGCATCCTCCAATTACCCCACCTCCAGGACCGTCCTCACATGCCATATTTAAAACAGCTGGATGATAGCCCTCTTCTTGAAGCATCTTACCTGCATCTATACAATCCATATTCAAAACTCCGAATATGGTTTCTGCTTCAATTCTTCTAATATGATTAACAGTTATCGGTTGCTTATATATTTTATCATATGATTGAAAAATCGGCATATTTACCAATCCTTGATGAGTAACATAATTGCCTTTATTGAGAATAAACTTATTCGCCGCAAAAACTATGGCCCTTAGTTTTCTCATAGATCTTTTACGAGAATCGCCATCAGTCATATTTTTAACATCCTCCATTAACCGAGACCATTTCTCTGCATTCCAAGAGTTTGTAATAGAAAATTCAGATATAAAATTGTCTATCATATCGATAATGTTATTGTTATCTAATATTAAACATTGCAAATATGTCGTCAGTTGTTGCATCTTCAATTTTGAAACACCCAAGTTGAGACGGATCTATATAAATATAGCCTATACAAGAAAGTTTGCTATATTCATCACAAAATTCCGGGAACTTATTTCGCACCAACGTTTCGGTATTCGCATCAATCTCTTCTCTATGAGAAATAATCTCACATTGTATTAGCCCCGCATTATCCCTTTTATTGGAGTTGCTTGTAAATAATCTAGTACCTCTTGGAATGCTTATAATAATAGAATCTGTACATGCAGACACAAAAGCATATGTTATAGAAGCCTGCACTTCAATACTGCTTTTTGCTGTTAGCACAATAAAGGGAGCATGCAACTGAAATAGAGGTTGTGACAACTCGTTCATAATGTTGTGGTTATTTAGTCGGCATTGATGATGTATTGTTAAGAAGAATCTCCATTGCTATTGCATTCCCTGGAATAAAACTTCCAATTTTATCACTTTCTTTAGGTATGTTAAGCCGTTTTATTAGTCGTACGAGTTCATCTTTTGTCCAATTGGACTCAGCCATAAGGCAACAATCATCATGAAGCAAGTTTACATTTTGTCTCTGTTCTACTACTCTGTACCTATCGCCAGTCACAAACGTAATTGCAGGAATATCAAGATATTTAATCTCGCTCAATGTATTTCTCCCAGAACGGGTAATAATGAGTGAGGCATGCGCATAATAGTACTGAGGGCTAATGATATCCTTATATAGGAATACATTGTCCGTGATACTCATTCTGTACAGAGCATCATATATATTTGCACTTGAACAAACGATATGCATTCGATATTCTGATAACTCCTCGGCAACTTTGATACATAATTCCCCAATACGTATTGAAGATTCGGTAAATTGACAACTCACATTAACGGTCCCGCCTCCTAAAATGCAATAAATATCTTTGGACGGGATATTTTTGAGTTTAAGAATCTCCCTGCGCAGAATCGTGTTAAGTGAATAGAACTGTTTATAATCGTAAAACAATGGCTTTCTGATTTTCCGAAGCCCATGAACGATGGCAACATCTGCCATAGAATATAATGAATTAAAGTAGTCCATCGCTTCTTTGTCATTATATGAATTGTCGACATCAGAAGGATTTAATAACACTACAATTTTCATTCTCGGGAAAGACAATTTAATGGAATGAACTATCAAGGGCTCACCATCTATCAATATTAAATCCGGGGTATATTCTTTAATTGTGGTATGAATGTATGCTCCCATCTTATTTGTCGGGACTAAGCCAATCGAACAATAGTCCATGGGGGTGGCTTCGTGCAAATCTGCATAGCCCTTGGACTTAAGATATTCATTACCTTGAAGATAACTAATCATACGAATATTAGCTCCGTATTGATCTCGAAGTTCCTCCAATAAGGAGACTCCTGCTACAACTCTCCCAAGTCCGGGAAAACCGCGAAATATTCCAAGAATCCTCATAAACCGTTTATTATTTGATTAATCTCCGAGATGTAATATCTATGAATTTTATGCGCATCTGTGTTCAAAAACACTCCGCCTTGCGTTAAAAGGAACGCATAATCGTAGTATTTTTTCACCTGTGTCTCAATGTAGGGGCTTATATCTCCATAAGGGTAAGCATAAGATATTACCGGACCGAAAAGCTCTTCAAGAATCTTTTTGGATTCTTTTAACTGCCATTCTATATCGGCATCATCCAAACGTAACAGAGACTCGTGAGTTACTCCATGCGAACCGATTTCCCAACCGGCACAAATTAATTCCTTAAGTTCTTCTACATTCAGATGCATTCGTCGAGACTTATCCTTAAAATTCCAATCATTGGATTTTCCCAAATAATCTGTACATACATAGACCGAAGCGGTAAAACCGTATTTGTTTAGAATAGGTAAAGCATTATCAAGTAACCCTGTATAACCATCATCAAAAGTGCAGACAATCCACCTTTCTCTTTCATCTATCGATTTCTGTACATAAGACTTCATAGAGCATAAACCAAGTCCCTTCTGATGGACTCGATCTACAAAAGATTCAAAGACTTCTACTGGCGTTGTGATATTATCATGCTTATCACCACTTACATCGTGCAATGTAAGAGATAAAACCGCGCTAGGTTTATACTCAAAATTCGTTTTGGGGGTATCGCATTCAAGAAATTGTTTCCATCGAGAAGCAATCTTGGAGGGTGTTATTCCTGAGAAGAACATTGAATAGAAATTTCCATATCTAAAATCCCTATCTTTAAGACTAACTAGTATCGAAAGTTCATCTGCCATACTATGTGGATTCAGAGAACTAAATACAATTTGAGGAAAATGTTCTTGCGCAGCTTCTGCTACATAACCGGTATTGGATATCATAATAGGCAACCCCATAGACATTGCATCAACTACAGAGTTACCCATTCCTTCGCAAACAGAAGTTTGAACGTACATGTCCCAAGTCATTTGTCTATTTCTAAATTCATCTCGGCTCAACCTACCTAAAAAGTTCACATCACTTGAAATGCACAATTCATCCATCTTTGCTTTATACAGTTCCTTTACATCATTGTCTATGTGGCCAACGAGTTCAAGCGAAAGATGTAAATCTTTCATTGTTCTATTTACAACAGCGACCATTTCCAAAAGATGTGAGATTCCTTTCTTTTCATTGAGATGTGTCGCGCCAGTTCCTAATGTAATATGCCTACTGGATATAGACTTGATTTGCTCGGATTTCCTACTAGCAGAATTGGGAATAACATGAATATCAAGTTTGTTCGATGAAAACAATTGAACATTATCTGCAATTTCCTTAGATAGAGCGAAAATTTCAGAGGCGCAATCAACCACGAATTTATTATAATAAGATTCAATAGGATTCCATTTGCTGATATTAGCATCTGAACCTCGGAACATTAGCCATAATTTAAGTCTCGATTTGGACGCCAAAAGAGCGGCATAGTAGGCGTTAAAACCACCTCCAAACGATACAATAAGCCCACCAGAGGCAAGTGATTTAATATTCTCTTTGAGCTTTTCCTCCATTGCTAGTTCATATCCAAGAGATGGCTTATATCCTCCGGATATAATAGATTCTGATGGAACAGAACTAGAAATAATTGTGATATCATGTCCTACTTGTTCCAGCATATTCACAAAAGCATGACAACTGTAAGCTAAGCCGCCACCTTCAATACTATATTCGTTTGTAACTATATAAATGTTCATCTTTTCTCAATTACATATAGGCGCTTAGTCCTCTTGTTTTTTGGATATTTATATGTTAGATAAGACGATATTTTTGACATCGGAAACATTGATTCAACATCTTGTGGATTTAGTCTAATACATACAGGGAAATCCAAATCTTCGCAAGTATAAGAAGCATCTATTACTTCGAGTATAACCAACTTTGGTTTTCCCGCTTTGTTATAGAAAGAAACAAGTCTTGAAAGATATTCTTCTTTAGTTGTGCAACCATCTGCATAAGCACAATTCACCATGATAAGAATATCTGCACATTCATCCTTGAGATCTACCTTTGCGAAATCTTGCTTTTCTATGATTGATATTCTGTGAAATAAGTCGGAAATCTTAGCTTCAGCTATATTAGCAGCCTCAATGTTTCGTTCATATGCAGAGATGAAATTAAACCCTAAATAACAAGCTATAGCTGTAACATCTCCTTGTCCAGCACCAATTTCGATTATACGTTTTTCTCTATCTATAAATTGCAACACTTTGTATGTAATCTCCCAATACGAGGGGAAAGTAGGCTGTAAAAATTGCTTGCTCCAGGATGTCCTCATATCCGTAGGAATATTGGCATTATAAGTGGTTAGCATGTCGTGAAGCCGTTCCATAATTGTGCTAATTGATTAAGTATGTATTCGTCGCCTTTAGAAAGATCTAATCGTATTTCAGGCTCTTTAAGTATGCAGGGCTGTGCATACATACCTGGAAGTATTCTTAATTCACCAAATGCACGACAGGTTTCGATATCGTTACTGAAACAGGGCGAATCGATATAAAGAACGCGAGTCCTATGCCCATTTTTTTCGACATTCCAGGCTGTAGCTCCAGTTCCTTTATCGCAAATGGTTGTAGCATATCTATTAAGAATGGGGTATATTTGATCCTTAAACTTATCGCTACCTTCCAAGCCTATTTGAGGAAGGAGTTTTAAAGGTAACTCGTTTTGAATCGCGAATTCAATCATTTCTATTATCGCTTCAATCTTCCGTGATTGGATAACAGTGTTAAGTCCAATCTTTATTCCAGCCTCCTTTACAGCCTTAATGTTAGACTTGATTTTGCTAAGAAAACCATTTCCTGTACTTTTAATGAATGCAGATTCATTTATGTATGGGAATTGGATATTGAATTTCAATCTTGTATTAGCAAGCTTTTCAATCATATTGGTAGTAATCAATGAAAGATTTGTTGCACAGCTAATATCTCCTGTCAACTTATTGTTGGCATATAAAATCATATCCACAATTTCCGGATTGAGTAATGGTTCTCCTCCACTAAAGTTAATCTCGCTGATGTGCAGATTGGCTATAATATCGACGAAACTCCGGAAGTCATCAAATGTCATTTGTTCTTGAACAATGGACTTATCCTGTCCCTCGTTATGACAAAAAGGACAATGATAATTACAACGATTTGTAACTAATATGCGAAATTTATTCCAACCAATATTCATCCCAATATAATTTTAGCTCCGTAATATTTTTCGAGTTCACTCATAGGCTCACCAAGTAAATCAAGACCGTCAGCATTGTACATTTCATTCGGTAGAAACATATAATCATTTCTATCTGGATTGAATTGCTCTCTAATATCTTTGTGGTTCAAGAGCCCAGCCACAGACACTGATCCTCCATATAGATGATTCAGTATAAGGTTGGTCTTTACGTTGTGCATACCCTTAAATGCTTCTGTAAAGTAATCATATCCAGATAAGGGACAGATAAGATTCACCATCGCATCTGAAGGGAGACTGTTTATGATTTCTTTTTGTCTCGCTATGCGTTTGTCAGCATCAATGAAGTATTCATTGTTACCACCGCGAAAAACGTCCTTTAATATGGGGACAGTGTAAATAACGCCTGGATAATTTTCTTTTATCCAAGTTATACATTCTTCATAATGCTCTATGCATTGTGTTGACAATTCTTTCAGTTGACGTTGACTTGTTTTAGTGTGTTCCATCCTTCGAACAAGAATTTGTCTGACCTTTTTATCAACGCCAAGTCCATAAAGCAATTCGAGATCTTTCTGGATATCATAAATAGAACCGGTGAACATAAGTGTACACTTATTTAACGGTGCATACTTCAACAAAGTCATTGTTCTTTCACGTTCAGATCTTGGTATGATAGCCTCCCTCTTACCTTGCATAGTGATGAGTGATAAATCTATACCAAAATTCGGAATAGAATTAAGGAAATCCAATTTGTCTTCTCTGATATATGCACCGGTAGTAACGGTTGTTATCTTTTTTGTCGGGAAATATTCCGATGCAATTTTGATAAAATCATATATCTGAGGATGAAGAAATGGGTCTGTATGAGGTGCGACCAATACACCAGCACCCAGCCTTACGTAGTTAACATTCGGGTTGATAAAAGCAAAGCCTTTTATAAGGTCTTCCTTATCAATCATTGGAATCTTTGGATAGTGTCCCAAATAGGAATCTGTGTGCACTTTACAAAATACACACCCTATACCACAGTACTGGCTTAAGATCGGAATATTGCCGAATGTAGCAATCTCCATTCTGAATGCATCGAATTGTTCTTGATTAAGTACCATCTTACACTTTATTAATCCAACTTGTGTCGGGTTCTACATACTTTACCTTGTTTGAAAAGATTAGCTCCTTCCATTTAGTTCCACAATAGTTCCATGTTTGAAATTCTGGATGCTCATTCGCATACATTTTATAATTTTCTATAGCATATGTACATAGAGAACACACGTCATTCTTAAAATTTTCTCTTATAAACATTGAAACATCTTTTGGAAATTCATGCAAAAAATATTTATGATTTGATTGTTTCGCCATTATACAAGGGAAACAAGGAGCTGTATATGAAAAACCATAGACGGTATAATGAATACCACAAATATTGATTCTATCGCAGATTTTATAGTCTGCGCCAATGTCTTCCGGAGATAATGTTATATTTCTGTGCTTTATATTCTTGATTGAATATATTTCGTTCTTAGTCAATGGCCTACCTTTGTCTTCTATCATTTGACCTACAATTTGTGGCGCAAATACAATGTATGGAGAACAATAAGCAGGAATAGGCAATGTACCGTTGGTCACAATATTGATATTAGAAATATAGCCTTCGTCTTTCAGTAATTCAAAAGCTTGAACCGCCGGCTCTAATATCTTTGACAATAATGGCTCGCCTCCAAGTATTCGGATGGTTTCTATACTTCCTTTACGAATCGATTTAATCTCACGACACAGATAGTCTATATGCCGCATATCCATATCCAAAGAATTCCTAACTATTGCATACTGATTCTCAGCATTACAAAGACGATTACAATGTCGACAAATAAGATTGCAACGATGTGTAATATCCACTTCTATGATTAACTTTTCCATCATCGTAGTGCTGGTGCGATATATTCATTATACTTCTGTAATCCCTCAATTGAAAGTGGACAAGATAGTACTTTAAATTCTTATCAATTTGATGGATTAATTTGAAAGACAAACGCTTATGGAAGTTCTGAAAAGTCTAAGGTAACGATTTGGAGATTGTGCTAATTTCAGTACTTTACAGTCTCATACTTATGAACAACTTTTATAGGACAAAGATACTATTTTTTTTGAATAAGAGAATAATTTCACAGGAAAAATAGAAATTTTATGGGGAAGTGTTCTGATAGCATGTCGTTGTAGATTGTAGGGAGGGGATGTAAAACGGCAGGCACATAGAATTTCCGATATTCAGAAAGCCGTATTCCCAAAATAGAGATTATTTTTGAAAGAATCACATAATCCGCTAAGAATAAAAGTTTATGCGGATCATCAAAAAACGAGGTAACGAGTTGGCAACCGTTCTGGTTTCTACATACTTGCATCAATTGCGTTGATGTGCAACTCACTTTATGTAAAGGTACGATTTTTTACGGAACATGCAAAACACCTTTGATTTTTCTTTTTTAGCAACCGTCAAAAACAATCTTTCGGTTTCATATCCCGGTCACAAAGGCGGTACAGTCTCTTTATGAAAAGTAAACAAAGGTCAGGCAGGATTGAAACAGACTGTTACGAGAACAGTCAGAAAAGGATTGCATACAGGAATTACAGTCTGATACCGGGCAGGGGACGACTTTGTGCCAAAGTCCAAAAAGAGGTTCTTTTTCCAGACGGCAAACTCCCTCACCTCTAAAAAACAGTCTGTGGCTGGCGCACGCAAACGTCCAGCCTTTATGCGGACAGTCTTAATGCCCGCAGCCTGTACAAGTGCGTAAAAAACAGGTAAATGGAATCTTCATCCGCTTCCCCGCGCCTTGCCGACACTCCTATATTCCCGTTCCAACACCTGCTCGATCTCGCTCCTCTTGTACAAGACCTTGCCACCAAGTACATAGTAAGGCAGCGTGCCGTTGCTCCGATACTCGCCCAATGTCCTGCGGCTGACTTTCAGCATACACGCCACCTCACTGTCGCACAGGTACACGTCTTCTTTTGGCGGAACCGCGCCATCTCCGAAAATGCCGTCAATCATCGCCGACAGCCGGTCGATACGCTCGTGGATGGACTGCATCCACGCATCGTCTTTCGTTTTCAATTCATTAAACATTATATAGATTAATTTGTTATATGACTCATTTTGTGACTGATTCTGAAGTTGTGTAATCCACAAGCAATAAGAATCACCATATCTTCGAAACCGAATTTATGGCATCTGAATCGTTCTTTGACAATACGGCATTTTTTCATACCACCTATGGCATGCTCCACTTTAATCCTAACTCCGGAAATCCGCTTGTTCTCTTGTTTTTCAACACAAGTAAGCTCTTTCCCTTTAGGTTTCTTTTTGGGCATGCATATTTCAACTCCATCCGGTTTGTGTCCGATGAAACCTGTATCCTGCCAGAGCCTAATACCTTTGGGAAGTAGAAGAGGTTCTTCATCACAAATCTTTTTGTCATGGACATGACCTTTGTATGTGGAGCTCAACCATACAATCCGAAGATTGTTAGTACATAACAGGTTATTCTTTATGCTATGAGTTTTTTTTACCACTATAGCATGCAGACTGCCAGTCTTCATCCAAAGGACGCTGAATAGGTCGCTCGGTTCCGTCCAACAAGACTTCTTCGCACCCTTGAAGAATGTGTATCAGACGTTTGGAGTTACGGTCAGGCAATTCACCAAGCGTTTTCAATGTACGCCGGAGAATCTCAGAAAGAAGGTGAATCCATCTATTGGCCTGGGGCTGGGTCATCTCAAACTGAATAGCATGGAGTTCCTGAAGGGGATTGGTCTTCAGATATACCAATATGAAGAACATTTTGTCCTGAATCAGAGACAACACTGTTGTAAGATATACGTTGGCGCACTTTACCTTCCAAGGTAAAATGGCTGTAATATTCATCCCAATGGTACTTGAAAGTTATTAGCAAAGCGTCAAACTCAGCAGGAGTTAATCCTGTCGCAGCAAGCACTTGGCTATGACGGTGGCGAATCTTGTCGTAATACATCAATTGAACTTTTTAGATCACAAAGATAAATCAAAGAACGCTTTAATCAATTATTCGATATAAACTCTATTATACATACTGCTCATTTGTCTTTTGTTGATACTTCAGTTCAATTCCTTCAAATGGTGTGCCCCCTGTAGCGTGCATCCTTGCGTCTGTCCTCCACTTTCGTGACGATACGCTCCACGTCTTCCGGCAGGTAATAGGTACGGTTGCCTATCTTGGTATAGGCGAGCGTGCCGTTATCCCGCAAGGTCTGCAAGGTGCGCTTGCTGATTTTCAGCTTCAGGCAGACATCCTGGTGGTCGAGCCAGCCAGCCGTCCTCTTCACGCCTTTCAAATCCAGATGGGGATTCCCTCCACCCTATGTATGAACCGTTCGATTTTCATGGCAAATTCCTCGAACGCCTTCCTTTCAAAACATACGGTTTCCATAACAATCCGATTTTATGTTGATACTTCAAATTCATACCATCCGGAGAAACGGTCACTCGTGGTGCCGGTATAACAGCGCATGGAAGAATTTAATCTGAAAACTGACCGTGCAGATGTTATTGTTCCCGCCGCTGAGATATTTCTGATAATTGCAGGTATTGTCAAAGCTGAGTATATCCATGTTCCGGTCATTGGCTTAGCAGATGGTATTATTGACAATTTGTATGCCATATACCTGAAAACGGAATAAAAGGAATTGTGCATAGCTGTTTTAACTAGGGGATATTCAGTAAATCCTATAAAATTAGCCAACTAATTCATACTAAAAGTATTGCGAATTAGTTGGCTTTTTGTATCTTTAGGTATTTCCCCTAAAATTTTGAAGAACGATTGACAAATGCTTCAGCGGAGTCGTTCAATGCTAAAATCAAAGCTCTTCGAAGCCAGTTTAGAGGGGTGGCTGATCTGAAATTCTTCATGTTCAGACTGACTAGGCTATACGCTTAAAGGAAAGCTTGCCAACCGGAAAAATCCGCTGCCCCTGGAAAAAGCAGCATAGCCAAAAGAAAATATAGCAGAACTGTAAAATATAAAAGAGTTTGTGCCAACGTTTTGACACAAACTTAGCAGATTACTATTCAGCTGATACCTATTCTGAAAGATGTAAACAACTTGTTTCTTAGATAGCCTTATAAATATTCTACTACTTATTACAGTTCATTTAGAAATGTTATTCTCACTTTTATTCCTCCGCTTTTTCACTTGCTCCACTGCTTCAGATATGATTCCCTTGTTTTCAAAACGCTGCGTGTAATTGGTGTAATCCGGGTGAATACGTTCGTAAGTTGGGTCAGTGAATAAGGGACTCGTAATAATGTGGTCCGCAGTCGAACGGTTACAGCAGAAAACAATATTTTCAACTCCAGCCAGTCTGGTCAATGCTTTCACATCCGTATCATGCGGCTGTAGTGTCATCGGATCTGTAAAAAAGAACAGATAGTCTATTTCTCCTTCTACGATCCGCGAACCAATTTGCTGGTCACCTCCTAAAGGACCAGATTTCAGGATTGTGATATCCCATTTGATTTCAGGATGTTTTTCTTCAAGGGCTTTTTTAATTAGTGTACCGGTTGTACCCGTACAATAGAATTTATGTCCTATCAGACGTTCCGAGTTCCAGAGAACCCACTCTATCATGTCTTTTTTCATTGCATCGTGTGCAACAAGTCCAATTCTACGAACAATTGTTTCCATAAAGCTAAATTATTTTATTTTTATATGATAATTATAATAACAAAAAAACTAATTCTATTGAAGGCCGGAGGATGACCGGATAAATCTGAGCAATTCTTTGTTTGCCTGGCTATCCATGACGGTTTCCCGTTTTTCTTCAAAAAGATTGAGTGTTGTGGAGCATTCCCCACAGATGTCAATGCCTACTACCTGTTCTTTCTGAAGAATAACAGCCAGCAGTTTCTCCAATTCCCATAAGCTGAGAGAACCTTGATCCCAGTTTGTTGCTGCCGAAGCCGGATTCAAGACATCCTTGTCTATGGAAATGTAAACCGGTCCGTTGATATGTCCGGAAGAAAAGTTCTGCCAACCCTCTTCGTGCATGAGCGTAGTTTCACTGTAAAACCGAACTTGTCTTTCATATCCTTTCGGCACAGCCTGTATCAGTTTGTCTGAAGAACCTACGATAATTACTTTCTTGCAGTTGTTGTTATGGTCCAATATATCCTTTACCCAACTTCCGCAAGAAAGTATGTTGTCAAACAACGGTGGCTGCATATCGGGATGGTGGTCGAACACAATCAGCGAAAACGGAGTTTCAAGTTTGTCTGTCCAGAATTTAGTCAAATAATGATAATTGCCTGAATCAATGAAATGGACTCCCTCCGCCGGATAATCAGCAATCATCCCCTTCAAAGCCAAAGCCCCCTCCCTGTCACAGTAGCCATCTGTACCATAAAGATGACGACAATCCAGCCATATAAATTTATTGTTCCGGGCAAACGCCTCGTAGTCATACACTCCCGTGAAGTTCATGATGATGATCGGCCATGCTATCCGTTTATCTGTTTTTTGATTTTGCCCGCTCATACGTTGTTTTTGCATATCCTTTTACTGTTCATTAAAACCATCGTACATAACAGAAATCTTGTCGGTGAGGTAACAAAGCATTCTTGGGATACATACGGAAGGCCTGCTTGAAGCTTCCAGCGTTGAAAATGCCGGATGTCGCCTTAAAGGTATATAAATTCCCATTCTTGGAAACCGGCAAAAGGGGAATAACCTCATATATGTGATCCTGACCGTCTTCACGCCTGATAATGACCGATTCTATTCCGATTGCGTCATCCAGGCCTTTCTCATCAACGACAACCGTCACCTCATATTCCTTTCCGGCTTCAACCGTGGCATTCAGCCCATTCCCTGCCTCTATGGATTTGATTTCTATGGCATCCCATCTGCTTCGGACGTTTGCTTTCCAGTCAGCCATCATTTTCGCCTTCGCAAAGTTGTCGGCTGCCAGAATGTGGAAATGCTCTGACAGTTTGTTATAGAACCTGTCATAGTAGTCGTCCAACTGTCTTTTCATGGTAAAATGGGGAGCGATTTGTGCGATTGAGTTCTTGATATACTTGACCCAGTCTTCCGAATAGTTCTTCCCCCCATGCTCGTAATACAGTGGCAGGATGTCATGCTCCAACAAATAATAGATGGCTTCGGCATCCAGCTGGTTTTGGTACTGTTCATTCTGATAAGTCCTTTTATCAGTCAGTGCCCATCCAGCATCCTTACGGTATCCTTCATACCACCAACCGTCCAGCACGGAGAAATTAAGCACACCGTTCATCAATGCCTTCTCGCCCGACGTACCCGAAGCTTCTGCCAACCGCGTAGGGGTGTTCATCCAAATATCCACCCCCGAGATAAGATGGCGTGCCAGGTCCATGTCGTAATTCTCCAAGAATATGATTTTACCTAAAAATTCCGGACGCCGGGATATTTCCACGATTTGCTTGATCAGCCCCTGCCCGGCACCGTCATTGGGATGGGCTTTGCCTGCAAAGATGAACTGTACCGGATATTTCGGATTATTCACAATCCTGGCAAGTCGGTCTATATCCGTGAACAGAAGATGAGCCCTCTTATATGTAGCAAAACGGCGTCCGAAGCCTATTAGAAGAGCATCGGGATTGAATCTCTCAAAAATGGAAACGCTCAATGCCGGATCAATCTGACTCCTGAGCCAGTCCTTGCTGCATTTGCTTTTGATATAGTCCAGCAATTTTGCTTTCTGTTTTAACCGGGTATTCCATATCTCTTCATCCGGGATGCCATAGACGGCCTCCCAGATTTTCTGATTGGACTGGTCGCAGAAAAAATTCTCATCAAAATTGTCCTTGAAAAGCTTTTTCCATTCTGCCGCACACCAGGTAGGCAGATGTACCCCGTTGGTTACATAACCCACATGGTTCTCTTCCGGGAAGTATCCCTTCCAGATCGGCGCAAACATTTGCTGGGATACCGATTTATGCAACTTGCTGACACCGTTTACCTCCTGGCAGGTCTTGCAGGCGAAGACAGACATGCAGAAACGTTCCTCCTTGTCTCCCGGATTGTGACGCCCGAGATCCATCAGGTTATCCCAGGTTATACCCAACTTGCCAGGATATCCCTTCATATATTTATTGAAAAGCCCTTCGTCAAAATAATCATGACCAGCGGGTACGGGAGTATGTACGGTATAAAGTGAGGAAGCACGTACCAGCTCCATGGCCTGCCCGAAATTCAAGCCGCCATTTATGTAATCACAAAGCCGCTGGATATTGATCAGTGCGGCATGCCCCTCATTACAGTGATATACATCTTTCGTTATACCTAAAGCTCTCAGCGTTATCATCCCGCCTATGCCAAGCAGTATTTCCTGTTTTAGCCGATTCTCCCAGTCGCCTCCATACAGATGGTGAGTGATAGGGCGGTCAAACTCGCTGTTGAGTTCATTGTCCGTATCCAGCAGATAAAGGGGAATACGCCCCACACTGGCTTTCCAGACATTGGCATGTACCACAAAACTGTCGGCATAGGGGACGTGGATTACCAGTTGTTTCCCATCCGGTTGCATTACCTTTTCAATCGGGAGCTGCCCGAAATTCTGCGCTTTATAATTGACTGTCTGCTGGCCGTCCATGGAAAGCGACTGGTCAAAATAACCGTAACGGTACAAAAGTCCTATGGCACAAAGGTCCACATTGCTGTCCGACGCCTCTTTCAGGTAATCCCCCGCCAACATTCCCAAACCGCCGGAATATATCTTAAGGACTTCATCCAAGCCGTATTCCATGCTGAAATAAGCTATTGACGGGCGCTGGTGATCCGGTTCCACATCTACGTATTTTTTGAAGGCGGAATAGACGGCATCCATTTTATAGACAAAGTTCTCATCATGTGCCAGCGCTACAAGCTTCTCATAATTTATCCGCTCCAGAAACAATACCGGATTCTGTTCCACCTCTTTCCAAAGTTCCGAATCCAAATCACAATACAGTTTCTTTGCGTCATCATTCCATGTCCACCAGAGATTATGTGCGATTTCTGCAAGTTTTCGCAGTTCTGCAGGAAGATGTGAACCTACTGTAATCTCCCTCCACTGAGGGGTATTTACATTATAACTTGAATATTCCATGACATTTTAATTAAATAAGTCCTAATCTTTATTCAGTCCTTTTATTATTTTTCGTTTACCGACAATCCATACCGTATCATTCTCCTTGAAAATTGTATCAGGGTCTGGATTCATAATATTCACGGTACTCCTCTCTATTCCGATAATGATGCTATCCGATATGTCTGCCTCCCGGATCGTCTTTCCGATCAATGGTGAACCTCCTTCGACAGGAAATTGCCCTATTTCCATCTCATCCTGCGAGGATGTTCCGTTCCCGTTCCTTTCTACCTTCTTTTGCTCCATGGATGTCCGGAAGCTTTCCAACTGTCGGTCCGTACCTACGACCGTAACCTTGTCATATGGATAGAGATGTTCTTCCCCTTGTGGTATATCTAGGCGTTTTTCTCCACGGGTGATTGAAATCACATTTATCTGAAACAAGGTGCGCAAGCTGCTTTCTTTTAATGTTCTGCCCACATATATGGAATCAGGGGATACTGTGAAATCCGCCAAATGTAATTCCTTGAACGGGATATTGCTGCCAAAGGTGGAGCCTGTATCACTTTCTGTAGAAAGTCCATTCCCGTCCGTCCCCTGAAAGTTTGCCATAAATTGTCTCTCTATAGTCAGCGACCGTTTCTTGATCCGCTTGGAAAAATAAATGACGGCAATGATAATGGAAGAGACTACCAACCCGGCTCCCAAGGCAACATTGAAAAGATGGGTAATGATACTCATCATGATAATCGTGCAGATCAGTATTTTGACAAGTACTATTGATACCAAAGGCCCTCTGTTGAACTTGTTGTCCGTCCAGAGTTTACGGAACTCGGTTGAATTGTTCCTTTTCATGATGATGGCCCATAGAAACGGGGATATGACAAGAAAGATGATGATGAAGCCCAACAAGTTCCCTTCCATTCCCGGCAGACTTTTCCTAATCAAAGGATGCACATAGGAAAAATATAAAGTGATGAAAAAAACGCATACGACCAGATAGAGTGTGACAGACACCAGCATAGACCGGATCAGTTTATGCCAAGTACCCTGGTGTTTTACAGTCATTGCCCCGGACGTATAGTGTACGAGATAATCTTTCAGGGATTCAGGCATGTGGATGTCTATAAACCGGTATGCTGGTTCCGAAAGCCGTATCATATAGGGGGTAAGAAAAGTCGTTATGACAGATACTGCCACTATGACCGGATAGAGATACTTGTCCGTAACATTCAGACTGACGCCTAAAGATGCGATGATGAATGCGAATTCACCGACCTGTGTCAGTGAAAAGCCGGACTGTATGGCAATTTTCAACGGCTGGCCGGAAAGCAAGACACCAAAGCTCCCGAACAGTACCTGACCGGACAGTACCAGCAATGTCAGGATGAGAATAGGGACGGCATATTCCCACATCATGGCAGGATCGATCATCATTCCTACCGACACGAAAAATATGGAAGCGAACAGGTCTTTTACCGGCTGTACGATATGTACGATTTTTTCCGCTTCAACGGTCTCTGCCAGCAGGGACCCCATGACAAAGGCTCCCAATGCGGCAGAAAATCCCGCTTTTGTCGCAATCATCACCATTCCCAGGCAAAGTTCCAGAGAGGTTATCAATAAAATCTCGTTGCTGGTGAAACGGCGTATCTTCTTCAGCAGGGTAGGTATCAGATAGATACCCAATGCCGACCAGAAAATCAGGAAAGCGGCCAGCTTCAATATACTTTCCAGCATCTCCTTCCCTTCAAAATGTTTGCCTACCGCCAACGTGGAAAGAACAACCATCATCACTACAGCCACCAGATCTTCGATAACAAGAATCCCCAAGACAATGCCAGTGAATTTCTGTTGGAGAAGTCCCATGTCATTGAAGGCCTTGAATACGATGGCCGTGGACGACATGGACAACATTCCACCCAGAAAAATACTGCTCATGTGGGAGAACCCCATTGCATTCCCCGCTGTATAACCTATGAACATCATGCCACATACAATAGTGACAGTGGCAACGATAGCCGTAATGCCCACATTTATCAATTTCTTGAACGAAAAGTCCAGTCCCATCGCGAACAGCAGAAAAATGACACCGATGTCCGCCCATATTTTGATATTGGCAGGATCGGAAACAGTCGGGACCAGAGAAACGGAAGGACCCGCCATAATACCGGCTACAATGTAGCCCAATATGACCGGTTGCTTCAGCCACTTGAAAATGACGGTTACAATACCGGCAATAATCAGAATTATGGCAAGATCCGATATTAAAGGAGCAACTTCTGACATATTAACGGTTATTTTAGATCGATAATTCGTTAAGGACCCGGATCAGGCTTTTGTCAATAGGCTTGTCCTTTTTGATTGCCTGGACAAAAGGAACATAAACAATCTCGTTGTTCCGTATGCCTATCATAACATTTCGCTGGCCTTCCATTAAGGCCTGGATTGCGGCTTCACCCAGCCGGCTTGCCAGTATACGGTCATTGGCACTCGGAGCACCACCCCGTTGCAGATGGCCCAGGATAGAAACCCTGACATCATACCCGGGATATTCCTTCTTTACCCGGTCGGCGTAATATATGGCACCTCCATTCTTGTTTTCAGGACTTTCGGTCACAATTACGATGCTGCTGTTTTTCGTCTTTCTGAATCCGCGCCCGATGAATGTTTCCAACTGGTCCACGTCCGTCCTGTCCTCCGGGATGATGGCCGCTTCAGCACCGGAAGCTATTGCGCTGTTTTGTGCCAGGAAGCCCGCATCACGCCCCATCACTTCGACAAAGAAGATACGGTCATGGGAGGTTGCCGTGTCCCTGATTTTATCCACGCATTCCACAATGGTGTTCAATGCCGTATCATATCCTATGGTAAAATCGGTACCATATAGGTCATTGTCAATGGTGCCGGGCAATCCTATGCACGTCACATCATACTCCTCCGCAAAGATACGGGCTCCCGTCAGGGAACCGTCTCCACCGATAATTATCAAAGCATTGATGTTCTCTTTCTGTATGACCTTATAAGCTTTCTTGCGTCCTTCGGGAGTGGTGAAAGTCTCGGAGCGAGCTGTTTTCAGTATGGTGCCTCCCCTCTGGATAATGCTACTTACATCTTCCGTCGTGAGTTCTTTCACTTCACCGGCAATCAGCCCCTCGTAACCTCTATAAATTCCTTTCACTTTAAATCCGTTAAAAATGGCGGCGCGGGTCACGGCACGGATAGCCGCGTTCATTCCTGAAGCATCCCCTCCGGAAGTCAGAATTCCAATATACTTGTTATCCATAATTTGTTTTTTATATTTTAATTAATCAGGCAAAATTAGAAAGCAACTGTTTTAGCCTTTTTCTGCTATAAAAGATACGGCTTTTTATCGTACTCAGTGACACTCCTATCTTTGCGGCTATTTCCCGATATTTGACTCCGGTACAACATAAAAACGACATAATGTGCTTTAGGCAATGTTTTAAGGGCTTCCCTTATCTCTTTTGCATCATGCCCGTTATCCACGAAAATGAAAGAGTCGTCCCTTAACAGGAAATGATATTCAGGTTCTGATAATACATATAAATTCCCTCGTATTTTCTTTGTCCGGCAATTATTGATAAATGCATTGCGCATGATGGTATACATCCAGCCTTTAAAATTCGTACCGGAATCAAACTTATCCTTATTATCCAACGTCCTCAACATTGTTTCCTGCAACAAGTTTTCTGCTTCATCCTTGTCAGCAGTCAGTTTATATGCAAAACAATGCAGTTCATTCTGAAGGGCTACCAGCGCTTTATCGAAATCAAATCCTCTCATTATATTTATTTTGGAATTCAAATATCCGGGTGAAGGCATTCCCTGATAATAAGAAATGCCTTCTGTAGAGTCTCATCAAGATATCTTATTTGACATCAATAGTTTTGGTGGTTTCCTGAACCTTCTTATCTACGACTTTGGGAATATCGATAAACAGGACCCCGTGTTCCACTTTGGCCGAAATTTTATCTTTTTCCACATTATCCGGCAGCAGGATACTCTGCTGGAATCGGGAATAGGAGAATTCACGGCGCAAGTATTTTCCGTCTTTCTTCTCCTCCTTTTTCTCGTCCTTTTTTTCCATGCAGATTACCAGATTGTTGCTTTCATCCACACTTACCTTAAAATCATTCTTGGTCATTCCCGGAGCTGCCAGTTCTACCTTGTAGTCCTTTTCATTCTCAATCACATTGATGGCTGGAGCCGTAGCGTTTGCTCTTGCCATCCATTCATTGTCAAAGAAATCGTTAAAAATACTCGGTAACCAATTCTGGTTTGTTTTTACAGGTACCATTTTTACCTCCTCTTTAAAAGTTAATAATTAAAACTTAAAAAAAAGCATCTGCTTGATAGACAGATTTTTATTTTTTAGCCATCCCTTGTTTGGCCACAGCTTCTGCCCGTTTCCGTATCTCTTCCGGGTTTCCAAGGTAGTAGTCCTTGACAAGAACCAGCCTGTCGTCAAATTCAAAGACATAAGGAACTGCCGTAGGCAGGTTCAGGTTGGAAATATCCGTATCGGAAATTCCTTTGAGATGCTTGATGATTCCGCGCAGGCTGTTACCATGGGCGACTACCAGCAGGCTGTCCTTATACATCAATGCGGGAAAGATGATGCATTTCCAGTAAGGCATGACACGCCCAATAGTATCTTTCAGGGATTCCGTACGGGGAAGTTCGCTATCTGGTACACCGGCATAGCGGATATCCATGCCCGGATTACGGGGATCATCTTTGCCTACCGGAGCGGGAGCCACGTCATAGCTTCTTCGCCAGATGTGTACTTGTTCTTCACCATATTGGACCGCTGTTTCACTCTTATTCAGTCCCTGAAGCATGCCGTAATGCTTCTCGTTCAGCCGCCAGGTCTTTTCAACCGGAATCCAGTCTTTATCCAGCCGGTCCAAGACACAGTTCAACGTTTTTACGGCACGTTTCAAGTAAGAAGTGTAAGCTGCCTCAAAAGAAAATCCAGCCTCCCGTAATGCATCGCCTGCCTTGCAGGCTTCTTCAACTCCTTTCTCGCTTAAATCCACGTCCGTCCATCCAGTAAAACGGTTTTCTTTGTTCCATAGACTTTCGCCATGACGTAATAACACTATTCTTTTCATGGATACTTCTTCTTTATGCAATGGTTATTGAAGAATCCAGATATACGTCCTGAATGGTGTTCAGAAGTTGAATTCCGTCTTTCATCGGTTTCTGGAAAGCCTTACGACCGCTGATCAGCCCCATACCACCTGCACGCTTATTTACTACTGCCGTTACGACAGCATCATGCAGGTCGGATTCCCCATGGGATTCACCGCCCGAGTTAATCAATCCGACACGTCCCATATAGCCATTCGCCACCTGATAACGGCAAAGGTCTATCGGATGGTCAGTGGTCAGTTCCGAATACATACACTCGTTTGTCTTTCCGAATCCGATAGCCTTGAAACCGCCGTTATTGGATGGAAGCTTCTGCTTCACGATATCGGCTTTAATGGTAACCCCGATATGGTTGGCTTGTCCTGTCAAGTCGGCAGCGGCATGATAGTCGGTACCATCCTTTTTGAAGCTGCTGTTTCTCAAATAGCACCACAGAATAGTAGCCATTCCCAGTTCGTGGGCATATTCAAAAGCCTGTGACACTTCCACTATCTGGCGGCGGCTTTGTTCCGAACCGAAATAAATGGTAGCACCGACAGCTACGGCTCCCATGTTCCATGCCTCTTTCACCGTACCGAACATTACCTGGTCGTAGCTGTTCGGATAAGTCAGCAACTCATTATGGTTCAGCTTGACGATAAAAGGTATCTTGTGTGCATATTTGCGTGCCACGGCGCCCAACACACCGAATGTGGATGCCACGGCATTACACCCTCCTTCAATGGCCAGCTTTATGATGTTTTCGGGATCGAAATAAAGCGGATTGGGGGCGAAAGACGCTCCTGCAGAATGTTCTATGCCCTGGTCTACAGGCAGAATGGATACATAGCCCGTATTGGCCAGACGTCCATGTCCGTATAAAGCCTGCAAACTTTCCAATGTACGGATATTCCTGTCGGAATTCATCCATACCTTATCTATCATATCCGGTCCCGGAATATGGATAAGTTGTTTGTCTATCGTCTTACATGTATGGTTCAGGTAGTACTCAGCCTTTCCTCCCAATAAATCTACTATTTTCATTTTATTTATTTTTATTGATTATTCTGGTTTATGACTCCCGTTCACCCAGTTTTGCATCCATAAAAAGGATAGCACAGTCTCCGGCTTTCCTCAGATGACTAACAATATTGAGTACATTCGCTTCATCTTCTACTTGCTCACGAACAAATTGCCACAAGAAGTCCTGAGTGGCATTGTCTTTCTCTTCGGATGCTACCTGTACCAACTCATCAATCAGTTTGGAAACATGTTTTTCATGCTCCAAAGCATGCTCGAATACTTCAACAGGGTTACCCCAACCTTGTGGAACCACATCGACCTTGTCTACTTTCGGGGTTGCCTCACGCTTAATCATGTACCCGGCAATGGCATATGCATGCCCGGTCTCTTCTGCAGACTGTTTCTGCATCCAGCGAGCCATTCCGGAAAAGCCCTCTCTTTCCAGATAAAAAGACATTGATAAATACAGGTTGGCAGACCATAATTCTGCTGTGATTTGCTCATTCAGAGCATTTTGCAATTTTTCAGTCATGATGAATCAAACTTTTAATGTTAATAATAAATCCAAATTATCTCTCTTCTTTAAGAACAAGCATGGGCTTGTTTCAAGATTTCAATTAATACCGGACGTATCCCGCTGATAAAACATTCCACGGCGATCACCATTAGAATAAGTCCCATCAGTCTCATCATCACATTGTTTCCCGTCTCTCCCAAGATTTTTAAAAGCTGGGTGGACGCGCACAGAATAAAGAAGGAAAGAATGCAGACCAAAGCGATTACGCCAAGCAATACTATTTTGAAAGTATATTCCGAAGCATCTTCCATCAATGTTATTCCACTGGAAATCGCTCCCGGACCGCATAACATCGGAATGGCAAGAGGTGTGATGGTTATATCTTTGGAATATTCTTTTCGTTCAGTTTCATTCAGTTTCACATGGGTAAAATGTGCCTGCAACATATCATATCCGATTTTAAAGATGATGATACCTCCCACAATCCGGAATCCGTTTGTTGAGATGCCGAAAAAATGAAACAGAAACCTGCCCGATAATGTAAAAAGGACTAATATGATAAATGCAATGGTACATGCTTTCAAGGCGATATATCTGCGTTCTTTCGTATCCATTCCATCAGTCATTTGCAGGAATACCGGCATCACTCCAAGAGGGTCCATCAAGGTGAATAGCGAAGTGAAACACAATGTTAAATATACAAATATATCCATGATGACATATAGTTTATTATCGATTATTATATCGCAAAAAACATACCAGATAGCATTCTGCAATATTAAATTTTGCATAACATCAATCTTAAATCCATACCGTCAAAAATAAGGTAGTTTCCGTTCGTTTTCCTTGGCGAGGATACGTAACAATTCCATAAATGCCGTACTTACATATATACGGTCTGCATACAGCCCGCTGATGAAAGAATGGAAGGACATGCTTACATTCCAGCATAATATGAGAAATGTGTTTACCTGACGTGATATGTACTGCTCATGTTCAAGCAATTCATTCAAGGCATTCAATGGCGTTGTCCATTCATGTGTATCCCGTTTCATTTCATTGATTACAACACATCCTCCATCATGGCATATCCGATTCATCATCTGATAAACCTTGTTCATATTGTCCTGTGCTTGGGAGTTCAGCCAGGAGCTAAGTATTGGAAGCCGTTCATCTTCAAAATAAACCTGCAATGACAGGTATAAACCGGTTGACCATATTTCTGTATTGATCAACTCATTCATGGCGTTTTCTATTCGTTTATCCATTATCACTCTGAATATTGAAAATCCATTACTAATATCATGTGTTATTCTCAGTATATAAAAATTCCATTCGATTGTGGGTAACCCATAAAACGGAATTCTTAAACGAGGCTTAAATAATAGGATAACTTATCGGCGTAGACAAATTGTCATAAAAAATAGCACTATGATGTCTTTTTGTCTTGCCTCCCTTGCAGAATATCCAATAAGACATCCAGTTCTCTTTCTATTCCTTCAATCTTATCGGAAATACAGTCCAAAGTATTATGGTGCAGACTAGCTTTACACTCCTGCAACTCTCTTGACAGAGAAAGTATCTGTAACCAAAGTTCTTCCTCTATGTGATAGGGGGAGTTACTATTATCTAGTACCATAGCAGGAGAAGGCAGAAAAGTGCTTTGGCATGTAATTTGTATGATAATGAACGGTATGTTCCGAAAGAGACAGGAATGGAAATGAAAGGATAGAATATTCCACAAAAGACAGTAACAAACAAAGGGGGAAAGTCGTTGGAGACAGTTGTCTCGCTTTTAAAACAAGTTGCTTTCATAATGTTTATTATAAGCCAACCCTGTTCCCTGGAGTTGTGTTTATATAAAGTTAAGCGTGGGAACTTTGGTATTACCGTTCAGAAGTATCCCCATACTCAACAACATATAATACACAAAGCCCCACGCCTATATATAACAAAAATCCATATAGATAGAACGTGGAGCGTCCAATGTATTATCCAATTGTTGTTTCGAAATTGGGGATTTCCTGAACTTGGATAATGCCTTAACGCTTTACTATAAATCTTCTATTTTCAAAAGACTAATACAAATGTAATAAAAGAAATGAATTCTTTGAAAGGAAATATCTCTTTTTTTTAAGGGGTGGCTTAATTTTTCTTTATTTAAAGTCTTAGAATTACTGCCCACCAAAGCCCGTCACGAATGTTTTGAAATCCTCAAGCTGTACATTAAGCTCTATATAGTATAGCAGAATAGCAGAAAAACAGACCATGATACCGCAGGTATATAGGTCATAACCCACTCTTCCGTAAGTATCTTATCTATTTGACAATAATAAAAATGTAAAGGAGGATAATGACATGGACAATATTCGTATCCCAATACATATAGGTTAACATATAAGGGAGAATGGTCACGGAGTCCACAAACCATAGAATGAAAAAATATATTTCCATCGTGTACGGTTTATGTCTCTATCCGGATATTTGACCGGTGCCGCAAATGCGCAATGCATACTCCACAAAAAAACACCAGGGAGGAAAAATAAGTCATACTGAATAACGCCTGTCTGTAATGGGCCATGGATACAAATGAACTACAGATAATAGCTGCAATAGATATAACGATACAAGCACAAAATAATGTACGAACGTGTCCATCAGTTGCATTTGGATGAAACAGTACCACTTTATGCAATGTTTGGTTAGATTGAGTCTGAACATAGGACCTTAAAAATTAGACGGATATAAATTTACTAAAAATCTGTGGAAAAGAGGAATAGAAAGGCGGAAATGTTTTTAAAACGGCTATGAATAAAGCGTTTGTGAGGACAAATGAGGACAAAGGCATAAAACGAGGTAACGCAAAAAAAAGTAAATTTATGAAGTAGAAAGGTTGCTAAATCATTACCCCGTGAAAGGTGGTTTTTGATACTCCGTGCTGAATTTTTCTCCGTATGGCTTCGGTTGGTTTACAAGGCATAACTCATTGATACTTAATTTTAAACTTAAAAAACGAGTATGGCAAGAAGTACATTCAAAGTGCTGTTCTACGTGAACGGCAACAAGGAGAAAAACGATATTGTCCGCATCATAGGACGGGTAACGATTAACGGGATTGTGACGCAGTTCAGCTATAAGTAGAGTATCCCGAAAACGCTTTGGGACGTGAAAGGGAACAGGGCGAAAGGCAAGAGTGCGGAAGTACGTGATATCAACCTTGCCCTTGACAACATCAAGGCTCAAATCATCAAGCACTACCTGCGTATATTCGACCGTGAAGCGTTCGTGACGGCTGAAATGGTGAGCAATGCTTATCAGGGTATCGGCAGTGAGTATGAGACACTGCTCAAAGCGTCCGGACGTGAGAACGAAGTATTCAAGAAGCGTGTCGGAAAAGACAGGGTAATGGCAACCACCGTTCACGGGTGGTGGCAAGAAACCATGTGGCAGCGTTCATCAAGTCTTTTTACAGACGGACGGATATGTTCATGCTGGAGATTAAGCCCGACTTCATCAAGGGGTTTGCAGCCTACCTATCAACGAAAGCGGGACTTCACAACGGGACGATATGGGAAAAATGCATGTGGCTGAAAGGCGTTGTCATGTGTGTGCACTTTAACGGACTAATACCGAAAAAAACGTTTGCCCAATTCCACATCAGCCCTAATGTGACGGAACGTGAGTTCCTGACGGAAGATGAACTGAAAACGTTGATGACGCACGAGTTGGGGATGTCCAACTGTTCTATATTCGTGACATTTTTGTTTTCGCCAGCTTCACTGCCCTCTCTTTCGTGGACATCAAGGAACTAACCAATAGCAACATCGTAGAAGTGAATGGTGAGAAGTGGATATTGTCCAAACGGTACAAGACAAAAGTGCCGTTCCAAGTGAAACTGTTGGATACTCCTTTGCAGATTATCGAGCGTTACCGACCCTGTCAGGAAGACAATCTCATATTCCCTAATCTCAACTACTGGTCTATCTGCAAATCTCTGAAAAAGGGGATGAAAGAGTGCGGATAACAAAGGATATTTCATTTCAGTATTAAAACTATTAAACGGGCGTAATTTAATTCGACAGAAAATCCGGCTTCTGACAGCCATTTTTTCACTTCATTCCGAGAGTTTGCAGTTTGACTGCCATAAACAGCAATATTTCAGCATGGGGACATAGTTTGCGGATATTATCCACACTTTGTGCTGTTCCGCTTCCTCCATGTGTACAGAATGGGAGTATCTTTTTCCCGGACAAATCATAACCGGACAGGAAACTTTTTACAGGAGAAGACAGAAGACCACCCCAAATAGGACTACCGATAATCAATGTATCATAATCATCCATATTCTCTACTTTTGTACGCAGAGCTGGAAGAATATGATTGTCTCTTTCATTTTTGAAACGGTCAACCACTTCATTATATTCATCAGAATAGGGTTCTTCCGGTTCAATCTCCACCATGTCGCATCCAATAAGTTCATGGATAATGTTGGCTACAGTTTGCGTATGTCCGCTCCATGAGAAATAGACTATCAATGTTTTCCCCGGCTCTGAGTGAGGCAACGAATCTATCTTATCTTCAACAGCCGGAGTGTTGCTGCACGAAAGGAAGGTTAAGAGCAGCATTGCCAATAAGCACTTCAGTTTCATAACTATTTTTATTTAGGTTTTGGGGTTATCCTCTGTTAATTTCTATCTGTCCAGCTGTTTCTCATACAGCCACTTCGACAGCAGGTCAGCTACTTCCACATTGTTCAAATCCGACATCGGGAAGTGCGTATTCCCATGCAGACCGACATCGGGCAGATGAATGACCGTCACGTCACCGCCCAGCTTATTGAGCATTTCGGCCCACTTGCGCATGAGATGCAGACGGCGTGTCCATTCGTAAAGTTCCGGATGTTCGTCTGTTTCGGGCAGGTTATCCCCATAGTAAATGATGATGGGAATTTCCATGTATCTCTTGAAAACTGCCATAGGGACTTCTATTCCTTCTGTTTTTTTAGACCGTGTCAAGACTTTGCCTTCTTCGGGAACTTGACCGGTTGGGAAGGGTACACTTCCACCGGGTTCGTATGCTACAATGGCTTTGATGTTCTTCGTTTTGAGCAAAGTAAACCAACCCACCGGACCGCCTTGTGAATGAGTGACAAATATGGCCGGACCGATTTTGTCAAAAAGAGCAGCATAGGCATCGGAATAGACATCGAAGTCCAAAGGTCCGATGGTCGGCGTCATCTGCCGGAAGTACTGGTTTAAGGCTTCCCGGTCGCGACTGAACTGTACACCCTCGAAATAATCAGGATAGATTCCCACACGGAAACGGTTGAACCATTCTTCTTCATCGAATACCGGTTCCAGTGTGACAGCTTCCGTACTCCGTCCGGCATTTCCCCGGCGAGGCTGGTCGACAAGATAGGTGGAGAAACCTTTGCGAAGAAATATATTCTGAAACCCTTCGCGTCCGTCAGGAGTGGTCTCCCATGTTTTGGAAAACTGGCCGACACCATGTGCAAAAACAAGCGGATATTTCCGTGCATCAACCGGTTTCTGATAAAATACATAAGCATGGTCGCCGTGGTATTTGTGTCCCAATGAATCGGTCAGTACGGTGCCACCTACGGCAAAACTGCCTTGTTCCTCTATTTGCAGAATATTCCCTTTGTAACAATTACAGCCCGACAGTAAAGCGATGAACGTCATGTAAAATATCTGTTTCTTCATACACGGATTATTTTGGGATTTTAGACTCCTGCAAGGCATCGTAGCGGCTACCCACCACAGGAATGGCAGCTACGGCTGTTTCCAGTTCTTCTATCTCTTCTGCCGTGAAACGGATGTCGCAGGCACGAAGGTTCTCTTCCAGATGAGAGAGTTTGGTGGTGCCCGGAATAGGCACGATAAAAGGCTTCTTGTTCATCAGCCAGGCCAAAGCTATCTGTGCCGGGGTAATGCCTCTTGTACGGCCGAAAGCGTTAAGAACTTCCACAATACGATAGTTGGCGCGTATGGCTTCGGGCTGGAAGCGTGGCAAGGTCTGCCGGTTGTCGTTGGTAACATCAAACTTGGTATATTCATTGATCATACCGCCCAAAAAACCACGGTTCAGCGGACTGTATGGAACGAAACCGATGCCCAAATCCTCGCACAGCTCCAACACTCCGTTCGTCTCTACCATGCGGTGCATCAAGTGATATTCGCTTTGGATTGCCGTAACCGGACATATCTTGTGCGCACAGCGGATGGTATCAACGTTTACTTCACACATGCCCCAATGCAGGATTTTACCTTCCTTGATGAGTTTGCTGCATGTTTCAGCCACCGCTTCAATCGGTGTGTTCGGGTCTATGCGGTGCTGGTAGAACATGCCCAATGTTTCAACTCCGAGATTGCGCAACGAGTTTTCACAAACCCGGCGGATGTTGGCCGGAGTGCTGTCCTCTTCGGTTTTAATCTGCACACCGTTTACAAACTTATGTCCGAACTTCGATGACACAAATACCCGGTCGGTATATCCTTTCAAGGCTTCGCCGACCAATTTTTCATTGATGTGGTAGCCGTAGCTTTCGGCTGTATCGAAAAGGGTCACCCCACGTTCAACAGCTTCATGCACCAGGGCGATTTCTTTTTCCCTGCTCGGGTACTGGCTGCGGTTATGGTTCAAGCCCATACAGCCATATCCCATTGCAGAAACAGTGAATGCCGTATTTCCGTGTCCCAATGTTCGCCGAGTGCGCACCGCCGCCATGCCTGCAGGGATGTTGTTTGCAACTTGTTGTTTCCCCATCCATACCCGTTCTGCTGCCGTTACCTTGTTCAAGGTAGGCCCGACACACATGGCAGCTCCTGTCAATGCCGCCATTTTAAGGAATCTCCGGCGGCTCATATCCTTGTCTTTATCCATATTTGATAGTCTTTAAATTATTTCTGTTGCAAAGTTAACGTGACAGAATTGATAAACTTTTTTTGATATATATCATCTAAGCTGAATGATGTATTATCCTGTATTCCAAGCGATATTTATAGGCAACTATCTTTCAAAATCGTATATATTCAGTCCTAAATCCGGATTATATGTGCGACTTATCCGCTCGCTATAATCTTCCACCACGAACTCCCCTGCACCATTCTGTATTGCGGAAAGTAGATGTCCGGCTAAAGCGGAATAGTCGCTCCTGCCGACGGTTATATGCAAATGAAGATATACCTGCTCATTCATAGATGATATATTCCCTGTAAGGTTGGATATTTCCATTTGCTCCCGGAATGTCTTATCATCATATGCTTTTGTCTTGGGATTGAAGAAACGGAGGGTCAGCTCTCCGATAGCACCAATCCCGTTGATAGAACCCGACAGAATTCCTTTCTCCTTGCAGAAAGCATTCAGGGCTTTCACAATTTCAGTATGATTGTTAATGCTGACAATATACTTGTTGCCAATTTTCTTGTACGAATACATATTCTTTTCGTTTTGTGCGTTTGCCGGAGCAATCAGTACCCCGACAAACAGCAAGATAAACAATAATTTCTTTATAAAATGCCCCATCAGTACACTTATGACTGTCTCTGTTTTGATTAATCTTACCATAATAGATAAAATTATCCCACATCAGTGCTTTCCACTTTTGTTTTTAATCTGCACACCGTTTACGAACGTTACCTTGTTCAAAGTTGGCTCTTCCTTCTTATTTTCCATATTCTTCCATTATATCACGCGGAATTTCCCATAAAACACTGTTTTCTACAGCATCCATCATAAGATGTGTTGGCTCTCGGTTAAAATAGCTGTCAATACACCAGACAACATCTTTTTCACATGCTAAATGTTCTATCACATCCTTATCATGCTTTAGGTAGTGCTGTCTAATAAATCCCTTTTCTATATAAAATAGGCAATTACAGATATCACCTTCATTTAGAATTATATCACCTTTTTGATATTTCTTAGGCTGAATAATATCTGCAAAAAGGCGAATATTCTCCAACTTAAGTTTGCGATTAGGGCATGTTTCAGCTATAATCTGTTTTGCAATGTCAAATTGAATACTCATAGGCTAAAGTTATTTATATCCAACATTTTGTTTCAATTTTGGGTTCAAGTCTATACTTTTTTGTGGAATAGGAAAAACTGTGGTATACCCATTTTTCTCATCAGCCAGTTGGACTCGCTGATCGTATGATTTGTGATAAACTCCAAAACGCACCATATCTTGTCGTCGCCAGCCTTCCCATACTAACTCCAACAAACGCTCTTTCAATATGTTCTCAAGCGTAGCTTCTCGATATGGCATACCAACACGACCTCGGACTTCGTTCAACTCCAACGAGCCATCCTCACCATTACGTACCTTTGCCTCGGACTTCATCAGGAGAGCATCGGCATAGCGGAATAGCACGATGTCGTTATCCGGTTGTCTACCGTCGGAATGTGAGGTCCTATCAACCTCATATTTTGCCATACGAGCACCAGCTGTCTTGACATAGGAGCTTCCCGTAAGATTCAACTTTAGCTCCAATGGGAAATACTCCAACTGCTGTCCATTGTCCATCATTACAGGCTTTCCATCAACCTCTACGATGCCGGCATAGAAGTTCTTTTCAAAGCGAGCATCTACATCATCTGTGCCGTATCCGTTGGCTAAGACTGTTGAGATATTGGCACTGGTACCATTTTCCGATGAGCCACCCAACGCACCGCCATGGTTGTAGTGTCGTGATCGGAAGAGATACCAGAACTGCGCAGCATAGAGGTTCTTATCCAACGGAATGGTGAATATGTTTTCGTTGGAGTTCTCGTTATGCACAGAGAAATTATAGCTATAATCGTCCTCCAACCGATAACCTACCTCGGCAAGTTTATTGCAATATTTGATACAGGTCTGCCAAGCGTTGAGTTTCTCACCATCGACGGTGAAAAATATCTCTTTACCGTTCCGTGGAACGCCATCAGTCCAATTATCATCACAATATATCTCGGCATTAAGAGCCAACTTAGCCAAAAGGAAATTAGCTACAGGTGTTGTTATACGACCATAGTAGTTACCCATCTTATTACTACGCTCATTTGGCAACAACTCGGCAACCTCCTGCAACTCATTCACGATAAAACGGAAAACCTCGCTACGCTCGCTCTGCACAACTTCATCCTGCGGTTGTTCATAGGATGTTACGATGGGCACTCTGCCATACATATCCATAATGTAGTAGTAGAAAAGTGCTCTCAGAGCTCGCACCTCAGCTTCGTAGGCCACTCTCTGCTCCTCAGATAGGTTATGGCTATACTTATCGATGATATGCAGAGATTTGTTCGATAACACAACAACCTTGTAGAGGTATTTCCAAGTATTGTAGAGTGGTAAATCATTAGGACTCCACTTATGCTGATACATATTCGTCCACAAACCTCCATCGTACCAGTCGCCACCACGAATAGGTATCATGGCTTCGTCTGTAGTAAGTGTGTTATAGTCATAAATCCCACGACAGGTCCCCTGTAAACCCTCACTGTCTGCACTGCCACCAATGTAATTGTAGAGCACAGCCACTGCATTAATATATATGTTGTTGGCATTGTTGTAAATGTCTTCTTCATAAAGTTGATCTCTAGGGTCTTCAGTAAGACAAGAGGTCATCATCGTTGCCAAAGCAACCATCAATATGTTTATATATCTTTTCATAACTGTAAGCGGTTAGAATTGAATACTAAGACCTAACGAATAGGTACGATATAAAGGATAGGTGCGTTTGTCGTCAATGCCCAAAGTGTTGCTTACTACATAACTGTTTATCATTGGAGTAAGACCGCTATAGCCTGTGATTGTTGCAAGGTTTTGCTAATGCCTGCCGAAAGACGCAATGACTTCACAGCCTTGGATTTCATTGGAATATTGTAGCCTATGGTAATATGTTCAATATTTACATAGTCACCTTTTTCCAACCAATAGTCTGAAACATTCTGATCAATAATATTTTTTTCAGGAGCACCCTTCAATACATTGTAGTCAGGGAATATAGACATATTGGTATAAGCCAAGCCCGTGCCATTGAATATCTTATGACCGAAAGCACCATTTATCTGCATGGCAATATCAAAGGACTTGTAACGGAAACTGATGTTTGATCCAATAGTTACCTTGGGGGTTGCCTGACCTGCTATATACCTGTCTCCGCCATCGCTAAAATCAATCTCGCCATCATCATTCAAATCTTCAATATCGTAACTGTAGCCACCAAGTTCATTTTCTTTAAGCCCTTTGCAGTGAGGTAGATAGAATACCCCCAATGGCTGACCTACAATCTGATATACTACATTATTGTCTCCACCGTTCTGACCTGCACCATAAAGCGAGCCAATCGGAGTAATATCTGAAGCTGTCATATGCATACCATTATACTCTCCACTAAGCGAAAGTAACTTATTCTTCTGGTAGGACATATTGAAGTTGATATTCATCTCCATATCCTTTCGTTGAATGGGAACTACCGAGATTCCTAGTTCGACACCCTGGTTAGACATCGAGCCGATATTTGCCATCAGTTTATCGAACGCAAAGGTCGGAACGGGAACATCATACTCATAGAGCATATCCGTTGTCTTTGAGTAATATAATTCCGAGGTAAGCATCAACCGATTATCCCATATACCTAAGTCAAAACCGATATTAAATGTTGAACGAGTCTCCCACTTAAGGTCCGGATTCGTGTTGCGTATACTTCCCATTGTTACGGTAGGTGCACCGTTGATGGATACGATACCATTCTCCTTTACGGTATTAAGTGTTGTATAGGATGTTATACCTCCAAGATTTCCTGACCGACCATATCCGGTTCTTAGTTTCAACATTGTTATAAAGTCAGTATCAGAGAGGAAGCCTTCTTTTTTTACATCCCAACCCAGTGATACTGATGGGAAGAATCCGAAAGTATTGTTATCGCTTACCATTGAAGAGCCATCTCCACGGAGTGCTGCCGCAATAGAATATCTATCCTTGTAACTATATGTGACACTACCCATTATTGAAGCAAGTGACGGGTCTTCATAGCTACTGCTCGTACCACCGAAAGGACGCGATGATGTTGCTCCGATGTTATTATAGGAGAAATCATTTGTTGTTATTCCTTTTGCCTGCACCCATAAACCAGTCCTTACCTGTTTAAGATATTCTGCGCCAACAACAGCATCAAGGTGTGAGTCTCCCCAAGCATTGTTATATGAGAGGGACACATTTGTAAAGTAGTCTTCACCCTTGAACTCTCCACGATAAACATTGCCTTGCGCCCACACCCATGTAGGACAAAATTGAGCATTTCCCGTAGATGAATATGAATAAGAGCCGAAAGCCGACAATATCAAATTGTCAAGGATATTAAATTTCAGCCCCAAATGTGTATTGAAATTCCGTTCTTCGGAGTCATTTTTCTCATAGAGGAGTGCTCCGGGGTGGTTGATGTGTGATGCAGCCGAGTTCTTCACCCAGTTGCCATTAACATCAGTTCCTGCTGGATATGTAGGATTCTGTGCAGCTGCCGAGTAAAACAGTATTCGTGTATCGAAAATGTCGTGTATCTTTGACGAGTAGCCATATACACCAAAATCGCCAACTAAGCGACCATCGAAAGCCTTTTGTGTAGCATCAAGTTTTACCACTAAATTTCGGTAATCGTTAACTTTGACAATTGTATTATGATCCATAAAACCGAACGATGCTCGATAGTTTGAGTTTTCCGAACCACCGCTAAAAGCCAAGTGATGCTGATGTATCAAGCCCGTACGAGTAATTACATCGTGAAAATTGGTGTTGTAGCCACCATTATTGTAATCTAATCCAAGTGCCTCTGCTGTAGCTATATACTCCGGGCCGTTGAGCATTTGCAGATGTTTATACATTGACTCGAATCCGTAGTTGCCATCATATGATATTTCGAAACCTCGCCCCGTTCCTTTCTTGGTCTTAATCTCAATTACACCTGAAGCACCACGGGAACCGTACATTGCCGTTTCGGTAGCATTCTTCAAAATAGTGAAACTCTCGATGTCTGCGGGATATATGGTAGATAGCGTAGCGATGTCAGATGTCACTCCGTCAATAATTACTAACGGGTCATTGCCACCCATAATGGATGTGGTACCACGCACACGGATACTATTCAGCATAGCGAGCCTGTCAGTCCCATTAGTGGTGACGTTCACACCGGCAGACTGACCACTCAATACATCCAAAGCATTATTCAATGGTCCCTTCTTGATATTCTCGGGCCTGATATGCTCTAATGATTTAGTCGCCGAAATGGTATCTTGTTTCTCTCTGATATTCTGTACTTGTGCATCAATTTTTTGAGCACTACAGATGAAGAACATTATGACAAGACAAAGACTGACTCTTCCCATCTTGATTCGTTAAATCTCTGTAGATTCCCCAGACCAGACAGTTAATAAATCTTATACGCAATGTATTATAAAGAGGGGGATTGGGAATCTGTACTATTTCCCTGCCTGTCCGTCCGCTTAGCCATTGTATATTTTTTTTTGTTATTTCATATCAGTGATGCTGATAATCCAAACAAGAACAGAGTAAACATCTACCTCTTTTATACATAAATCCTTTCCAAGGACTTTATAAGCGCAACCATTAACTACATTACATTACAAATGTAACAATAATTTGTCATTTGAAGAAATTTAGAAAAAAGAAAAAGTCATTATGCGTGATATTTTTTATTTAATTACGACATTTATCAAATACAAAAAATCATAGAAGGACAAAAATCTTTAAATGATTTGATTATAAACAAACTTTAAATAGTTAAATTGCAATAATACTATACCATGGTTGTTCTTTACCTTAATGTAATACTACTGTTATATATCTGGTCATTTATCTCCTTTTGTCGGATGCAAAGGTTGCCAAACCTCTTTTAGAAAACGAAAAGTTCAAGCGGTAAACCATTTGGAGCAGTTTCGTCCTCCGTTGGAGAGTAAACAGCTCCAAAACCTTTTCTTATTCATCGGCTTGGCTGAAAACTGCATCCGGCAACGGAGATAAACGACTGACGAAATAATAGCATAAAACAGCATAGCCCCCCCTTAATAAGGCAATTTTATCAATGCTGTTTTCATTCTTTTCAGAGGACTATTATTTTCGACAGAGAGAAATTTGGCAAGCGGCAGATTTCACTCCCTCAAAAATAATAGATTTGAATTGCTGTCCTCTTGCCTTTATTGGAAATTGTAGTACCTTTGTAGTGGCTTGTGCGAACGAGCCAAGCAATGTGGAAAGATGGGAACATCGAACCATCAATAAAGTACCGAAAAG
The DNA here is from genome assembly GCF_019041495.1 of Parabacteroides sp. MSK.9.14. Lineage (NCBI taxonomy): Bacteria > Pseudomonadati > Bacteroidota > Bacteroidia > Bacteroidales > Tannerellaceae > Parabacteroides > Parabacteroides sp. MSK.9.14. Next base: position 39,446 of record NZ_JAHPXO010000038.1, read on the forward strand.
AGGGAAAATACCCTCTACCACCGCTCTTTGAGTGTTAAGAAATAATAAAAAGGTTAAATCTTCACCTTTTAGAATGTACCCCTAAAGGTTATGCCCATATTTCTGACTTATAACTCACAAAATATTGAGTAATAACTGGTTGCAAATACTATAATCTTTAAATTGTTTCTGTTGCAAAGTTACCCTCCTGCGTATTCGCTTTGCTGTATCATAATCACGGATAGCATTACCATTTTCATCTGAATTACCGCAAAGCATACCAGAAGAATTCCGAAATTTTTTCGAACGGTATCTTATCCATCCGGTCATACAAGTCTACATGATTGGCTCCGGGAACGATATACAGTTCTTTCGGTTCGCTGGCTTCTTGATAGGCATCCTCACTGAAATAGCGCGAATGTGCATGCTCGCCTGCAATGAATAGCACGGGGCGTGGTGAAATCTCTTTAATCATGGCAAACGGATAGAAGTTCATCAATGCCGCCTGACTGGTAAAGCGTATACCTTGATAGCGCGGATGATAGCCACGCAAGGGGTTGCGATAGTAATCGAAAAACTCCTTCTGCACGGCATTGGCATTTCCCAGCAGTTTCTCCGGTGTGCCAAAGCGGATACGTGCTTCTCCCGTTTCTGCTTCCTTCCAACGTTGTTCGGCAACTTCATCCAACAGTTTGCGTCTTTGTTCATCCGTCATCGAATCCCCCAAACCGTTACGGGTGGCACGCCCCATATCATACATGCTCACGGTTGCCAATGCCTTGATGCGGGGGTCGAGAGAAGCCGCACAGACAGAGAACCCGCCGCTTCCGCAGATGCCAATCACACCGATACGGTTGCGGTCAATAAACGGTTGTAGTCCGAGCCAGTCTACAGAAGCACTGAAGTCTTCCACCAATGCGTCGGGCGATACCGTGTGACGCGGTTCTCCTCCACTTTCGCCTTGATAGGAAGCATCAAAAGCCAGAGTCACGTAGCCTCGCCGTGCCATTTCCTGTGCATAGAGTCCGCTACACTGTTCTTTCACAGCCCCGAACGGGTGTCCGATGATGAGGGCTGCATAGTGTTGCGCTTCATTGAAATCCTTCGGGAGGTACATTTCGGCGCAAAGCATGATATCATACCTGTTTTTATAAAAGACCTTACGGACAGTAATTGTCGGATCTGTTTGAAAAGTCTTTGCCGGTTCATCGGATTCAGAAAGCACCATTCCGTTCCGACAGCGTGCCGCCATGATAAGTACTTCGTCTATCTGAGCCTGTGTCACGCCGTTGTGCTTGGCATGGGCAATGTGAGTATTCAACTCATTCTTCACGCCGTCCAACACCGACAAGGCAGCCACAGTAGACAGTTCACGGGTACGCCAGTCGAGATTGTCACGGCTGAATATGTCACCGAACAGATGAGCTTTCAGAAATTGGTCCAATGCCGGAGCAAATGTCAGCACTTCTCCTAGTGCCGGACGACCGAACAGTTTCAGCTGGTTTTGTCCACCGACAACAAACATATCCGAACTCTTTACCGGAGAAGGCTCCCGTCCGGCTTCATCCTTTATGCCTTGTGCTGCACGCTCTTTGGTGAGATTCATCAGCGTAACCAATGCACCCATGCTGCGTGGAAAGCCGCAATAGGCATAGAGCTGGGTAAGTACTTCTTTTTCTTCGCTCACGGTCAGCCCACAGTCAAGTCCTCTGGCAAGGATCACTTTGAGGCTGTCCTGATTGCCACGTGCGGCATACATACTGATGGCGGCAATACTTTGTTCTTTCTTGCTTAACATATTGTTCTTGTTTTGTGCCTGCGTATAAACGATACAGCATATCAGGCAGGCGATGGTTGTAATTAACTTGTTCATATTGCTTTCTGTTTAGTGATGAATTTATAAGAACTTGACAAACGCCGGTCTTTCCAGTCGGATATTTTTTCCCGTATTCTTCAGTAACCCCGTATTTCGGTTTCTTTCGAATATCTGTATGCAGTTGGCATCCCTGCAAACCACTGCCAAATAGCAACCATCCGGAGAGATGGCAAAACTTCGCGGATAAAGACCTGTTGGCTGAAATCCTATTTGAACCAATGTTCCTTTTTGGGAATCAATGGAATAAACAATTATGCCATCTTCTTTCAAGTGCTTGGAAGCATAGAGGAATTTGCCATCGGATGAAACATGGATATCTGCATTTCCCTCTGCAACGAAAGGGTCGCAGACAATTGTTTGTAAACGTTCCAACTTGCCTTCATTATAGGAGAATACAGTTATTTTACCCGAGAGTTCACTGATGAGATAAGCAAATCTGCCATTCGGGTGAAAACATATATGTCGAGGTCCTGAGCCGGAATCCATCTGTATGCGGACTACTCTTGATTCATCCAACAGAGAATGAGCCTTACCTGCTTCCGGTCGTTTGCCTATCGGAAACAGATAGATACAATCTGTTCCCAAATCGGTAGCAAGAAGGAATTTGCCATCAGGTGTAAAGGTCACGCAATGCAGATGCGATTGTTCCTGCCTTTTTTTATTCGGCCCATTTCCAGCAAAACGAATTATTTTTGTATCACGTTGCAACTTTCCTTTCTTATCCTGTGAGAATACCGTGATGCTGCCACCCTTATAATTTGCTGTCAGAACAAAGTATTCCTTTGGACTGAGAGTAATATAAATAGGAAGTTCACCGTCTGTAGATTGCGAGTTAAGCAGAGACAGCAGACCACTTTCCTTATCAAAAAGCAAAGCATTGGCAGTCGAACTTTTCCCTTCATCATCGCCTATGGCATAAATTCGATTACCAGTGCTATCAGATGTAAGGAAAGCAGGATTTGAAATCCCTCTCAGCCCACACGGATAGTCGACATCGGCAGTTTGTCCGTCAAACCGGTACATTCTGACACCTTCTTCGTCTGACTTCATATAACATCCTACCAACAGAAATTTTGCATAAGTTCCCTTATCCGGGACATCTTCGGTTGACCGCGCTTGAATCGTAGTGAAGCTAAGCCATAAGATTAACATGACAAATAAAGCTTTTGGTTTCATCTTATTTACCTTTTTGGTTTCACTTGCAAAATTACAGCATTCACATACTGAAGATTAGACCTCAATCACTGATAAAATTACCACTTTCATCGGGCTTGGACCGGGTTAAATGTTATCTGTGAAAATGGTAAGACAGTCTGTGATTAGGGTTATATGTTCGTTGATTGAATGAACTAACTTTGTCGTCATGGAATAAAATAAATAAGGGATAGAAAAGAAACAGCTGTTCCTCAGACAGCAATGTCAATATAAATACTTATTTTTGTAAAAAACAAAAGGATGGTTATGGGAGATATAACAAGAATAGATACAGTTCAGCAGTACTGCGACCTTTTCGAAGTCGAAGCTCTGCACCCGTTGGTCAGCGTTGTGAATTGTTACGAGGTGCAGCCCATCAGACACTCAAAGAAACTGTACAACATTTATGCTGTGTTGCTGAAAGATACTGACTGCGGTACGATGAATTATGGACGGAGCCTCTATGACTATGAAAAAGGCTCCATGCTGTTTATCGCTCCGGGGCAGGTAATGGGTTCTGACGATGATGGCAGTCTGCACCAGCCGGCCGGATGGGCCCTGATGTTCCATCCCGAACTATTGCGCGGTACTTCCCTTGCACATATAATAAAAGAGTATTCTTATTTCTCATATAATGCCAACGAAGCACTGCACCTGTCAGAACAGGAGCGCAAAGTAGTCATTGAATGTATAAACAATGTAGCAGAAGAATTGAGGCATCCTATTGACAAGCACAGCCGTTCTTTGATTATTGATACCATGAAGCTTCTCTTTGACCGCTGCATCCGCTTTTATGACCGCCAGTTCATTACAAGGGAAAATGCCAACAACGATTTGTTGGCGCGTTTTGAATTGTTGCTCAATAATTACTATCATTCTGCCTTGCCAACGAGTAAAGGTATTCCGACGGTACAGTATTGCGCTGACCAACTGTGTCTTTCCACCAATTATTTCAGTGACCTGGTAAAAAAGGAAACCGGTATGTCAGCAATCAAGCATATCCAGCAAAAAATTATGGATATAGCCAAAGAGCGCATCATGAACACGCAAAAAAGTATCAGTCAAATCTCAGATGAAATGGGTTTCCAATACCCGCAACATTTCACACGTTGGTTCAAGAAGATGGAAGGTTGCACACCGAACGAATATCGCAATGAAATTATAAAACAAGCGATAAACTAACTGGTCTTATCATCATTTATTCGTAGAGTCTCTTACAAATAATACTCTGGATATAACCAACAAAGCAATTAATGAACAACTTTGAAATCTTGAACCGATAAACAAAAAAGTTTGATGATCTCCTGCATACACTTTTCCCATCGGATGAACAGCTGTTGTCCGGTCTTTTTCCTGCGGTAAGTCAGGATTCCGTTCGCAATGTCTCCCTTTTTCAGATAAGCCATGTCCACAAAGGACATCCCCCGTGTGTAAAAGCAGAGCAGGAACATGTCACGTGCGAAATCAAGGTGGGGTTTCAGGGACAAGTCCAGTCTTTTGATACGCCTGATATCATTTAAATGAATGGCCCGTTTCAAGGTCTTTTCCACACCTGTATAAACAGACTTGAACAGGTTCCGCTGTCCGGTCAGTCCGTTCTCCACCGCACGGTTGTAGACCGCTTTCAGAATGCGCATGTAGAACGAGATTGTATTGGGTGAGTTCCCCCTGTTTTTCAGATAAGCCTCGTATTCCATGAGCAAGTCAGAGCTAAGTTCGCCAAACAGTATATCGCTACCTTTCATAAAACTGCTGAAACTTTTGAGCGCGGCTGTATAGGTTTCAGAGGTCCGTATCTTTCCCAAACGTTTCAGCCTTACTATCTGTTGCCGGATATAGTCGTTAAACGAAGGTTCTTGTCCGCTGTCATGGAAACGTATGACGATATCATCCGCTGTAAACGGACCGGATTGGCTTAATGTCCTGATAGCCTTTTCCAGTCGGATTTTGTCCCGTCTTATCCGTTCCCCTACCGATAGAAGATAATTGTCCCGTTCCATCCCTGCAGGATGTTGACAGGGAATGACCGCTTCGGAACGTTGGTCCCATTCCGAAGCGAAAAGTTTGTATCCGGTACTGATCTGCCTGACCACACGGTTATGAATCACCTGATAATACAGTGCGCCCTCCCTGCCTTCCGCGGACGAGGACCTGAATTTGGTTCTGATTGTTGCCATAGTGCAGTCATTTTGAATTGGGATTGTCCAGTTGCTTCCTGATTTCCTGTGCCTCCCTGAACAGCCGGTGCGCCAGACTGTCCTTGTAGGCTGCCATTTCATGGTTACGGATGCGGTTCCTGACCGAGTCCTCAAAAGCGGTCACCAGCCTTTCCACACGCCGGATCTTTTCCTCGTCCCGCTTGATGGTGAAATGCTTCTCAAGGAAGGCGATGTCGGGATCATCCCCCGGCAGGCAGATCCTGATGGCTCGGTATTTCAAATCGGCATCTTTCAAAAGCCGGTTCGTGCGGTACTGGTTGCAGTTGGTCCAGACGGAAATGATCAGTGCCAGGATCAGTGCTGAAGCTGTCGTTACCACTGCCTTGGATGCGCTTTCCAGACGGTAGGTCACCAGTCTGCGCTCCGGTTCCTTTTTCAGCAGGACCATTCTCTCATCCAGCCGTCTCACTGTCTCCTTTACAGCTTGGCAGTCTTGACTCAGGCAGTATCTAATCTTTTCCATCTCCCCGGCAAACGTTTCGGCAGACAACGGCCAGCCTTCCGACAACCGGACGGTATGGTTACGTACCGCTGCTATTTCCAAGCCGTTTTTCTCCACCGCGGATTGCAGGCGTTCCAGACGGATTTTCAGTTCCGCAATCCCTTCCGGGGAACTGGTCCGGTTTCCAACTGCGGGGCTTGTGCCTTCCACGGGCAGCGTCTCCACTTTCTTCTCGATCCTTTCAAGGCATCCGTAGATGCCTTCCA
>NZ_JAHPXO010000039.1:0-41766 GCF_019041495.1 Parabacteroides sp. MSK.9.14
GTAAACGGGAATCTTCGGCACTTTTTCTGACTGTTTGAAGCAAAATAAGTCACGTGTTTCAACAAAAAAGACGGCATCTCCTACAGAAAAACATCCTCAATACAACTCTCACAACCAACAAATGCAAAATTTAAACAGGCTCTTATTATCAAGCCATCGACAGCTCGATACTGTTTTCTTCCGCCATACGACGCATATTCAAGATCGCATAACGCATACGTCCCAAAGCCGTATTGATGCTTACACCTGTAATATCGGCAATTTCTTTAAAACTGAGATCTTGATAGTAACGCATTTCCAATACTTCGCGTTGGCTGTCGGGAAGGTGCTTCACCAACTTTTTCACATCAGACAATACCTGACGGCGTACGATGTTATCTTCGATCGTGCCGTCGCAAAGTTTGATATTATTGAATAGATCCACTTCCACTTCATCATTTGAAACCGTATTTTCACTGCGTTCCTGACGGAAGTTATCGATAATCAGGTTATGAGCAATGCGGGTAATCCATGCTTTAAACTTACCGTTTTCGGTATAACGGCCTTGTTTAATGGTCATAATCACCTTGACAAAAGTCTCCTGAAAGATATCTTCTGTGAGATCTTTGTTATGGACTATAAAGTAAATGTAGGAGTGTATGCTACTTTTGTAACGATTCAACAATACATCGAAAGCAGCATTATTACCTTCTGCATAAAGAACGACCAGCTCTTCGTCAGTCATCATTCTTAAAGTCTTCATTACTTCTATATTTTTAGTTTTTTCTTGAGTAATGTTTATGCTATAGGCAACGATATTTAAAATTGTTAGACAATAATATTATTTATATTTACAAAGGCAAAAGAACAAAAAGTATTTTAAATAGGCAAACATTTCCTTTATTTTTTGCAAAAAAATCCTCTATCCGTAAAAAGTTACACGGATAGAGGATTCACCTAACACCTATATTTATTAAAACTTATAACCTAACGTAAGAGCAACCTGGGTTGTGTTTGTTTTCAGACCGATCGCTTCTGAATCGACAAGCGTGTGAAGACCATTATTATCTTCTATAATAACTTTAGAAAACGTATAAGCATCTTCCTTATATTGGCGATATACACAGGCCAAATCCATATAAAAGTTAGGAGTGAAACGATATCCTAACCCCACCGAATAGGAAATTGTTCCTTTATCCAAAGTGTAATGGGCCACTGTCCCTGCCGGAAATACCTCAAAAGCCCCTTCTCTAAACTCCTTTTTCATCGGACTTGTCCGCCAGTTAGCACCGGCACGAACAGCGAATTGAGGAGTGATTTTCACTTCCGCCCCCAGTTTCAACGTATGGGCCAAACCGAAATCCTTCTGGATCAAATCATGGTTCAAAGCTTCATAATGCTCATATCCATACGGATCGGAAAGCTTCATATATTTATAATTTCCTAATTCATAATCCAAACTGATCAATGCTGTCTGCCCGATAATACCAGCCACACTAAAAATCCACTTGTCTGCTGTACGAAGTTTATAATTCGTATAAGGATACGGGCTGGCAGGAGTCTCTCCACTTACATCCGGATCCTCCGGATAGTTTTCATTATGCGTATCGGCATATCCCCAATAAGAGTCTGTCATCTTATACCAGATGGGAGAATTATAGGCAACCCCTAAACGCAGATAATCGGCAGGACGCACGATAACACCCAAATTAAATGAATATCCCGTACCATCCACTCTCAAAGTATTGCCCCAATCCAAATAATCCATACTGTTATCCGTATAGAGATAATTTTCAAAATAACTGGAAGACATACGGTAATTCAAATCTGTCACCGCAATCGTCGCACCGATGAAAACCCGATTCGAAATATTGGTTGCAAACGAAAAGTCATACTGGTCAATAGCGCCACTTTCACTCACATCTAAACCGACATCATCCGGACGACTGTCTGAATACCAATTCTGATTGTTCTGATCCCATTCTGCAAAAGCAGAGTGATAATAGGTATCATTCACGTTTGCCTGATTTGCACCGATCATCCCCGATTGATAAGCCAATCCCGACAACCATCCACCATTATAAGCACCTAACTTATCATATACCAAATCTGATTCGTTGTTGACCACACCGAACGGAGGCATTTCATTTTCTGGAATACCAAACCATTCACCGCTATTCCGATCCGTTCCGGCATAAGACGCCTTAGCTGCTGCATAATCAGCCAATGAGTAATTTTGAGTGCCACGCAAACGATAATTACGATTGAAATTTTTCACCCGATTGTAGGAAAAACCGACATTCCACCCGATCAAACCTTCATCGTTTCCAGTAGGAAAATATCCGACATAAGCAATGTTATCAAAATTAAACTTCGTCTTATTCGCATCCACCTTCGAACCGCCCCAATCCGATTTTGCCTTGATCGAAGACAGACTCAATGTAGTAACAATTTCTGAACTACGATAGATTCCTAAACCTGCCGGATTAGACGACATGGACGAAATATCTCCGCCCAATGCGCCAAAAGCGCCTCCCATGCCCAAATAACGTGCAGTACCATTCAACTCCGTTTGAGAATACCTGTAGGCATCCAACTCTCCTTGTGCAAATACAACGCCACTGCTCAACAGGGATGCAGAAACTAATAAGCATGCTATTCTATTCATCACTTTTTCTTTATATAAATCATACTTTATAGAGAAAGGGGCAAAACTGCCCCCTACTATTTCTTACTTCGCCAAACATTCCTATCCTTATCGACGCCCGCCGCTTCTGCTGCTACCACCTCCCGAACGGCTGCTACCTCCACCGAAGGAGCCCGAACGGTTGCTGCCACCACTACTTCTCGAAGGAGCATAAGTACTCCGAGAAGGGCTATAACTATTCTGGCTTCGTGACTGATAAGAGCGGCTGTTGCCATTGTCGATGCTGCTCCGGTTGCTGCTTCTCGAAGGCGCGTACAATTGCTGACGACTTGACGAACCCGAAATACGGGATCGGGAAGAAGAGCCGATTGTGCCCGAATCATTCCGACGATTCACACGGGTTCTCGTCGTAGTGCCAACAGATGAAGGTCGTGTTGAAACAGAGTTGTTACGGAGGGACGTGCCTTCTGAAGAAGCCGGACGTCCGGAGCGGGTACTGCGGTTAGGCGCCGCAATGCTGCTGTTATCCCCCCTTAGCGAAGTAACGGATCCGTTATAGCGATTACGCGTACCGGAACGATAGGTCGAACTACTGCTTCGCCCACCACTTCCTCTATAATTGCTTGCATAGGAAGAACGTCTTCCTGTCTCATTCCGATAATAATTCGGTTGATAATGATGGTGATGATGTCCCCAATAGCCACCCCAGTAGCCGCCACCCCAATAACCAGGTCCCCAATAACTCGGACCCCAGCCCCAAGACGGGCCCCAGTAGCCGGCATAGAAACCACCCCAACCCCAGCCGAAACCGAAGGATGGACCGTAGCCCCAATAGCGGGCCGGGCTGTAAATCCAAGGATCATACCAACCGCCGTACCAGCCACCATACCATCCGCTGTACCACGGATCATAGTAACCGCCCCAGCCATTGCCGATGTTCACATTGACACTTACGTTGGTACTGCCGTTGGAATAATCCGTATCGTAGCCATAAGCATAATATCCGTCACTCAGATACAGATCGACTTGGTCTGCTCCGGCAATCGTAATCTTGCTCGGCGAATGGTAACGGATGATACGCTCGGTATATTCCGTATCCGAACGACGTTCCTTTTTAGAATCGGAAGCGACTGTTTTTTCATTATCCATATCGTCGTTATATTCGGCCAAGACTTCACCGTCTGAATCTTCATCATACGGCTCCTCCACGTCAACCGAAGTATAGCGACGGTTATATTCATCTACATCTCGTTCTTCATCAGACACAGCACTTTTTCTTTTGCTGGTGTTGTATGTAGACGTCATCGTAGTACGTTCAGCATCCTCTTTAGGCTGTATAACCTTCTCTTCTGTTTTTTCTTTTTTATCTTTTTTGCTGGAAGAGAAATACACATCATCAAAGAACTCCTCCTGGGCTGCGGCACTGAAGCCTACCAAAAGCATCACCATCAAAGATGTTAATTTCATGGGTTTCATATTCGTTTCTCCTCTACTTTATAATATTTCTACTCTTTAGACTAAATACAGAGGGGTAAGTTTAATACCCTTTCTGCCTCACCAATAAAAACCATCCATTTTATTCACAAATATAGCTGTTTCCAAATAGTTTCCAAGCATTTATATATACTTTAACCATCCGAACAGCTTCATCGTCCAATAATCCCCATCATAGATAAGATGCTTTGGAAAAAAGAAACGCTGCACAACATACAGAAATGACCGTGTATCAAAAATGTCAAGACCACCCCATGTAAATAGGATTATATAAGACATGCATTTTGAAACAACATTTGCGGGTAATATATTTTTTCACCTTTCTACCCGCCAGGCAAAATACAGACTCTACTTACTAAATGATAAACGTGTAAAAAACAAATGTTATTTCACAGAGGCGCGTATCCGGCTAAGCGACTGCGGGGTAATTTGCAGGAATGAAGCAATATGCTTCAACGGGACCCGTTGGAAAAGGTCCGGGCGCGTACGCAACAAGGTCTCGTATTGCTCACGGACATCACTCCAACTGTCTCAATTTTCGGTTCCGCTTATATAACGCGACAACATATCCCGCATCCGCCCGATCGCTTTCTGTAACTGTACATCGACCGTATTGACGCTTATACCCAAATCTCTCGCGACCTCGGCATAAGACTGCTTTTCTTCACGTACACGGATAAATATTTCACGGCATCGCTCCGGCAGACGATCAAGGGCCTTGACATAATGGGCGAAAAGTTCCTCACTGACCAGGATGTCTTCCGGCGATTCACCGGAGATGGACACACCGTCAAAAGCATCCGCCGTCATGTCTTTCCGGCGTTGTTCCTTTTCGAGATAGTTCAGAGAGGCATTTTTTATCGTGACAAAGAAATAATCTTCCAAATTGGCTATATGGTGCAAAGACTCGCGACGTTCCCATATTTTCAGGAATACATCGAGGACAACCTCCTGTGCCCACTCTTCCGTATGCAGATAGTAGTAGGCAATACGAAAGAAACGGTCGAAACAAAGATTATAAAAGCTACGCAGAGCAGTCTGGGAATTCTCTTCTTCGATCCGCCTTAAATATTTCCTTATCTCCTGCTCTGTCATCGTCTCATCTTATAACCTGCGCAAAAATAGTCAAATTTTCAAACTATGTCCATCATTATAAAAAAATCCAGGGACGAAGCATAGGGTATTTGCCGGCTGAACCATCTTAGTAATACAAGCACAAATATTTACTTATTAAACTATATGAGATATGAAAGCGATGCATAAACAACTATGGGGATACTTGCTCATTACACTGTCGCTGGCGGGATTCACGCCTTTACAGGCACAAACGGATTCGGTTGACGAAGGGGGATACATCACGGTCAGTGGTATCGTAAAAGACAAAAAGAGCAAAAAGAGCCTGGAATATGTTAATATTTCTATTCCAGGCAGTACGACCGGCACGGTCACGAACGCCGACGGTGAGTTTTCTTTCAAGGTAAAAGATTCCATCCATGCCAAAGAAGTGGAGATTTCGCACCTCGGATATTTCAACAGTAAAATAGAACTCAACGGCAAGGATGTGGAAGAACAGACCGTGTGGCTGACCCCCTACACGAATATGCTCGACGAAGTTATCATCCATGCCCGCGATCCTCGTTACTTGGTGGAAGAAGCAATCAAAAAGATTCCGGCCAACTACAGTTCGAAGCATAGCCTCCTGACCGGATTCTATCGTGAAACGGCCCAGAAAGGGCGCCGGTATATCAACATCTCGGAAGCGGTGATCGATATCTACAAGACTTCTTATGACGAGGGAGTAGACCGCGATCGCGTACAGATATTCAAAGGGCGCAAGCTGCTCAGCCAGAAAGCGAGCGACACATTGGCCGTCAAACTGCTGGGAGGCCCGAACCTGTCCGTCTATGTGGACGTGGTGAAGAATCCGGATGTACTGCTCGACCTGGAAAGCCTGCCTTACTATAAATTTCGGATGGAAGAATCGACAACGATCAACGACCGGCCACAATACGTTATCAATTTCGAGCCGCAAGCCATATTACCGTATGCGCTTTATTATGGAAAACTATACATCGACAAGAAACGGCTCTCTTTCACGCGGGCCGAATTCTTTCTCGACATGAACGACCACAACAAGGCCACGCAGGCGATCCTCCGGAAAAAGCCGTTCGGGTTACGGTTCAAACCGGTCGAAGTCTCGTTCCTGGTCAACTACAAGGAACGCAATGGGCTGACTTATCTGAGCTACATCCGTAACGGCGTCCGCTTCAAATGCGACTGGAAACGCAAATTGTTCTCAACCAATTACACCATCCTTTCGGAGATGGTCGTAACAGATGGCAAGGAAAGCGGCATAAACACTATTCCCTACAAGATGGCATTCAGATCCAGCCAGTCCTTATCGGACAAGGTTTCCAATTTTGCCGATGAAAGTTTCTGGGGTTCCTACAATATCATCGAGCCGACAGAATCATTGGAACACGCTGTCAACAAACTGAAGAAGCAACATAGGTAATGTGCCAATTTGCCAATGAGCAGATTAATGTATAAATTAGCCACATTTCTCAATTGGCACATTGAATAATTATTAAACATGAAAGACCTGCTTACACTTACAAAGATCAAAAATGGAGACGTCAAAGCTTTTGAACAAGTATTCCGTCTGTATTATATGCCTCTTTGTATGTTTGCAGCCAGCATAACCGGAAGAATGGATATTGCGGAAGAGATCGTACAAGAATTATTCTATGTGTTTTGGAAGGAAAGGGAACGGTTACAATTGTTTCATACGATAAAAAGCTATTTGTATGGGGCCGTGCGTAACCAATCCCTCCAGTACTGGGAACACCAGGATGTACGCAACCGTTATCGGGATGCCATCCTCTCCCACCCGGATAAAGACGACACACCGGACGACCCACAGGAGCAGATCGAATACAAGGAACTGGAAGCTCTGGTAAACCGGACACTCGAAAAGCTTCCCGAACGTCGTCTCCGCATATTCCGGATGCATCGTTTCGAAGGAAAGAAATATGCGGAAATCGCATCCAACCTCTCCCTTTCAGTCAAAACAGTCGAGGCCGAAATGACGAAAGCACTCCGAACACTACGAGACGAATTAGAGATTTACATGAAATATGATTGAAACAGAAAGAAATAAAAGAAAAACAGACCGGGCCTGGAATACGTTGTACCAACGTCTGGATGAAGAAGGTTTGCTTTCGAGCAGACCGGCTTCGCCATTCAGAAGCCCTGCATGGAAAAGAGGAGTAGCCGCTGCTGCCGTCGCCCTTCTTTGCCTGCTTGTCTCTGTCACCTACCTGAACAGGTCTGGGCAGGATACCGATCCGAACCTGCTCACCCGTCAGAACAGTGAGACGGCAACGACATTGGTAACCACCCTTGAGGATGGTTCCGTGGTCTACCTGGCAGGAAATACTTCATTGAAGTTTCCTGAACATTTCTCATCCGACCGACGGAAAGTGAGCTTGCAAGGGAATGCCCTGTTCGATGTAACCGGCAACCACAAGCGGCCGTTCGTGATTGAAACCGAAGATACACGCATCGAAGTGTTAGGGACGGCCTTCAATGTGAAAAGTAACGATAGCACCCCTTTCGAACTGTCTGTACAGCGAGGGGAAGTAAAAGTGACGTTGAAGAAGGACGGACAGGACATCCATGTAAAAGCCGGGGAAACCGTCACGCTCCTCTCCCGAAGACTGCAATTGAGCATGACGCCCGATCCGGCACTATTCGACCGCTATACCAAACGAATCAGGTTCAAAGACGAAAAATTAGGCAATATCCTGCGGGTGATCAATCTGCAAAATCCGGATACCCGGTTGGAAACGACACCAGAGCTATGGAACCGGACGCTTACCGTCACCTTCTTCAATGATACACCCGAAGCGATGGCTGAACTGATCTGCCTTGCCCTCGATTTGAAGAAAACACGACAGGACAACATGATCCTTTTATTCAATTGACAATTAAATGTTATTTATATAGTGAAGCTAATGATTCAGATTTTTCGCCTTCTCTGTCTGTGCTTTTGGATGCTTTTGCTTCCGACAGGCCTGTTATGCGCAGAGGGAGGCGATGATGTTTTGGCCCGCATGATTCACTTATCCAAAGAAAAAAATACCGTCTACCGCCTGCTTGACAAAGTATCGGAACAAACCGGCTTTCTCTTTATCTATGACAGCAAGCTGATCGATAATGAAAAAACGGTACGCATCCCGAAAGGAGACTACACCATCCGGCAGGCAATTTACCTGATCACAGGAAACAAAGAACTGAGCTTGCGTGTGATAGGCGATCACATCCTGATCTCCGGGCCGCAACCTGCCAGGCAAACAGCCATTCCCGAGATCATTCCTCCAAAAGAGGCAGACAACCATTTTATTGTCAAAGGAATCCTACAAGACCAACAGACGAATGAACCGATCAAGGCGGGCACTATAGGAGTCCTTGCTACTTCAATCGGCAGCATCACCAATGCAAACGGGGAGTTCCGACTCACGCTGCCCGACTCGCTTCGCCGGTCTACGCTCTACTTCTCCCACTTAGGCTACGAACCCCGCAAGATAGAGGCCTCTCTTCTCGCCGGACAACACACGGTGATCACGCTCGATGCCAAAATAATCCCGATCCAAGAAGTCGTAGTGCGCATCGTCAACCCACTCCGCCTGCTTCGAGACATGAAAGAAAACATCCGGAAAAACTACCCGCAATCACCCGCTTACCTGACTACTTTCTACCGGGAAGGAATCGAACGAAAAAATAAATTCGTAGGATTGACGGAAGCTGTATTCAAAATTTACAAATCGGCCTACAAGCCCAATCCGGCACCGGACCAGGTCAAACTGCTCAAAATGCGCCGGATCATCAGCCAGCAGGAAAAAGACACGATCATCGCCCGGATGAAGTCGGGAATCAACGCCAGCCTGAGCCTGGACTTGATAAAAGAATTGCCTGACTTCCTTCTGATAGATGAAAAGATAGAGTCTTATATGTATGCATCTTCCGATATCGCCGTGATCGACGACCGGTTAGCCCATGTGATCTATTTCGAACAAAAAGGAAACATCAACTCCGCCCTTTACCGGGGAGAACTGTATATCGACACGGAAAACAACGCATTGCTCCGCGCCCATTTCGAAATCAACCCCAAATACATTAAACAGGCTACCGGGATGCTGGTGGAGAAAAAGAGTCGCAACCTAAAGATCACTCCCCAAAAAGTGATCTATACCGTAACATACAAACCTTACAACGGCCAATATTACATCAACCATGTCCGAGGCGACCTCTTTTTCAGGATAAAGAAAAGGAAACAACTGTTCGGAACTTTCCCATTGCATACCTGGTTCGAGATGGTTACCTGCAAAATAGACACGAACCGAGTAAGCCGCTTTGCCCGTAGCGAAGCATTACCGACACGGACAATCTTTGCGGAAACCCGATTTACTTACGATGAAAAGTTCTGGGGCAACTTCAACATGATCCCACCTGAAGAAAAACTCAATGATGCGATTGGGAAAATATCGTCAAAAATAGAAGAAACGGAAGAGTAACCCTCTAAAAATCATAAAGAGGACCTTTTCTCAAAGGTCCTCTTTATAGGTTTTAATAGGTATTAGTCTTTAAGGCAAAAAGATTGTTTAGGTTATCTGCTTACAAAGATGAGGCATTTTAAATTACTGAACAAATAAAAAAAGATATTATAAAACACATTTTTAAGATTATCGAAACTTATTTGCAGCTTCTTCTATTTTTTAACAATATAGGACTGCTGTCGAAATACTGGTTCAGAGACATTAAAACCACCTCATATCTTTGATTATGAAGCAAATTAATACATAATATTTTTATTTCACAACAAAAAAGTTCATTTTTACGATAGATCCTCCCCTGATCTTTGTTTTAAATACATACAAACAGTTACAGATATTTTTAATATTTCAATACATTAAGTACCGCTTCGGAACCCGATTTTTTCAGTAAATTTGCACCTTGTACCGAGGTGACATTAGGTGCAGGCATAATATTCTAAAACAGTTTTATCGTATGTATACCGTTATCAAACGTATGGAGATTTCGGCAGCTCACAGTCTGTCGCTTTCCTATCCGAGCAAATGCGAATATCTGCATGGTCACAACTGGATTATCACCGTGCATTGCCGTTCCAAAGAATTAAACACAGATGGCATGGTGATCGATTTCACCCATATCAAGCAGGTCGTAAAAGATCAGCTCGATCACCGGAACCTCAACGAGGTGCTCCCTTTTAACCCGACAGCCGAGAATATCGCCCGGTGGATATGCGACCAGCTTCCCACCTGCTACAAAGTAGAAGTTCAGGAATCAGAAGGAAACACGGCAATCTATGAGAAAGATTAACGAGATATTCTACAGTCTCCAAGGAGAAGGTTTCCATACGGGTACGCCTGCCGTTTTCGTCCGCTTCTCCGGATGCAACCTGAAATGCAGTTTTTGTGATACCCGACACGAGGAAGGGATCTTGATGTCTGATGAAGATATTTTACAAGCTATTTCAGCCTTTCCTTCAAATGTCGTTATCTTGACAGGAGGCGAACCTTCGCTCTGGATCGACCAGACTTTTATCGATCTGCTACACATGGCAGGAAAATATATTTGCATCGAGACTAACGGGACAAACCCGTTGCCGGAAGGCATCGACTGGGTGACCTGTTCCCCGAAAGGGTTTCCCTTGAGGCTGACACATATAGATGAGATCAAAGTGGTCTATACAGGACAGGACCTGACGGAATACGCCGGTTTGAAAGCAACCTGGCATTTCCTCCAACCCTGTTCCTGCCTGAATACAAAAGAGGTGGTAGAGTACATCCTCCACCACCCCCAATGGCACCTCAGCTTGCAAACGCACAAACTTATTGATATCAGTTGAAAGGTGAAAGTTATAAAGAGACGTAAAATTAACTTTCACCTTTCAACTATACCGAGCTTCCATCCCGCGAACCTCATCATTCACCCGTCCATTGTCATAGGCCAGTTGCCCGTTGACGAATGTTTTCCAAACGGCATGATGGAATGTATAGCCTTCGAAAGGAGACCAACCGCATTTATACAGTATATTTTCTTTTGCCACTGTCCAGGTTTCTTTCGGATCGACCAAGACAAGGTCGGCATAATAACCTGGACGGATATAGCCACGGCGATCCACGCGGAAAAGTTCTGAAGGCATGTGAGCCATCTTTTCCACCACTTTTTCATAAGTGAAACGGCCTTCCATCGCCAATTCCAGCATAACAATAAGCGAATGCTGGATCAGCGGACCTCCGGAAGCGGCTTTCAGGCAACTTCCCTCCTTTTCGGAAAGGAGATGCGGGGCATGGTCGGTCGCCACAATATCGATCGTGTTGTTATTAACGGCTTCACGCAGTGCCGTACGGTCTGCCAGCGTCTTAATCGACGGGTTCCATTTGATACGGTTTCCGAACTGTTCATAATCGCCATCGTAAAACCAAAGATGATGCACACATACTTCACCTGTGATCTTCTTTTCACTAATCGGAAGCTTATTACTCAACAAAGAAAGTTCTTTTGCTGTCGAAAGATGCAGAATATGCAGACGGGAACCGAGACGGGTAGCCAGTTCAACTGCCTCGGACGAGGAAGCATAGCAGGCTTCCTCGCTACGGATCTTACTATGGAAGGAGATATCCAGGTCGTCACCGTGCAAGCCCGTATAATGAGCGATGTTCCGTTTGATGACCTCCTCCTTTTCAGCATGGATAGCGATAAGCATCCCGGCTTCGCCGAAAATACGTTCCAGGCTATCCTTCTTATCGACCAACATATTACCGGTGGAAGAACCGAGAAAGAGTTTCAGACCCGGCACACGGCTACGATCCAGTTTACGGATTTCATCCATATTGTCGTTCGTCCCGCCGAAGAAGAAGGAATAGTTAGCAACCGACATTTCAGCTCCCCGTTGCAATTTCCATTCCAGATCGGCAAGAGTTGTCGTCTGAGGCTTCGTATTCGGCATATCCATGAAGGTAGTCACCCCACCAGCTACGGCAGCACGGCTTTCGCTGGCGATATCGCCTTTATGCGTCAATCCCGGTTCACGGAAATGCACCTGATCGTCGATAGCACCCGGAAGCAAGTATTTACCTGTAGCATCTATCACGGTCGCATCACCGGACTCAGCCGGAATTGTCCCTTCATATACTGCGGCAATCTTATCATCTTCGATCAGTACCGAACCGGTGAAGGTGCGGCCTTCGTTAATGATAGTGGCGTTTTTTATCAGCGTTCTATTCATATTTCTTTTATTTTAGTCGTGACAAAGGTACGAAATTCTCCAGTTTTAATATTCCCAAAGAAGACGGGATATGGAAATCCGGTTCGGCAGCATCAGGGACGATCCAGGATGACCAGATCACGCGCTCCCCGGCATCGTCGAAATAATCGGCCCGGTAAACACCCATGCGGATTTCACCTTCCGGAGAAATCAACCCTAATTTTCTTAGCGTCTTCAACGAAATGCTCCCTTCCACACGGTAAGAATCTTTGCCGACGGAAGTTGCCAACTTCAGATCCTTGAAGTTCCAGTTAAAATCAAACTTACGATAGTTATGCGCTTCATAATCCATCACTTTCCCCTTCGGATCGATCTCCGCACAATAATACGTCTTCATCTCCGAATCCTTGCTCATAAAAAACTCGATCCGGTCTCCATTACCGACAGAAGCCTCCGTCTTCTCGTCATTATAAACCAAAGTAGTATCAGACACCTCATACAGGAAATACAGGTTCTTTTGATCATGACAGGCATAAAAAGCGGTTTTGTCTTTTTCCGCCCCGTCCCAGGGAGCGATTAGACCAGTTACAGCCGAGACGTTTTTCCAGTCGTCTTGTTTACCATCCACTTTGATTCCTTTGGAAAAAGGAGCACTGATAAACGGTTGGGCAGAAATGCTTTTTCCCGGTTCATGACAGGGAGGGAAGACGATCTTCACATCCTTCCCATTCATTTTGAGCGACAGGGAATGTTGCTTGTGTGTCGGATCGGCAGCTTCGATCAACCAATTTCCATTATGCAGACGGAACATATAAATACCCGGAGTCTGTAAATCGACCTGCAAGTCTTTTTGCAAGTTTACTACCTGCGGCTCATACGCCGTCACATAAAAACAGTTGCCGGCAGCAACAGCCTGAATGGATGTGTCATTCCGGATCACCCGGATATCCTGTACTGCAAAAGCTGCGGTTTTTTCGGCGGTAGAAGCTGGAAGGATCAAATATTGGTAATCGGCGTTATCCTCTCTTCCATGATCGATATAGAGACTAACAATCTCTCCTTCTACCATTTTAGGAGCATATGATCCCATAAAATCACACCAGCGCCCGGATCGCTTTTCCGAAATGGCCACATAGGCGGAAGGTTGTAACAGAATATACCCTGTGTTATCATGGAAGAAACGTTGTTCCTCCGGAGAAGAAACATACTTTCCCTGTACCGGCAACCAATTACCATCGGCATATCGGAGCAAATCGCCCCGTTTCACCCGCTGGTCTACAGATGTCGTAACCGCCAAAATGCTGTCCGAACGAATCCCGGCACCTAAGCAAAGGACATAATCGCGGGTAAAGATCCAGGACTTGTGCGCCTGCAAACCATCCCGATCCAAGACCATTGCCGTCATTCCGGTTTCACCATCCGTCACACCTCCGACAAAGGCAGTCTTATTCCTCACATGCGCCCCATAATTGAAAAAAGCAGGAACGGGAGCCTCGCTCTCATAAGCGGTAATGCCTGGAATCTTCCGCCAGTCCCAGAAAGGAAAAATATTCAGATACTCGTCACCACGACAGTACGTATAAAGAGCACCGTCGCCCATATAAAAGCCTTTCAAATTATCTTCGTTCACCAACTCCGTGCCGATCACCCGGTCAGAGGCCATCTTGACCGAAGCCATCCAGGTGGAGAAACGATGAACGGTCTGATCAGAATCCCAGAAATGTTTATGCCCGATGAAAGCACTACCTTTTCTTTCGGGAGCATAGTTATCTTTCAGGAACTCATTCATCTGCCGGATATCTTCAGCGGAACTGCCACGCATCAGGGCATTTGTGGCAAAAGCCAGACTGAATGCCTTGTGTATCTGCCCGCTATGAAACAATTGCCGGTCCAGAGCATTGACATCCATATACCCTTTCCAGACAATCCAACGATAGCCGTTCAGAAGGAAAGAATTCAAAATTCCCTGTTGTTCCTTGTTCAGGGCAAAAACGGTTCCCGCAAACAGGCCGGAATAAGAACTCATCTCCGTCAGGAAAGCCAATCCGTAGTTTCCGAATTGTTGCTGCGGTCCGTGCTGATGAAAGCTCCAGTCGCTTTTGATCCCTTCCTGCATACCAGTCGTAATCTCGGATACAATAGTATCACGGGCAGCCTTTACCAATTCGAAATCATCCTGCAACAGTCCACGCATCAACACATTCCCGGCAAGCCAGACTTTATTCTGTCCTGTCATGCCGAACTTGGCATTTTCCATCACCTCGATGGCGGCTTCCTTTTCCTCCGGGTTCAATTGTTCTTTCATTAGGAGGAAAGCTGGTCCCAATGTCTTGGGAACACCGATCTGGTTATACCACCAGTTCTTACAGACCGGTTTCTCCCGGAACCAGTAGCCCAATGCCAGGTGAATGACCGATTCGAGCTTCGGTTCCCAATGACAATCGCCCTCTTCAGCCCTGTACAGCTTGGCTAGTCCCAGCACCCGGTCGGCATGTTCCTTGACAGACCAGCCCGATCGTTTCTGGTCGTTATAGTTAATATCCGGCCAGGAACCGTCTTCTCGGATCGTTTCCATATATCCCGCTATTTTCTCCACGTTGAAAGGATAACGCTGGTGGAGTTCAACGACAACCTGATCGGATATTTCCATTTCAGGCTGTATACCTGACAAGAGTTCCACCAATGAAGCCATCCGGTCGTCATTCGATATAAAAGACTGGATATAGTTTTGTTGAAGCCGTTCCAATTCCTGTTGCGGTGTCTGTGCAAACAATGGAACCGCCACAAAAGAGAGTAGAAAAAAAGAGACTTTATTTCGTAAATTCATGGTATATATTATAGATTATTCATACAACTAATCCGCAGCCCAATTCAAGCTCCTACCGACCGCTTTATGCCATTCGGTAAGCAAAGTCTCGGCCGTTTCTTCATGCATTTCAGCACTAAAGATATTATCCAAGGACCACTGTTCTTTCAGTTCATCCACATCTTTCCAGTAACCGATCGCCAACCCTGCCAGATAGGCGGCACCCAAAGCCGTTGTTTCAAGGACACGAGGACGAACCACCGGACAACGACAGATATCCGCCTGGAATTGCATCAGGAAGTTATTAGCAATCGCTCCACCATCCACACGGATCTCTTTCGGCTTGGCATGTATATCGTTTTCCATAGCCATCAAGACATCGTAGACCTGATAGCAAATACCTTCCAAGGCGGCACGGGTCAGATGGGCTGTACTTGTTCCGCGCGTGATTCCGATGATGACTCCACGGGCATACTGGTCCCAGTAAGGAGCTCCCAACCCGGTCAGCGCCGGAACAAAATAGACACCTCCGTTATCCGGCACGGAATTGGCCAGCTGCTCCGTGATAGCGGCACTCTGTATCAATCCTAACTCGTCACGCAACCATTGAACGACCGCACCACCGACAAAAACACTTCCTTCCAACGCATACGTCACTTTCCCATCCAGTTTCCAGGCAATAGTCGTCAACAAATTATTTTTAGATAAAACAGGCTTGCTTCCAGTATTCAGAATCATAAAGCATCCTGTTCCGTAAGTCGTTTTAATCATACCGATATCCGTACACAATTGTCCGAACAGGGCGGCTTGCTGATCACCGGCCATTCCCGAAACCGGGATACCGGTCTTAAATATCGGGGTGGAAGTCTCGCAATACACTTCGCTACTACTTTTCACTTCCGGCATCATGGATGCCGGAATTTGGAAAAGGTCAAGCAGTTCCTTATCCCATTCCTGCGTATGAATATTGAACAACATCGTACGGGAGGCATTCGTAATATCCGTAATAAATTCGTTTCCGCGGGTCAGTTTCCAAACCAACCAGGAATCGACCGTACCGAAACAAAGCTCCCCACGCTCGGCACGTTCCCGGACACCCTTCACATGATCAAGAATCCAACGTATCTTCGTAGCAGAAAAATAAGCATCGATCACCAATCCGGTCTTCTGCTGGATCAGAGAGGCATACCCCTTTGTTTTCAATTCTTCGCAATAGTCTGCCGTACGTCTGTCCTGCCAAACAATGGCGTTATAGACAGGGAAGCCGGTCTCCCGGTCCCATATTATCGTCGTTTCACGCTGGTTGGCAATACCGATACAGGCAATATGCATATCCGTCACATCCGCTTTAGCCATAGCCTCCTTGATGGCAGACGATTGTGTGTACCAAATCTCGTTCGGGTCATGTTCCACCCAGCCAGGCTTAGGGAAATACTGCTGGAATGTTTTCTGCGCTAGTGTGATGATATTGCCCTGATGGCTGAAAAGGATGGCTCTCGAAGAGGTCGTGCCCTGGTCGATAGCCAGCACATATTTATTTCTGAAATTCATATCTTTCGTCTCATTAGATTATTTTAATATAATGGGATACTACCCGGTTAAAGTCTTTCAACCGGACGGTCTACCATGTTTTATCTTTTCCCCGTTCCATATCCCATATCATGAAAAGTTAACACATACAAATCTAACAAATAAATTCCGATTATGGTTCCACCGTCATGAAAAAGAAACACACGGATATAATAAAAAAATGCATGGCCATAAAATGAAAATTCCATAACCACGCATTTTTTATTGCACTTAAAAGCAAGCCTGTTTCTTATTCAAACATCTTATCAATGCCACCCACATCTGCCGGTGCCTGTTTTCGTTCCTCTTCGGTGGCCATTTTACAAGGATTCTGATACTGTTCGGGAATGTCGAAATCCTCTTCCTGCGAATAGCCCAACGTTTTGTCGGCATAAACTTTCTGCATGTAAAGTCCATAGATTGGCAGAGCCATACTAGCTCCCTGTCCTTCCGACATCCGGTCGAAATGGATAGAACGATCTTCACCGCCGACCCAGACACCGGATACCAAGCTCGGCGTAAAACCCATAAACCAACCGTCGGAGTTATTCTGCGTCGTACCGGTCTTTCCTCCCATCGGCGCTTTGATGCCATAACGGGCACGAATACGACCACCAGTACCACCGTCTATCACATTTTTCAACATGTGGAGCATCTTATAAGAAGCATCTTCCGTCAATACTTCACTCATCTGCGAATTGAAATTCGCAATCGTATTGCCGTAAGGATCCTCTATTCGGGTCACATACAAAGGTTCGACTCGTATGCCTTTGTTGGCAAAAGTCGTATAACCGCTTACCATCTCACCAACCGAGACATCTGGAGTCCCCAAACAAATCGAAACTACTGGATCCATTTCGTTCTTTAATCCGAACGAATGCAGCAGACGAACAAACGTATAGGGAGACAATTGGCTCATCAACCAAGCCGTCACCCAGTTGTCGGAATTCTGCAATCCCCACTGTACAGAAACCATCTCACCGATCCGTTTCTTATTCGAGTTACGGGGTTCCCAAAGCCGTCCGTTCTCATCGGTCAGGCGTTGTTGCACGTGCAACATCTCGTCACACGGACTGATACCTTCAATCATTGCAAGGGAATAGAGGTAAGGTTTAATAGTGGAACCGATCTGACGACGGCCTCCATTCACCATATCATACTGGAAATCATTATAATCGATACCACCCACATAGGCTTTCACATGACCGGTGCGCGGATCCATCGACATGAAGCCGGTACGCAGGAAACTCTTATGATAGCGGATCGAATCCAACGGAGACATCGTCGTGTCTATAGCACCTCCCCAACTGAACACACGCATCTCGACCGGTTCGTTAAAGGCAGCCTTTATCTCTTTCTCACTCGCTCCCGCCTTCTTCATGGCACGGTACCGATCTGTCTGGTGCATAGCATGCATAAAGATCGTATCAACCTCGCCTTGACGTAAATCACGGGAGAACGGAGCATAACTTTTTCCTCTCTTCTCTTTAAAAAATGCAGGTTGAAGATAACCTCCGATATGCTCACGGACGGCATCCTCAGCATATTTCTGCATACGGGAATCAATGGTCGTATATATTTTTAAACCATCCGTATACAAATTATAGAATTCTCCATCAGCCTTTTTGTTCTTGTTACACCAACCGTATGCAGGATTCGTTTCCCAGGCAACCGAGTCTTCCTTGAACTGCTGCATCTGCCATCCCCGATAGTTTTTACGCTCAGGTTTCTTCGCCGTCAAAAATAAGCGCAGATATTCGCGGAAATAAGGAGCCAACCCTTCCTTATGATCCATACGGCTAAAATGAAGTGTGAGCGGCAAAGCCTTCAGCGAGTCACATTCCGCCTGCGTTATATAGCCGGCTTTCTGCATTTGTTCCAAAACCGTATTACGTCGTCCGCGTGTCCGCTCGTTATGGCGCCTGGGATTAAAATAAGAGGGATTCTTACACATTCCGACAAGTGTCGCCGCTTCCTCGATCTTCAACGTCTTGGGCGTCTTTCCGAAATAAACACGGGCAGCAGACTGGATTCCCACGGCATTATAAAGAAAGTCAAACTTATTCAGGTACATATTAATGATCTCTTCCTTCGTATAATAACGTTCAAGCTGGACGGCAATCACCCACTCGATCGGTTTCTGGAACAAACGTTCCATCACATTGTCAACACTTGGAGAAAACAATTGCTTTGCCAATTGTTGCGTAATGGTACTACCACCACCACCACTTTTCTGCATCAAAATGCCTCTCTTAACAACTGCACGAAACAGTCCCTGCGCATCGATACCGCTATGTTCGGCAAAACGGACATCTTCCGTTGCGATCAACGCCTTCACCAAATCGGGAGATAGATCGTTATAATTGACCATGATACGGTTATCCTGGCTATGCGCATAGATACCGAGTGTTTTCCCATCAGCAGACACGACCTGTGAAGCATATTTATCAATCGGGTTTTCAAGCTGTTCGACCGGTGGCATATAGCCTATCGAGCCTTTGGCTATTGCTGAAAACAATAAAACTACAGCACCTACCGCTATCGCAAACAGCAGCCAGAACGAAATTATAATACCTTTTGTTACCTTTGAAACCACTTTTCTCTATTTTTCTTGTTTTGGGCACAAAGGTAATAATTTATTAAGACACTCCCTCACCACAGCATCAAGCAATTTATGTTAAACCAAATACTTCGCCAACAAATAGCCACCACCTAACAACCAGATATACAATACTGCCGCCAAGATGAAAGGTTTCGCTCCGGCTTTCTTAAACTTCTCGATACTAGTTTCCGTACCCAATGCCGTCATGGCCATCGTCAACATAAATGTATCTATATTATTGATCCCGTCCACAACTGCATGAGGCAACAGATCAAAAGAATTAAAACCAATCGCAGCCAGGAAACCGAAAGCAAACCACGGGATTGTGATCTTACCCCGTTTTGCTGTAACGGCTGCTGTTTCCTTTACGCTATCAGATACGGCTTTCACGGCGGTACGCGCCAAAGCAAAACTCATCATCACCAAGACGGGAGCCAGCATCATAACGCGAATCATTTTCACAATAATAGCCGTATCCGAAATTTCCTTTCCCATAACATTACTTGCACCTACGACATGCGCCACCTCGTGCAAGGTCGATCCGGTATAAAGCCCCATTTGTTCAGATGTCAGGTCCAATATGCCTGCACGGTACATGGCCGGATAGATAAACATCGACAAAGTGCCGAAAATAACGACTGTCGAAACGGCCACCGCTGTTTTATGCGGCTCGCTTTTCACGACCGGCTCGGCTCCCAATACGGCAGCAGCCCCACAGATCGCGCTACCGGTGGATGTCAGCAAAGCGAGATCTTTATCCATTTTCAGCAAACGCCCGACAAATAAACCTATGAATATGGTAACCGCCACTATAATCGCATCGATCAGGATGGCCGGAAGCCCGATCTCGACCACGCTCTGAAATGTCAGCCTGAAACCATACAACACAATACCGGCACGCAGTACCTGCTTCGTACAAAACAAAATACCGGGCACCCATGTCTCAGGCAGATGATTGCGCAAACTGTTCGCATATACCATTCCCAACAGAATACCGACGATCAGAGGACTAAAGGATAGATTTTTGACAAAGGGAAACTCTGCTATGTAAAAAGCAGAACAAGAGAAAAGGGCGATCAACAGAATGCCATGAAGTACGTTACTCCTTTTTTCGCTAAACATATTCAATCAAGTTTAAAATCCATTATTTTTTAAAAACGTGGCAAAAGTAAGGCTTTTTTCCTCTATCCTTTCCTAATATATTTTTATAGAGTATAACATCAGGTTATCGCCAGTTTTGGCAGGCATATCGGATGAAGCTCTCTTCCACTCCCCCGTTCTGTCCCTGCGGCTCGGCAAAGGCAAACATCCGTTCGGCGCGGAACCCCTCCACTTCGATCACCTTCAGCCTGCCGGACATCAATTCGCGGGTCACGGCACGGATAGAAACAA
Organism: Parabacteroides sp. MSK.9.14; assembly: GCF_019041495.1. Taxonomy (NCBI): domain Bacteria; kingdom Pseudomonadati; phylum Bacteroidota; class Bacteroidia; order Bacteroidales; family Tannerellaceae; genus Parabacteroides; species Parabacteroides sp. MSK.9.14. Next base: position 20,783 of record NZ_JAHPXO010000039.1, read on the forward strand.
TTCCCAACACCTCGGAGTTCTCCAAAAACAACTTAATACTTTCCGTACTCCCCATCTGCAACACCACATTCAGTTGCGAAAGTTTCACCTGATGTTCCGCCAGGGCAGCTTCCACCACATCCAGCGTTCCCGAACCGTTTTCGCGCAGGACAAGAGGCAGCGTACGGAGCTGTTTGAGCGAAATCTCGTCATAGGCCGCCAATGAACTGCCCGTATGCGCCACGACGACCAGTTCGTCTCTCATAAAAGGGGTATAGTGAAGCGTGCTCTGGTGCGCCGTTCCTTCGACCAGGCCGAGGGTGATCTTTCCCTCCCGCAAGACCTGTTCGATATCGCGGCTATTCCCGTTCAGCAAAGAGACTTTTATCTCCGGGAACTTCTTGATAAAAGAGGCAAGGACAGGCGGCAGCACATATTGGGAAATCGTCGTACTTGCCCCCAACCGCAGTTCCCCGGCAAAATTATCCGTCAACAGGTTCATCTCGAAATCCATCTGCCGGTATGCAGCCAACAGCTGTTTCGTATGCGACAACAACAATTCACCCGCATGGGTCAGTCCGATATGGCTTCCCACCCGATCGAACAACGGTGTTTTATATTGCACCTCCAATTCATGAATATGCTTGCTGATGGCTGGCTGACTGATAAACAACTCTTTTGAAGCCTTCGTAAAGCTCAAATTCGTGGCTACGCTGTGAAATACTTTCAGACGAAAATCCATAAATATATTACTTTTTACTTTACCAAACTCATTAACGTGTCATAACTGTCAATCTTGCCATACTTAACTTCGGAGAAACTCTGATTTAGAAGACAATCTGCTATTAAGGTCATCTACGACATGTTCATTTATATTTTTTATTAGTTTAGGGCTCCATACTACTCAATCAGGCAAATGTTTCATGACAATTGCAAAGATAATCAAAATATCACTACTACCCCATCAAAATCGGATTTCTATCCCATGTTTTTAGAATAGTATTGCGGGTAATATTTTTTAACACAACAAATATACAGCTTTACCGTAATACATATAGCAAAACGATATTTGTCCAAAATGCACATCTGCATTGTTTAGGCACGAACTCAAATAAAGTCAATTATTATTTCACAAGGATAAATTTTACAATATCCCCTGTTTTTCTATTTCAATCGAAAAGCTGAACGCTTTCAGATTGACCTTTACACACCAAAACAGCACTTTTCGTGGCATATATGAAAACCGTCCACTTGGAAAATAAAAAAAGCCGGCTGTTTGTCAATCTTTTTACCGAAATTCCCGACATTCCGACAAAGCTAAACTCCCGGAGAATCGGATATCCGGGGAAACAAAAGGGAGAGTCAAGGAATATGGAAAGAAATCCGAGGGTATTTTCAAGGATTCCGGCACCCCGTTTCCGTGACGACCGTCTTCATCGCCGTAAAAACGGACTTCATCGCCCCAGGATGCCGACTTCCCCTTATACAAAGACGGTCGTCATGGCAACGAAGACCGTCTTCGCGGGAAAAAACTGCGCACCTCACGGGAACAGTCTTTTCCTAACCACCTTTTAAACAGAAAACAGACCTCTGCAAACCGTTTATTTTAACTCAGATTTTGCAATTTCAGATCGTTTTTGACAATAAGGGGGCTCGCCATGCGATCCTAATCTTACTTTGTCTATCTTTTTTTAAACCACGACCCAATCTTCAAATGGCAAAACGGAATGAGTACTAAACGGATTATTCAAAAAAGGCAACAGATCACCTTCGTCATCTCCGGCTTTTTCATACTTTTGTATATTATAATTCTTGACAGAAGCATACATAAGATAAATATGAAAAGGAAAAAGAAAATACTGACGATCATCGTTCTGGCGACTATAACCCTGATATTCATACTCCCGGCTATCGGGTTCAGCATTCTGAACTGGGGAGTATTGCCGCCAGAGAAACTGACGCCACTGGTTATCGAGCAGGCAAATAAGTTCATCGATGCACATTTGGATTGCGAACGGGTGGAACTGACCTATTTCGAAACCTATCCTTATTTAGGCGTGAAGCTGACGAACGGCCACCTGATCTCGCACGCAGCCGAAGATTCGACCGCCCATGAAGAAGAACTGGCAATTCCTTCCGATTCGCTGCTTGCTTTCAACCGGGCAACCCTGTCTTTGCAACCACTCGATTACCTTTTTGGTAGTAAGATCACCATCAAAGACTTTTCCATCGAGAACCCGCGTTTCTATGGATTCGTCAATAAAAACGGACGTGCGAACTGGGATATTTACGAAAGTGAGACGGATTCGACAGAGACCGATGCAGGCAAAAAGCCCCTGCCGCCTATCGACCTGCAAAAGGTACGCATCTACGGAGGACATTTCACGTATGACGACCGCCAAGCTGACCTTTTTACCGAAATGCAGGGCTTCTTCGTACGCCTTGACGGTTCATTGGCTGGAGGAGCCAATACACTCGATTTGGAAATGGGCTGTTCATCCCTTTTATTCAGTAACCCAACTTATACATTGAAAAACGACTTGTCACTTCGTCTCAAAAGCAGGTTAGTGCTCGCCGAACACTACAACTCGATTACCTTGAAAGATGCGGAATTGAAGGTGAACAATCTGCCTTTCACCGCCGATGGCACTATACGCCACTTTCCGGAAAACCGACACACCCGTATCGATATGGATATGGGATTGAAAATCTCGGATATGAACGATCTGCTGAAATTCATTCCCGATGCCTATTTCCAGAATCGCGATAAGATACAAGCGGAAGGTTCAATCCTTATGGAAGGAAGCATTCACGGTTTCTTAGGGGACAGTATCGTACCAAATGCGAACCTGTGTTGCAAAATAGAAAACGGCTCCTATCATATAAAGGACATCAAACAAGGTATCGACACACTGGAAATGGACCTAGATATCCATCTGAACGGACCTTTTCCGGATTCTTCTTTCGTCTCGCTCGAACAACTCACGATGAAAGGGCTCAACACTTCATTGGATATGCAGGCCAAAGTAACCAACCTGTTCAAAAATCCGGCCGTCCGGGCCGGAATGAAAGGTAAAGTGGACTTCACCCGGTTGGGACAGGAATTCCTTAATCCGGACACGCTGTTAGTGGAAGGTGTAATGGATGCAGACCTATCGACCACTTTTACCGTGAATGACCTTGTCGAAAGCCGGTTCGGGAAGATACACAGTTCAGGAAAACTCAATATTGACAAGCTAAAAGCGTTCAGCCAGTCACTCGGCATGGATATTTTCATTTCCGATGCCTATCTGACAATCGACACGACACACCAGAAAAGTCTTTACATCGAATCACAAAACCTGATGCGGATGACGATGGGAATAGATAGCCTGAATATCAAATATAAAGATGAAATCAGCACGAACATAAGTAAATTGGAAATGCTTGCTCAAACATCGCCTGTTATTGATACAACAGCCGTCATACCGATGACCGGGCAATTGGCCTTCAACCATCTGAGAACCCGAACGGCCGATTCCGTCTGGATCGTGGCCGGACGTTCCGAACTGAAAGGTGGTATCAAACCGTCCACTTCCGACAAACTAACCCCGACTGCAGCCGCTGTCATTTCGATCGACACGCTGAAATACATCAGTATGCCTTTACGGACAGGACTCTCCCTAACGGGAAGCTCGTTTACGATCGAGGCCCTTCCCTATCGTGATGCACAACGCCTACAGATGGCAAACCGGCAACGCCGCACACTGACCGACGAACAACGTGTACATCTGACAGAAAAGAGAAAGAAGATGGCCGGGAAAACTGCCGTCGGCGACAGTAGCAAAACAGAAGGTCAATTCCTGCGCAAATGGGAAGCACGGGGCAGCATCTCTTTCAAACAAATGCGCGGTTTCAGCCGCATGTTCCCACTCCCGATATGGATGGAGCCGACGACGATGAGGTTCAACACAAACGACATCACACTGACAGATGCCCGCCTGCATCTCGGCAAAAGCAATTTCACCCTTAACGGCGAGATCAGCCAGATCCGGAAAGCGATGCTCCGCGGAGGAAAGTTGAAAGGAAATTTCAATCTAAATTCGGATTATATCGATTGCAATCAGTTGATGCAGGCAGCCAACAACGGTATGCAATATGGGGAAAACACGGACCTGCTAATGCTCAGTGATGAAAATATCGCACAACTCAATACCGAATCGCTGCAAGATAGTATCGCACAAACAGAAACCGACACGACCAGCCAATTATTTGTTCTTCCAGCCTTTCTCGACATGGCTCTCCATACGAATGCAAAACGTATCGATTTCAAGGATCTGGAATTAGAGAACGTGGTCGGCGAGATTGTCCTGCGCGATCAGAGTATCAACTTGAGCAAGCTCAATATACAATCCAATATGGGGAATGGGAACCTGACAATGGTCTACCGGGCTAAGAACGGACAGGAGGCAACCGCCGGTTTAGACCTCGATATGGAAGATGTGAAGGTGGAGAAGTTGATCGCCCTCTTCCCTTCCATCGACACATTAGTCCCGATGCTCCGTTCGTTCGAAGGTGTTTTGGATTGTCAGGTCACGGCTACTTGCAAGATGGATTCGACCATGTCTCTCATTATGCCGTCCATTAACTCGTCTTGCTATCTACACGGGAACAATATGGTACTGCTCGATGGAGAAACATTTACCGAAATATCCAAGACACTGATGTTCAAAAACAAGAAACGGAATATGATAGACAGTATTTCAGTAGACCTTGCCATCAAAGACAATAAGATCGAAGTCTTCCCATTCTTGGTGGAAATGGACCGTTACAAAGTGGCTGTCGGCGGAACGCATAATTTGGACATGACATTCAATTACCATCTATCGGTACTCAAATCGCCCGTTCCTTTCAAATTAGGAATCGACATCACCGGCAACCTGGATAATTTCAAATATAAGATCACGAAATGTAAATACAAGGATATATTCAAGCCGGCCAAGCAAGCGGAATTGGACAGCACACGCAAGAATATCCGGAAAGATATCCGCGACGCAGTACGCAAACAGATCGAGGAAGCTGCGCCGGAATTAGGAAAAGACTTAGCTTTGGTAAAGGCTGCGGATGTATGGGAACCTTAACGGTTCCCATACATCCGCTCGTAATATTTCATATAATCTCCTCCCGTGATGTCTTCCACCCACTTCTGGTTGTCCAGATACCAACGGATCGTCTTGACAATTCCGGTTTCGAAAGAAGTTTCAGGTGTCCAGCCCAATTCGTTTGTAATCTTTGTCGGATCAATAGCATAACGCTGGTCATGGCCCAAACGGTCTTTTACAAAAGTAATCAGGCTGTCGTTGATCCAGTCGATGGAAATCTGCCCGTCCGCACCGATCTCTTTTTTCTTCAGAATCCGGCGGTATTCGGGTTGTTCCGTCATCAATCGGCGAATGGTACTGATTGTCAACTTCACGATCTCGATATTCTGCTTCTCGTTATGGCCTCCTACGTTATAGACCTCCCCTGCCCGTCCCTTATGGATCACCAAGTCGATAGCCTTGCAGTGGTCTTCCACGTACAGCCAGTCGCGTACATTTGTCCCGTCACCATAAACAGGAAGCGATTTACCTTCGAGAATGTTTTTAATAATCAGAGGTATCAGCTTTTCCGGGAAATGGTACGGACCATAATTGTTGGAACAACGGGTGATGCTGACCGGCATCTTATAAGTTTCGGAGTAAGCTTGTACAAACAGGTCGGCACTCGTCTTGGATACACTGTACGGACTACGTGGGTCCAATGGAGTCGTTTCATGGAAATAGCCTTCGGCCCCCAGGCTACCATACACCTCATCGGTAGACACTTGGTGGAAACGGACACCCTCACGCCATTCAGGATAACCGGTAGCCGCTTTGCCCGTCACCCACGCTTTACGAGCAGAATCGAGCAGATTTTGAGTACCTAATATATTCGTGACCAGAAAAAGCTGCGGATTCTCGATACTGCGGTCCACATGGCTTTCCGCCGCAAAATTAACGACATAATCGAACTGGTATTTGGCAAAGAGCTCGTCCGTCAACGCACGATCGCAGATATTACCTTTCACAAACTCGCAACGCTCCCCGTCGATGTCTTCGGCAATCGTTCCGAGATTACCGGCGTAGGTCAGCAGATCCAAAACCACAATCTTTATTTCGGGATACTTCGCCAACATGTATTTAATGAAATTAGCGCCTATAAAACCAGCCGCTCCGGTAATCAAGTAAGTTTTCATATCTATATTTTTAATTCATAATTCAAAACTCAAAATTTATCTCAGCGTCTTGCAGTAAAGCAGCATTCCTATCTTTATCCGACAAATTGAGGATAGCCGGTTCCGTGATCTTCCAGTCCACCCCGACCGTCGGATCGTCAAAACGCAATCCGCGCTCATGTGTAGGTGCATAAGGGTTATCGACTTTATAAGTAAAAACCGCTTCCTCGCTCATGACATGAAAACCGTGGGCGAATCCCTGTGGGATAAAAAATTGACGTTTATTCTCATCGGACAACTCGACTGCTACATATTTCCCGAATGTCGGAGAACCTTTACGCAAATCGACGGCCACATCCAAAACACATCCTTTTATCACGCGTACCAACTTGGACTGCGAGTAAGGAGCCAACTGGTAATGCAATCCTCTCAACACGCCTTTTGATGAACAAGACTCGTTATCCTGCACAAATTCCACTTTGCCGATATGTTCTTCAAACTCCGCCTTCTTCCAAGCCTCCATAAAGTAACCGCGTGCATCTTTAAACACTTTCGGTTCAATGATCCACACACCGGGGATTTCAGTTTCAATATATGTCATTATCTTATTGTTTATGCTAATAGATGACAAAGTAACCTCTTTTTCCTTACTTCTCCAAACCTCCCCGAAAACAAAAAGAGAGAAAAAGATTTGCATATTCCAAATATATTATCTTTCTTTGCACTCGCAAAACCGGAATGTTTACAAAAACATATTGGTTCCTTGGATGAGTGGCTTAGTCAGCGGTCTGCAAAACCGTGTACGGCGGTTCGAATCCGCCAGGAACCTCTTATAATTGAAAATTATTTTTCACGACTTTATTTCGGTTCCTTGGATGAGTGGCTTAGTCAGTGGTCTGCAAAACCATGTACGGCGGTTCGAATCCGCCAGGAACCTCAAAAAAACCCTCTTAGCAAGTTTTTGTTAAGGGGATTTTTTATTTTTGTCCCGTAATCGGGTATTAAAAGAATAAGATTATGCATTACAAAATCACGACGCTCGTGGAGAATGCCGTCTACGGGCGGAACTTACAAGCGGAACACGGGCTTTCATTGCTTATTGAAAACAACGGGTATAAAATATTATTCGATACGGGACAATCGGATCTGTTTATCCACAATGCGACACTTTCGGATATCGAGATTGCGGAAGTGAATTTCCTTATCCTGTCACATGGACATAGCGATCATACAGGAGGATTGCGGCATTTCCTTTCCGTCAATAAAAAAGCTTCGGTTATCTGTAAACAGGAAGCCCTTTATCGAAAGTTTAAAGATAAACGGGAGAACGGAGTCATTGACTCCAACCTGTTGGATTTATCCCGATTCCGTTTTATCACCGGGCAGACGGAACTTATTCCCGGATTGTTCCTATTCCCGGACCTTCCGGTTATAAATCCTGAAGATACTCACTTCGAACGATTCTTCACCCAAACGCCCGAAGGAGTTGTTCCCGATATTTTCAATGACGAACTGGCGGTCGCATTGATAGCAGAAAACACATATTCCGTATTGAGTGCCTGTTCCCACCGGGGAATCACCAATATTCTCCGGACTATCGGCAACTGTTTTCCAGGATATACATTCAAACTCCTGGCCGGAGGTTTTCATATCCACAATGCCCAGGACGAGAAATTCAGTATCATAGCGGACTACCTGAAAAACAATCTGCCGGAACAGATCGGGATTTGTCATTGTACGGGTATAGACAAATACGCGTTATCCCGGCAGACATTCGGAAACCGTGTGTTTTACAACTACACGGGAAATACGTTTTATTTATAAATCTTGGCAGCCCAACCACCGCCAGGAGCCATCTTCACCTTTACCTTGCGATCGGCAGGAACTGGTATGACTTCCTTTTTATAATCACAGGCGGCACGATCGGCATTGATGCCATCTTTGAACAATTCCAGTTTATAATTACCATCACCCAAGAAAGACAGGTCAAGTTCCACCTCACGGGCATCCCAATTCGTCAAAGCGCCCACATACCAATCATTACCGTGAAGGCGGGCAATAGCAACAAATTCACCCACTTTACCATCCAGAGCAACCGTCTTTTCCCATACGGTCGGGATATTGGCGATAAATTCCGTACATTCGGGTTCCCGGTTATAGTTGGAAGGATTATCACACAACATGTTCAGCGGAGATTCGAAAATCACATAAGTAGCCAACTGATGGCAACGCGTTCCCTGACTCATCGGTTCGGTATAGATCGGAGCATAATTTTTACGGATCGCATTGCGCATGGCGCCCTGTGTATAATCCATCGGACCGGCAACCATACGGACAAAAGGAATCGTCACGTCGTAAAGCGGCATATCGTAGGTACTGGCTACCCATTTCATATTTTCCAAACCATGAACGCCTTCATAGTTGATCACGTTCGGATAAGTACGTTGCAAACCTGTCGGTTTACAGATACCATGATAATCGACCATCATCTTATATTTCGCACAAGTTTCGGCTCCTCTGTAGAGGAAGTCGACGATCTCCTGGTCGTCGCGATCCATAAAGTCTACCTTGAATCCTTTCACACCCATATTGGAATAATGCTTCACCACCTTTTCCATATCCCGGTCGAATGCATGGTAGCCCGCCCAGAGGATGATTCCGACATTCTTGGATTTGCCATAATTCACCAGTTCCGGAATATCGATTTCTGGAATAACCTGCATCAGGTCCGCAGCCATATTGACAGACCAGCCTTCATCGAGAATCACATATTCGATGCCATGTTCGGCAGCGAAGTCGATATAATATTTATAGGTTTCAGTGTTGATACCGGCACGGAAATCCACATCGTAAATGTTCCAGTCATTCCACCAATCCCATGCCACCTTACCCGGTTTCACCCAGGAAACATCCTGCAAACGGCAGGGAGAAGCCAGACGATACACCATATCGCAATCGGCCAGCTGCTTGTCATTCTCAGAGACGATAAACACACGCCACGGGAAAGCACGCGTGCCGCTTGTCTTGGCTATGTAATCTTCGCGTTCTTCCACTAACATCTGCAAATTATTGTGACCGCCTTGCTTTTTCACTTTCGGATAAGAGGCGAATATCGGCTTCAACACCGGCTTGTCGGTCGAGTTATTCAGGAACATTCCGGGATAATCTTCCAGGTCAGCCTCGGTGATACAGAGTTTCTTGCCACCGTCCAGTTCCACCAGGAGCGGAAGGATCATCAGGCGCTTGCTGTTCAGCTTCGTGATCGGTTCATGTACATACGGCTGCTCGAAAGAATTCATGAACTGTTCCTCAAATGTAGCCTTTTTACTGTTCACGTAAGGCGCAAAAGCCATATGGTCGGAAGAGAAAGTATAATCGGCTTCTTCATCCACGACGACGATATCATTCTTCATCTTCGTCGTGAAACGATAGGCCAGACCGTCATTATACATACGGAAAACAAGGCCGTAGTTACCCCGGAACGAGAGTGTCATTTCATTATAGATATCCTGTACTTCCGTCTTTTTATAGAAAGGAGAAGGGATCACTTTATCGACTGCGGCTTTCAGCACTTTCGAGACTTTGGGGCCGGCCCCTAAGACAACTCCGTTTTGCAACGTCATGGAGATGGGAGATGCGGCAAGAACTTCAGTCCCGTCGTGTGTAAATGAGAAACGAATATCGTCACCTACCGTAACGACTGCTTGCAGTTTTTTGTCCGGCGATTGCAACTGATAGCTTTTCTGTGCCGTCAGTGACATGCTCCCCATCAAGAAGAACACAATAAGAGCTTTTAATTTCATGGTTTTCAAATTTAATTAACTGGCGACAAATATACAGGATTAATCAGGAAATGCTTTTGCAAAATTGTCTTATCTTTGTAGATATTGTATCATAATACGGTTATTAAGGAGATAATACCCATGAAAAAGCTTATTTGTTTATTGTTTTGTTGCCTGCTTTTCCTTCCGGCTGCCGCCCAATGGAAATGGCACAACCCGATGGAAGCCGGTTTTCCGGTTATCCAAAATCAAGGATTCACAAAAGAGATCGGAAATTCTTACACACGCCTGCCCGAACGTGCAAAAGGCGTGGTGAGCGAACCGGTATGGAACCTGTCGCGGCATTCGGCAGGACTCGCCATTCATTTCTACAGTAATGCCCCGCAGATCAAAGTGCGCTACACCGTTACCGGTAGCCTGAATATGCCTCATATGCCTTCGACCGGAGTGTCGGGAGTCGACCTTTACAGCATTAACAGCGACGGGGAATGGCATTTTTGTTTCGGCAACTATTCTTTCAAGGACACGATCACCTATACATATAATAATATAGGCAAAGACCGCTACCACAAACAAGGTTTCGAATACCGGCTTTATCTGCCTTTATACAACGGAGTGAAATGGCTGGAGATCGGTATACCCGAAGATGCGAAACTGGAATTCATCCCGGTTTCTCTCGAAAAGCCGATTATCCTGTACGGAACTTCGATCGCACAAGGGGCCTGCGCCTCCCGCCCGGCAATGGCATGGGGAACGATCCTCCAACGTTCGCTGGATTACCCGCTCATAAACCTCGGCTTTTCCGGCAATGGCAAACTGGCGAAAGAAGTGCTGCAATTCATCGGCGAAACAGATGCCCGGCTGTACATACTGGATTGCATGCCGAACTTGCCCAATCAGAAGGAAGAAGATATTACGGCTTTGGCCATCGCCGCCGTCAAGCAACTTCGGGAAAAACATTCGGCTCCCATCTTGCTGATCGAACACGGAGGCTATAGCAATATGTATATGGATTCAATAAAATACAACGAAGTCACCCAGGTTAACCGTGCTTCCCGTAAAGCATACGAGCAGATTCAGTCCGAAGGAATTAAAGATGTATATTATTTGTCCCGCGAAGACCTGAACATACCGTCCGATGGTTGGGTTGACTATGTGCACCCGTCCGACTTCGGAATGAAGCAACAGGCGGTTGTCGTAGAAAGAAAGGTACGGGAAATCCTGCATATTCCCCTTGGCTCCCTGACAACAACCATCCCCGTCACCCAACGCCGGGAACCGCATATGTACGAATGGCTCTCCCGTCACCGCGCTTTCCTGGAGCAGGTACGCAACCATCCGCCTAAAGCTGTAATCTTAGGCAATTCGATCACCCACTATTGGGGTGGCGAACCGGAACACCGTAACAAAAATGGACGGGAGACCTGGGAAAAAGTCATGCGTCCTGCCGGTTTCCAGAACTTGGGCTGCGGATGGGACCGTATCGAAAACGTGCTTTGGCGTATATACCATGGCGAACTGGATGGCTATAAGGCCGGAAAAGTCGTCTTGATGATCGGCACGAACAATTGCGGCCTGAACAACGACAAAGAGATCGTCGAAGGTCTCCGCTTCCTCCTTTCCGCCATCCGTCAACGGCAACCGGAAGCCTCCGTCAAAGTGATCGGCATCCTTCCCCGCCGCAATCAGGAACAATGGGTAAGGAACATCAACTTCGATATTAAAGAGATGGTGGAAACGGAAGGTTACGAATTTGCCAATCCGGGAACAGCCCTATTGCTGCAAGACGGCAAAATAAACGAAAGCCTGTTTATCGGTGACGGTCTCCATCCAAACGACAAAGGATATGAATTGATTGCCGGAGAGATCGCATCCTCCAACAAAAGTTATTGAAAAATAATCCTTCATTCCTTTATCTGTATACCGGAATATTTCGCATTCAGGGTATTACGGATGAAGGAAATGACATAATTCATTTTTCTGCCAGCAACTTTTAAGACCAAACAACCCAAGTCTTAACACAAAACAAACTGCTTCTTTTTCTTCCGCCAAATGTCAGACACTTGTTCGACATTTGTAAAACGCTTGTTAGACTATTGAGAAACAAGCGTTTTACAACTGTGGGACAAGAACGATCATATTACTTACGAAATAAAAGACTATGAGACAAGGCGGTAGAAACGTGTAATCCGTCGTAGGCCAGATGGACATGAGGCGGCAACTCCTTCTCTACCTCCGCATGCAGACCAATGCGATGACTCATGTGGATCAGATAGGTTTCCTTCGGTTTTATCCTTTCGATATTAGCAAGGGCTTCTTCCAGCGATTCATGCGTAGGGTGGGCTCCCCGGCGGAGAGCTGTCAGAATCAGCACATCCAGGCCTTCCAGTTTGGCATACTCTTCTTCCGGAAGATATTTTACATCTGTCAAGTAAGCCATATTACCGATACGATAGCCGAAGATCGGCAGTTTCCCGTGCATCACCCGGACCGGCGTAACCGGGATTCCGGCAACCACAAAAGGCTCGTTTCCGATCCGGTGAAGTTCCAGGTTCGGAACTCCGGGATATTTATGGGCACGGAACACATAAGGGATACGTGTCTCGATAGCTTCCGCCACATTATCTTCCGCATATACATCCACTCCCTTTTCACGGCAAAAAGGGCGTAGGTCGTCCAATCCGCCGACATGATCGTAATGTTCATGCGAAATCAGGACCGCATCCAAACGATACGTCTTGTTGCGGATCACCTGCCAACGGAAATCCGGGCCACAATCCAACAAAATCCGTTTACCATCCGTCTCCACCAGTACGGACGTACGCAGACGCCAATCCCGTTTATCCGAACTGGTACACACCTCACACTGACAACCTATTTCGGGAACTCCGGTAGAAGTCCCCGTCCCTAAAAACGTTATTTCCATTTATCCTACATATTTTACCTCAGGCATAATCTCGATACCGAACCGGTCATGAACAGCCGTACGAATACTTTCGGCAACCAGTGCGATCTCGTGTCCTTTGGCTTCACCCAAATTGACCAATACCAATGCCTGCTTTTCATATACGCCGACCGCACCATGCGACTTGCCTTTAAAACCGCACTGCTCGATCAACCAGCCTGCCGGGACCTTCACCTTCCCCTCTCCTGCCGGATAGGACGGCATGTCCGGATATTGCCTCTTCAACTTTTCGTAATGGACAACCGGAATAACCGGGTTCATAAAGAAACTTCCGGCATTTCCCAACTCATCGGGATCAGGCAATTTTTGATGACGGATCGAGATCACGGCATCCCGCACAGCTTGCAACGTTATCTTTGGATATTTAGCCAGTTCCTCTTTCAAATTGCCGTAATTGACAGAAAACCGAGGCTTTTTGCTCAAACGTATATTTACATAAGTAACAATGTGCGGGTCGTTATGCTCATTCTTGAAGAAACTATCCCGATAACTATAAAGACATTCTTCATTTGTAAACATACGTTTCTCGAACGAAAGCTGGTTATATGTCTCCACCGTCTCGACCACATCCTTGATTTCCGTACCGTATGCCCCGATATTCTGGACAGCGGCTGCTCCGACTTCGCCCGGAATGCCGGACAGATTTTCTATCCCTCCCCAACCTTTGGAGACGGCATAAGCGACTACATCGTCCCACTTCTCGGCAGCTCCAATGCGAAGCAATACCAAATCGTCTGTCTCTTTCGCAACAGAGATACCTTTTATCTGCGAATGCAAGATAACCCCGTTAAAATCATTTATAAACAACAGATTACTGCCACTTCCGATATGCAACGACAAACATTCCTGAAAATATTCGTCCCGGAAGATCCGCCCCAGTTCTTCTTCATTCGTATATTCCATAAACCAACGGGCCTTCACCGGAAGGTGAAAAGTATTATGTTTCTCCAGCGAGTAATTCTCTTCTATTCTCATTTCGCGTATGTTTTATTTTGCAGGACAAAAGTAACGATAAATATCAAATCAATCAGCAGGTATATAAAAAAGCCTTTCAAATATAGCGACCAAAGGTTATTTAACATTTTTTGTTTCGCAAATCGTAACAAATGCATATACGTGTTGTTAAATAAGAAATGAACGCTGATTTCTTTATATGCAAAAGGAGATACAACATATCAATGAAAAGCGTACATTTGCCTTGAATATCATTAATTAAATAAAAACATTCATGAACAAAGCAGAATTGATTGAGGCCTTGGCCCAGAGATCGGGATTACAGAAACAAAAAGCGAAGAAACTATTGGAGGCTTATGTAGACATCGTAACAGAAGCTATGTCCCACAACGAGGAGATCGTATTGATCGGTTTCGGAACATTGATACCACGTCCTCAGACAGAGCGTTTAGCTCGTAACCCCAAAACAGGAACACCGGTTATGATTCCAGCCAGAACGACTGTAAAATTCAAACCGGGTAAATATTTGCTGGATGCAATTAACAAACCCGAAGAAAAGAAGTAAGACTTTTTACCTGACAAAGGGAGGCAATCTGAAAAAGGTTGCCTTCTTTTTTGCGACCTGTCCAAATTATGAGTAATTTCGGCGCCGGAAAAATGACAATTCAATCATGAAAATAGTTAATCTTGGAGAATCAAACTCGGTGTTAAACCGGTTTGTCGCAGAACTGCGCGACGTCAATATACAAAAAGACAGTATGCGCTTCCGTCGTAACATCGAGCGGATCGGTGAAATCATGGCTTACGAGATCAGTAAGGATTTCACCTACAGCAAAAAAGGTATTCAATCTCCTCTCGGGATAGCACCAATGAACACTCCCGACGATTCAGTCGTCATCAGTACGATCCTGCGTGCCGGCCTCCCCTACCATCAGGGTTTCCTCAGTTACCTGGATAATGCGGAAAATGCATTTGTTTCCGCTTACAGGAAATACAAGGACCGTCTGAACTTCGATATTCATATCGAATACATCGCATCTCCCCGATTAACAGACAAGACATTGATTATAACGGATCCGATGCTGGCAACCGGCAGTTCTATGGAACTGGCCTACGAAGCATTGCGCACCAAAGGCCACCCGGCGCATATCCATGTCGCTTCCATCATTGCCAGCAAGCAGGCAATCGAATATCTCCAGCGTAAAATGCCGGACGACATCACGACTATATGGGTCGCGGCTGTCGATGACGAACTAGATGATCATTCTTATATCGTTCCGGGACTGGGAGACGCCGGCGATTTGTCCTATGGTGAAAAAGAATAAGATATGAATCTAACGGGGTAAAGTAAACCAGAAACGGGACCCCTTCCCTATCTCGGACTCTACCCCGATTTTACCGCCAACCTGTTCTATTATGCTCTTACAGATCGAGAGCCCCAAACCTGTCCCCTGCTTGAAACTGTTTCCTTTATAGAAACGGTCGAATACATGTCGCTGCACTTCCGGCGACATACCGTCACCGGTATCCGTCACAGAAAACTCAATCTCATCCCAGCGTATCTCGTAACCAAGCAGGATCGTTCCTTTGCTGGTGTGTTTGATGGCATTATTAATAAAGTTGGATATGATCTGTGTCAGCCTCA
The DNA here is from genome assembly GCF_019041495.1 of Parabacteroides sp. MSK.9.14. Taxonomy (NCBI): domain Bacteria; kingdom Pseudomonadati; phylum Bacteroidota; class Bacteroidia; order Bacteroidales; family Tannerellaceae; genus Parabacteroides; species Parabacteroides sp. MSK.9.14. The sequence continues at coordinate 36,343 of NZ_JAHPXO010000039.1, forward strand.
CCTTATCACAACGCATGATATAGGAAGGCAAGTCCGGAACCACACAGAGCGCGACTTCAGCCGGTACTTTGATACGAATCGAAACGACCAGTTCTTTACATAGCTCCCGCAAGTCGACCTCGACAAGTTTCAATTCGATTATACCAGATTCTATCTTCGCCAGATCCAGCACATCGGAGATCAACTGTAACAACAGTTCATTGTTTTTTTGGATAATCTCGACAAACTGCTTCTTTTCCTCCGGATCGTCCGTATCGACCAACAACGTGGAAAAACCGACAATGGCATTCAGCGGAGTCCGGATCTCATGGCTCATATTGGCAAGGAATGCAGATTTCAAACGGTCGAGTTCTTCGGCTTTCTCACGCTGCTTCTGCGTTTCCTTCAGTTCGGTTATATCATAATTCACACAGATCATTTCAAGTCTGTCCGGATTAGTCGACTGGGTGTTCCGCATTACATTCACACGAGTCCAATGCCAACCTTCTCCATACTTCACCCTTAATTCCCGCCGAATACTATCACACTGTCCTTTTTTTACCTGTTCAAAGAAATTAAACATAACCTTCCGGTCTTCAGGATGGATCTGGCTATAAACACCTATGACTTCCAATAGCGGCACACCTTCTTTTTCTCCTAAATTCTGATACCATTGGTCGATAGCATACCCTTCACGAGTCAACAAATCAAATTTGGCATATCCAACTTTTGCAAAACGGCTGACCAGACTGAAGAAATGTTCAAACTCCTCGATACGGTTATATGCGACCGCCTTATCTGTATTATCAAGATTAATAAACATATAATTAATCAGATCTCCATATATGTCATACAACATGCAGACTTTTGTGAAAATATCGATCGTACCATTCTTCATTGTCGGATAGAACCCTTTGTCCTCAATTGTGTTAAATGAATAATCCATGTGAAAAGAGACTGGCTCCCGACTAATCAGTTTTTCTCGTATTTCATCATTAATCATAGGATTTTCAAAGATATTAAGCCCCAAAACAGACTCTTTGGAAGGAAGGCCGAATATCTCGACATCCATATTATTCAAATCCACCAGATAGCCCTTCTTATCATACAACTCTATTCCGACCGGTATGTTGGTATAAATATTCCGAAGTAACTTTTCACTATGGTCCAAAGCTTCATTGGTACGGGCCATCTTCGTTATTATACTAATGATATTGGAAATAGACGACAACCATTGATAGTCCTCCAAGCTCCACATACGATACTTATCTACTATATCGATTCCCATATACCCCCAAGACTCACCTTTGATTATTAATGGAATTAAAATCAGAGAACAGGTTCGACGCGCTTTCAGGTAGCGCTTCTCCTCAACCGCTTCAGGAGGTAATTCATCCAGATTATTAATTAGGATAGGATATAAATTCCGTATTTTATGTGTAGACCAAGGTAACGTAGCAACCGGAATGTTTTGCAAAAACGGACGGACAGGCTCAACTCCCTCACTACACACCTCATATGTGCAGCCAATCTGCTTCTCATCCTCATATTCCATAATGTATACACGCCCCTTCGTATCGATCGAAAATAGAACCTCCGTAAGAGCCAAATGGATCGATTTATGCAAATCATTTGTCTGGATAAAAGAATGTAAGGCATGGGACAAACTCCCCAAATGCCTGAGAACACTATCAACCTGTCCATTCACGACAGGTCTATTCTCCTCCATTTCACTAAAAGGAATCAACTGTAAAATACCCAATACGGTCAACTTGCCATCGGAAGCCTTTTCACGTTTATAAATTTTTGTACGGACGAACCTATAACCATAGCAAGTCTTTATAGGGAAGATCTGTTCGTATATACCAATACCTTTAAAGAAAGCAAATTCGTTAGCGATACGATCCCGATAGTCTCCACGGATCAACAAAAAGAAATCTACTATGGATATTTTCGGACCATCCAACTCCAAGAGACTAATCAAATAGTCAGAACAGATATAACATCTTTCTTCAAAATCAGCTTTCCACCAGCCAACCTGAGCATTGTCTAATATTAATTGATACTGGTCTACATCCATGAATACGACTTCTTTATTATCCTTCATACAAAAGTCGTTATAATAAACCGAACCAACAAATTTTATTTCCCTTAATATTCAAGGATTTTCCACATACATTAATCATAAAAAATAGCAACATAAGCTAATTTCTGCTTATGCTGCTATTTAACTATAGATAAAAAAACGTTATTTCAACTCTTTAATGCGAATATTACGGAACTTGACAGGAGAGCCATGACCTAAGAAACCGATATGTCCTTTCTTATTGAACAGGCCCGGATGTTCCTTATGATCGGCAGTACCGTTCTTTGTCGCTTCACGGATATTGCCTTCCATGATTACCACCCCGTTGACCGTTACCTTGATGTTATCCCCATTAGCTACAATTTCTTCATAATTCCATTCACCCGCAGGTTTAAACGCACTATGATGTTCCGCCTTAGCCGGGATAATTCCATAAACGGAACCGTGATGCTGCAAAGGAGTAATATCCTTATAAATCGGATGTTCGCAATCCAGAATCTGGATTTCCATACCAACATAAGCGGCATCCCCTTCCATCGGGGTACGGATACCGACACCGTTATTAGCACCCGGCGTCAACTGGAATTCGAAACGGTACACGAAGTTGCCATACTCGTCTTTCGTATACAGGTTTCCACCATAGCTCTTGCTCGGTATCATGGAAATGCAACCGTCTTCCAGGGTATAATCAACCGTGTTACCTGTCCATTCATGCATATTCGTACCGTCAAACAGAACCTTAAAACCTTCCTTCTCTTCTTCGGCTGAAAGTTTGAACGGTTCCTTGCGTTCGAGTTCTTTTACATAAATATTCCGGTAATAAACCTTGCTGCCATGAGCCTGCAATTCAATCTGTTCGACCGGGAAGATCGGGAGCTTGCGATCCCAATAGTTTTCCAGAATCACATCATCCACCACTTTCTCTCCGTTCAGTACGACTGTCACACGGTCACCGACCATCTTGATGTAAAAGCTGTTCCATTCACCCAGCTTATTATCGGCCACTTTCGTCGGCTTGCTCTCGTTCATCTGGTTGTTGTATAATCCACCGGAACCGACTTGCGCTCCTACGTTTACACGCGAAGTATCCCATATCTGCACCTGAGGCGTACCACGCAAGTAAATACCGGCATCCGCTTCAGGACCGGCCGGATCAAGCATCCAGTCCACATACATTTCAAAATCACCGTATTGTTTTTCCGTGCACAGATTGTCACCCTTGCCATTGAATATCAGCATACCGTCTTCCACGCTCCAGCCTTTACGCATGACCTCATCGGCTTTCGCCTGCTCTTTGGCCAACTGTCCCGGTTTCATCTTCGCACGGGCAATCGGATTCTGTACCAAACCTTTCCAGCCGGTCAAATCCTTACCGTTAAACAAAGAAACGAATCCTTCGCCTTGCGGCATCTCGGCCAGATGTTTCTTGATCGCTTCTTTTTGATAGCCGGCATCCGGATTGTCAAGCACCTCCATTACCTTATTCAACAAAGCACGGACATTTGCCCCCATATACTCCTTATTACCCAAAGCAATATTCATGACTGCATTGGCGGCAGCCTGCTGTACAGGTTTCTGATCCAGAAATTCACCGGCATACAGCATACCCAAGAATGTTCCGGTTTTTTCAATCTGTTGTAAAATCGCGATCTTCTGTGCATCCGTTTTGGCAATTTCCATTGCCTTACGCAAGCTTAACAAACGGTTTTCACCTGTAAATGCCGGATTGGAAACCAGTTTCACATAAGTAGTGAGAGCCGGATCAAAATAGTTGGACGACGGGCTTTCCTTACAGATCGTATATAATTCGTCCGCCACTTCAATACCCTTCCAGTTCAACAGGGCTTCGAAGGCTGCATCCCTTTTGACACCCGTATTAGAACGGAAACCTTTCACGACTGTCGCCAGCGCATCCGGTTGTCCGGTAGAAGCCAACACCAGATAATACAAATAATCTTTATTGCCGGCCTGCAACATACGACGTGTCACCGTTTCGACCCGGTCGGCAACCGGAAGAGAGGACAATGCTGAAATAACAGCCCGCTGCATGGGAGGAACAGCCAATGCGTCAGCCGTTTCCAGCATACCGCACATATTGGTTATATCACGTTCTCCCACTACATCCTTCAAAGCCACATAAGCCGCGGCTTTCACTTCTGGAGAGCCTATCTGTATCTGATCAAGTACGGTATTGATATTGGCAGTAGCTTTGCGCATGGCCAACAACTCAAGTCCAGCTATTTTTCCCGCATTAGCAGCAGAAGAGACGGCCTTTGCCACTGCCCCGTCGATATCTCCAGGGAAGGCAGCCAAAGCATCCTGTCCCAACAGGACGACTTGCTTGTCATTGCTCTTCAGCAATTCGGCCAACGAAGGAATATAGGACTTATCGCCTATCTTCACCAATGTCCAGGTTGCAGCCTGCTTCACGTCAAAGTTAACATCACCGAGCTGCTCCAACAGGATCTGCTTGGCAGGAAGATCGAAACGAATTTCCAGATTCTGGATAATGTCATGTTTGACAGGTTTCTTGGCCTCGCGTCCGATCCAGTTCAAGATGTCTATTTTCAGTTCCGGTTTGGCTTTAGGAACCATTTTCATAAGTTCTATATACAACTCTTTATCTGCAAAACCGGAAGCATAGCTCAAAGCCGCATTCCGGTAGTTCTTGCTCGGATCTTTCATGGCAGCAATAACCATCTTAGATACTTTAGCCGGTTCCTCGGCTGCTAAAAGTATTTGCAAGGCAGCTTCCCGTGTCTGCTCCTGTCCGGCTTTAGCCGCTGCTTTCTGCAATTTCTTTGCAGCTTTCATCACCGCATCACGATCACTCTGGACCAATCGCTTCAACAAAGCGATATAAGCTTCGTTGGCACCAGTCACTTCCATCGTGTAACCGGCATTCTCGGCCGCTTTTGCTAACACTGGCAATGAATTAGAACTTCCGACACAACTCAAGGCATACAATACCTCTTTCTGCATATTCGGATCAGACGCTCCCTGCAATACCAACAAAACAGGTTCAGCCCCATCCACCCGGGCATCGGTAATCGCACGGATCACATCCTTTTGTGTTTTAGAAGAACCGGTACGACTCTTCAAAGCAGCAACCAATGCCTGACCTGCTTTTTGACTGCCATTAGAAGCCAGCGCACGAGCGGCAGGACCGCTCAACGACTCATCGTTCAGATAAGAAGCCAGTACATCTATACATTCGTCTTTCCCCAACATCTGAAGTTGGCGGATAATAAACGCTTTTGTTTCACGCTCGTTCACCATTTCCAAAGCCTTCAGATAAGCCTTTGCAGTCACTAACCGGGCATTCTCCTCCCCTTTCGCCATGACATAATGCGTAAGAC
>NZ_JAHPXO010000003.1:0-192167 GCF_019041495.1 Parabacteroides sp. MSK.9.14
GCTCTCTGCCTTCTTTGCTTCCTGGCTGGTCGGCACACGAATAGGGCAGGAGGTGAACTTGTTGGAAAAAATGACACGTTGATCCTGTATGACACGATTCGATATAGCATCCCTTATCCTGTCTACGAAACAGTAATTCAGACTGTACCGGAGATGTTTCCCATCTATATCACTCTTGAGGGAGATACAGTGAGAGAGCCGATCTTTGTTCCGATCAGGATCACACAGAAAGAATACTTGACGGACGATTATCATGCTTGGGTGTCAGGATATAATCCTTCGCTCGACAGTATCGATGTGTTTCAGAAGACAATTTACATAACAGAAAAAGTGAAAACTCGTCGGTGGGGAATAGGCCTTACGACTGGTTATGGGATCGGGCGGTATGGTTTGTCACCCTATGTCGGGATTGGGGTATATTGTAGGATTTGGTAGCGTATTTTCCATAGTATTATTAAGATTAGTAATTGGGACCGCTTTGCCCGTGAGGGTGGAACGGTTTTGCTATGTTAGATTTTTATTTTCTATATTTCCTCTATAAATAAGATAAGATTATTTTTATTAGATGTGCTTATAAATCCCCAATTTTTGTGTAAGTTTGTAAAAAATTACATTAGTATGAGAAATAAAATATTTGCTATACTTTATTATAGTTCCCTGTTAGATCAAATACAATTTCTAGGAACAGGTTTTGTTGTATCGAAAGGAGGTTTCTTTATAACGGCAGGTCATACGCTGGGGCAGTTAGGCCAAATATACTTAGATAAGGGTAAATTTAGAGCGGTATTCATTGATGATAGTAGTAATTACCGAAGTGTTCCTTTTTCAACGATATGTTATAAGTATTTATCAAAGGGTAAACAGAGTCCACCTGTTTTATATGACATAGCGTATGGATGTTTAAAAGAAGGGGAGTATGAATATTTTATGGTTGAAGATAAATTGTCCAATATTGGTGAAATATTAATAGCTCCGCATTATAAGTCGGCAAATCAAAGTAATTTTTTGGGAAAATCTTTTGAGGATACTATTGATATAAGTTTATTAATGTATTTTAATCCGTCTATGTCTGTGTTGAAAAACGTGAATGCCAGTGTTTTGGATAACGAGTATTCGAATTGTATGCAACTGACACAAAGTACGAAAATAGCAAAAGGTGCAAGTGGTTGCCCTCTTGTCAATACAAAAGGCTACGTTTCTGGTTTATTTGTTGCTGCGTCAGAAGTGGACGATAAAAGGTATGCTTTAAATGCTTTGTCAATATATGAACTGAGTAAAGATTAATCTCTGCTTTCTAATATAATAGGTAATGAATATTTGGTATGGTTTTGTCCTTACCTTTGTTCTTGGTGGTTGAGTACCCCAAATTCATAGTTAAGATTAACGTCTGGAGTAGAAATATTCTGAACATTTTTTAGATATTTGGCTAGAGATAAGTTTTATTGTGTATAAATAATTTATTTGAATATGTTTGAGAAAATTTGTATAGTATCTAAAGGGCAACAGCCTTTAAATGTATCTCTTCTAATAGATACAATGTTGTTTTATAGTGAAGTTAATGTTTTTGTTTTAAAAGAAGGTCTAGTAAATCTATTGAGATGTTTTGGTCCTGAGTTTCTTGCAGACCTTATTAATGAAAAACGCTTAAGACTACATATACTACGAAATCATGTTGGAAGTACTGTGGTTCCAAAAGATGCACAAAAGCAATTTGGTTTAGATATTCTAACTAGTAAAACTGTAGATAAAGAAGAATCTTTATTTAGAGCATATAAAGAATTTGATGATAATCTTGTTGCTGCTAGAAGATTTGCCAAACGTTTTTCATTTGTAACAAGCTCTTACTATTATAAACAAGAACTGGGGAACATCTTGAAAGAAGATTTACATAATGCAAATTATTTGAATAAATCCTTTCTTGAATATCTTAAACAGCAGTATCCTATGTATTCTCAAACAAATGATTTGATATTTGAGATAGAAGATGTCAATGATGGATATTGTCCTTTTGATTTATATAATATTCAATCGAATTTAGATATACCACAGCTAAATAAGCTTAACGAAGAAATGGGAATACATTCTGAGTTTGATTATTCAAGTTTTCTTTTATCATTAGGAGAAGCTAGGGGGGATAATTATGTTGCTGCTACATTTAATGGAGAATTGGAAACAAATAATATGTCTTCTAGGTTAATCAATTTGCAGTTAACAGATTGTTTATCAAGACGACAAAAGAGTCAGGAAGAAATAAATTTATTTCAAAATCATATTATATGTAAATATCCTAGTTTAGGAGATGCATATGTGAAAAAAGTAATAAGTAGTAGACAATTGTTACTTTTGTTAGAAGAGGGAGATAGATTTAGAACTTGGTTATCGGGTGTATCTAATGATGAATCTCTGATTAATAAATATTTGGAAGAAGCAACAAATAAAATATTAGTTGATAATCCTTTCATAAAGACTATTCGTGTGGTACTGTGTTTTTTGTTCGGGTGTATGTCAAATGGGTTAGGTTTGGCTATTTCAGCAGGAGATGCTTTTTTTGGTGATAGGTTGATAAAGGGTTGGACCCCAAATCTTTATATTGATAATAAGTTGAAACCTGTGCTTGGAGGAAATTTATTATTATAGCTAATTGAAAATTTTATTATTTTATATGGGGTAGAAGAAGCCCCCCAGCCGTTAGTAAAATCTCTAACCTTCCTACTAACGCAAACACGTGACGAACCCGTATGGGCAGGCTGAAAAACCTCTTCCATGCTACGATACAAGAACAATCGTAGCATGGAAGAGGTCTTAAATATCACAACAATAACCTCCCATCCTTCTTATCCATTACCGCATTGAAAACACTTTTATAGGTTTCATATAATTCTTTCCTGTTTTCCGGTCCCGGCCAATCAGCAAAAGACTCTCCTGCAAAAAATTTCCAAGCAAAGATACGTTTGGCTTTTTCGGATAAGCCTAATTGATCGATTATGTTCCGGACATCCTGCATACGTTCCCGGATATATTCGGTATGATCTGGGCTGTCATCGGGTTCGTCGATGATATTCAGCCGTCGCCAATCTACATTCTCATCTACCGGAATAGGCTTGTATTTATGCCGGTAGGGAGATGTATCCGAGGTAACGTTTAGCTTTATCATTTGCAGGATATAGAAGTCAAGTTCAGTATATTTACCCTGTTTGGCTTCCATTAGCCGGGAGAGATGCTCCAGGGGCTTTTGAAGCAGCATACACATTACCTCGTTCAATACGTCAATAGCTTCGTCTGTCATTCCGGCAAGTGAGCAGTGATACTTAGCGTAATCCAGCCACCTGTCGTAACGTTTCTCAATATATTTATTCAATGCCTCACTTGCCATAGTCGTCTTTATTTGATATATTTGTTGTTGATTATGAGTGGGTGGCGCTGTGAGGCGCTGCCTTTCTTTATTTAAAATATTTGTACCTTTCTTTTTCGCTAATCGAGTAACAAAATAGAATAGGCATCCTAATGATTTTAGAATAATCCATATAATAAGAAACAATTCACCTATACATATTAAGATAATAAAAGGAGCGGTTAGTAATGATGCTATGATTCTTATATCTATTTTCATGCTTATTCCTCCTCTTCGTTCGTATCAAAAAGATTGGCTACCATATCGACAATATTTGTCTGGATATTATCTTCAGCCCCCAATACGGCATTACTGATGTGCTTTTTCTCTTCGATGATCCGATAGAGCTTTTGGTCGATTGTCCGACGGCCGAGCAGGTAGTAGCAATTCACAGAGTCTTTCTGCCCGATGCGATGGGCACGGCTTTCTGCCTGATCACAATCTGCATACGTCCAAGGTAGCTCAATAAAGGCGACATCGCTGGCTGCTGTGAGCGTAATACCGGCACTGGCCGCTTTAATGGAACAGATGATAACGTCCGTCTTCGGATTCTTTTGAAAGGCATCGACAGAAGCCTGCTTCTCCTGCATATTCTGTCGTCCGGTGACGCAGACGGCGGAAGGAAAAGCTATCATCAGGCGGTCTACAATTTCATGCAGGTTACAGAACAGGATGATCTTTTTCCCATTCTCCCGAAAGTCCTTCACGAAGTCGATAACCTCTTTCAATTTACCGCGTGCAGTAATATCTTTCAGAATACCAATACGAACCATCACTTCCCCTTTCAGTGACTTTTGGATTTTTTCATCATCTGCTTCCTTGTAGCGTTTCAGGTAATCGATCAGATCGCGCTCCGCATCCATATATTCCTTGCGGTTCGTTATCTCACAGGAAACAATCTGACGCACTTTATCCGGTAGTTGGGTGAGTACTTTCGACTTTTCTCTGCGGAAGAAGCAGTGTTGCCATAGCTTATAATTTAGCTCCTTTAGATTGCTCGCTTGGTTAGGACCGGAACAGTACCGAAGCATAAAACCTTTCCATCCACCCATATCGATCATGCGATCCATAATACCCAATTGTGCAACCAGATCCTTTGGTTTGTTGACAACAGGTGTCCCAGTCAGCAAGATGATATATTCTTTCCCGGATGCAATGCCTTTGCAAAACTTGGTCTGCTGGGTGGCCGTTGATTTGACTTTATGCGATTCGTCGATTATCACGGACTTGAACAGTTTGATCGTGTTGTGAAATTCGACATCTTTCAATGTCCATTTCTCTGCCTTCGTGATCCGCCGGACAAAGTATTTTCGTAGGCTTTCGTAGTTTACGATAAAAACCTGGTTCATGCCTGTCTGCCAAAAGAAAGGCCAGCTATCGCGGACGGAATCGGTTAATACCATCGCTTTCTTGTCTGTAAACTTATGCCATTCCCTTTGCCAATTGATCTTGACAACATTCGGACAGATTACCAAACAGGGAAAGGCATCAGCTTTGTTGATGGTTGCGATGCTTTCAAGTGTTTTGCCCAAGCCCATATCATCCCCATTGATAAACCGTTTCAGTTGCAAGCCTCGTGCAATTCCTTGCAGTTGATAGGGGTAAGGCTGTACTTTCAGTCCATGTTCTCCGTCTAGTTCCGGCATTTCCGGTATTTGAAAAGCAACATCTTCCTCTGTCTGTGATTGGGCAACCGTTCCCCATTGTACCGGTTCGAAATGGCGGACGTAATAAGTCAATTGATCCAATTCTGCTTTGCATTTGTTGGTTGCCGGAATCAGCCATGCGCCCGTTTGTTTGTCCCACCAGCGGATGGAAACAGAGCTTTTCAGCTTGTCTACAATCTGCTGGCGGTATCTGTCAAACTTCACCGCATAACATTGCCCTTTTTCTGTATTTTGCAGTGTAATTGTCATAGTGGTAGGTGTTATGCAAATTCGTCAAACGCTTTTATCTCTTCGGCGACATCCTCCATTTCTGCTTTTTTCTTGCGGCCGCGTTTCTTCGGCTTCGGCTCTGCTTCTCCGGTAATATCTGCTTCTTCGGGAACATCGAAATCGAACGATTCTTGTTTGATTCCATATTTTCCGCCGAACAGGTAAGCGTCCACTTCGTAGTCAAGTCGGCTGACCGCCTGTTTTAAAGCATCTCCATACGGATATCCCTCGCCGGATTCGTCTTCGAATTTTGTAAACGGGACGGAAAGGTTAAGGACTTGTCCGCTTTTCAATAGCTTTTGTGCCTGGATAGAAACACCGGCCGATTCGTCTGATCCACCTTTGCTATACCCCGTGACAACGATATTTTTCAGTTTCTCATTCAGATCATCATCCGAAGGATTTTCGATATTTACAACTCCGGCTTCTTGCATTTCGCAAATCTTGACGGCATGAGTCTTTAACAAACTCATGGCATATAACAGGTCCGGATGAACGAATTGCTGGGATGATTTGGTTACTTCGTTCTTGTAGTTTGCTTCTACAAATCGCTCTGTATAATCTGCCGTTACCTGGTTGTTCTTGAGCTTAACTTTTTGAATTTCATACACAGGTTGTTCTTTTACTAATTCATCTTCCATACTTTTTAAAATTTAGGATTGTTATAACTTTGGGGCGCTAAGGCCATTTCTGCTTTTGCTTTACTGATTACAGTGCGACACCATTCCAGTTGATGAGTCGCGGTCCGGTTCAAACGCTCACACCAATCGACAAGATATTGTTCATCTTTGCACAGACTGTCAATGATAGCATTTACTGCCTTGGAGGTAGCCCCGGCACGTGAGGCTGTTTCCCGTAACGTATCGAAGACTTCCGATTTCTTTTTCCCGTTCAGATGGTATTTGGCATCTGCTAACAGTTTCCCGGTCCGGGCGATATAGACGGCAAGGTCGTTTCCACGTAGGACAGCTTCTTGGACTTCTTCACTCATGGTAATATTCAGATAGGAATCAATAGCTGCCAACTCGTTGGATATTTTATCTATGGGTGTGATGTTTAAATTCATGTCTGTTTGTCTTTAAAATATATCTTCCGAAAAAAAGGATATCCTATTTATTTTCAACTGAACAGCATCCACCACCGGAAGGCAAGTTCTTCGTATTTTTCTTTACCTTTCTGGTAAATCGTATCGCCTCGTTTAATGAATGCTTTGAACACTTTTTGATTTTTCTTGGAGATACCATAGATGAAATCCTGCCGACTGCCTGCGATATCCATATACCAGGCGCGGGAACGGTCCCAATCGAAAAAGTCAATAGCTTCATCGAATTGTTTTTGTGTGCTGGCAAAAGTGCTTTTCAGGTCTCCCCCAAATCCGTAGGTCGGAAGCCACCAGTCCCATTTGCACCGGGTATCGAGCGTGTATTTGAAGTTGCCATATTGGAAACATTGGTTCTTATTGACCATGAATCGTTGAGTTTCCGCCTTAGCAAGCACTTGGGCCAGGAAAGGATCGTGTCGGGCTTCCATGCGGAGGGACTTCTTCATGGCTTCTGCCAGTTCCCAATCCTCGCCGGAATACAATATATCGTCCACCATGCGTTTGTCATACCTGACCCTTTCCGGTTCGGTAATCATCGCATCGATTAGGCTGCCGAATTTGAAGGCTTTCTCCTTATCCCCGTATTGGGTACGGGGATAGAGGAGGTTCTTTAGTTCCGTAAGGTCCGAGTTGCTAACCTCCGACCGTTGGTAATACGTATCTTGCATCTTCTTCCTTGAGTTTTAGATATTCAATGACTGCAAAGTCAAATTCGAAATTGTAGGTGTTATCCATCAGCCACCGGAACCATTTGCGGCCCTCTTCCGTATCGAGAATCTTTTTCAGAATACTTGGCTCGCGTCTGTATTTTCCGAAGTTTATCCATGAGGACAGATAGAGTTTCTTTTTCATATCATTTGGCTGTTACATCATCGATATACTTTACATATGCGGACTGGATTTGCTCTCCGTCCTTATTCACAACTTTCTCGCAGTAGGTAATCATCTTCTTATGTACCTTCTCTAGATCCTCCATGCTCATATTGATTCCTTCGCGCATGAACCACATCTGATATACCTGCATGAATCCTTGTGGATTGGTTATCTGGATCTTCTTCTTGACCTTGGCTTTCGTTGGAGTAGGGGACATGCTGGCTGCTGAGAAATCAAATGCTGCCTGTACTTCGGCAGCAGACTTTTCTGCAGCCGCTTTGGCCTTAGCCTCTTCTTCCCGGCGTTTGCGTTCTTCTTCCTGTTTTTTTCTTTCTTCCGCTTCCTGTTGTTTTCGCTCTTTTTCCATACGGGCAGCTTCAACCGCATTGGTACGGCGTAGCTCTTCCTGTTCTTCCAGTTGTTTGCGGAGGCTGGGGAGTTTGTCGATCAAATCCTGCTTTGTACCCTCTATTTCAAAACGGTAACGTTCTGTAAAATCTTTCTTCTTTTGTATAGCGACTTCATTTTTTATTGCCTTACGGGTTTCTGCGTCCATATAGAAGGTTTGTTTGTTGTCAGAAACGTTTTCAACAAAAGCACTCCAGGAGAAATTTATACTTGTTTCGGATATTCGTCGGCATACATCGTTGTAGGTAGCGAGAGTAGCGCGGTTGAACATGCTGTTTAGTGCATTGATATGCTTTTCAACGTATGCGGCATACGCTGTATCCAACATGACAGAGATATCCGATCGGTATTGAGCCTTTTCGTTCTCCAACATCTGTTTACGGCGAGCTTCCTCTTCCCGTCGTTTTTGTTCGGCAATCTTCTTGGCCGCGTATTTGTTACGGGCCTGTTGGAGCTTATAAGGAATAGTGGTGACCGATTTGACGTCGATAGCCGATTCCAAAGAGGTAAAAGACTTGCTGACCGTAGCCAGAAGTTGCGTCAATGGCTTACGACGCTTGTTCATGTTTTCTATTGTTATTTTCGTCTTTGCCAAATACTCTGAGACCTTCGCATCCAGTTCATCCGAGCTAATACCTCCTTCCGCTTCAATGGTGTCCAGAAGTGTTTGTCCGGCTTGGTTACATGTCGATACGGAAGTTTGGTTGCGTTGCAAGGTGGCAGGAGCCGATTGCATGATCTGATTGAATTCTTCCACTTTAATAAGAGAATTGTTAGCTTGTGTATCCATTGTGATAAATTTTTAAGTGATTGATCGAGTTTATTAAAATCCGGCGTCTTCATCTTCCTGTGATATTGGGGTTGTTATACCTGATGCGGGTACCGGTTCCGCTTGTGGTTGCTCTCCGAATTCCTGTAAAGGGTTTTCCGATTGAGGTTGGAGGGGTTGTGGCTGCTGTCCGGGTTGATTGGGCTGAATAACGGTTGTTTGTTCTAATCCGTAGTCAATATCCTGCGGTTCTTCTTGAGTTTCGAATACAGTAAACTTTCCGGTCCGGACTTTGGGATATCCGTCGAATGCGTGTTTAATCAGTTTGCTTTCCAAGAACCCAGGATCGATACCGCCTTCGTTTGAAGTATAGAGGGCATTCGCCTTACCTTCTTTTTGACGGGTTTGCGGATTCCAACGTTGGTTGTTTTTGTAGCTGTACGCCTCTAAGCGTTTGATATCACCCTCCATCATCCAATGCCAGTCTACAGTCCCATCGGCGCGGACAATACGGATAAAACCACCGATCACCTTATTTGATTTGCGGGGACAGGCCGCCTGATAGGTAACGGTCTTTACTCCGTCAACCAATCCCGGTGAGAATGTGTCACCTTCATAGCAAACAACCGGATTATCTACATACCGGACCTGTCCGGCACGCTGGCGCATAACCAATTCCCCATAACCGGTGATGGAAAGGTAAGCACGCAGTTCATAGATATCGTTGCCATTGTTGTCCTTATAGCCGGTCTTCGTGCTGCGGGGGAGAATATAGCAGTGGGGGCGTCCTGTGGGATCAAGAGACAGGCCGTTTACGGCAATATCTAAGAAACAGCCGTACAGGGACAGTGGAGAACATCTTTGCAGTTCCGGCTTGTCTTGTAAGATTTTCCGGAAGTTGAATTTTTCCTTTTCATAAATCTGAGTTCCTTGGCCGGTTCCCCAGATCGCATTGTACATAAGTATAAACTTCTGTTCAACCCGGCTATCATCCGCTATCATGAGCGGATTTAGCTGATTTAGTTCAGCTACTTTAATTTGAATTTGATTTGACATGATTCTATTGTTTAAAAATTAATTACCAATGTTTCTTTATCGTGTAAACCATTGCCACGCAACCGGATGCCGTAACTATATGCTGGAAATACCCCAAGCAAATAGCGATAATACCAAGTATGGCAAGCGTTCCAAACAGGATGTAAAATCCCCACCTCGCTACTTGAGCGAGTTTCCAGTAATTTGTTTTCATACATCAATGATTAATTGGCAAAAGCCGTTTACTTGTCTTTGAAATAGCGAGTTGGATTTATATTGTAAACATCCTCCGATAACCCTTTACCTGGAGTGCCTTGCCGTGTTAATAATTCATTTAGTAATCGTATGGATCCAAGGCGCATTTATACAAGTCTTCCAACCTGTATTTGATTTTGCCTGGCCGTTTGTAACGCTGTAAAGTACCTTCTGATACCCATCGTTCCACATTCTGCCGTCCAAAGCGGATATGTGCTTCCTTTTGTCCGATAAACTCTCTGATTCCGGCTTGTATCTTGGTGATTTGCCAAGCGAGGTATTCAAGTTCGATTTTCCGAAAAGAAGGAATGTTTGGATAGGTTGTGTCGGTCTGCATGATTATTCGCTTTTAAAAAGATTCTTTTCGTTTGCATATCGCATAAACTCCGCCATAGAGTGTATCGAGAGTTTTCGGAACACGTTCTTCCGATGATTCTTTACGGTGTGGGACGATATAAAAAGCGCTTCCACAATCTCTTCGTCTTTCTTGCCATAGTAGCAAAGCTCCATCACCCTAAGTTGACTGTCTGAAAGTGTGCTGTTGAACTTCGGTTCACAGATTTTCTTGAAGCCATCGCATTCTCCACGCAGCGGACAACCGACAAACTCGAATTTGAAATTCCAGTTCTCATCCACGTCTATCATGTTATCGTACAGCCCGAAGTTGCATTTGATAAACCTACGTACAGCCAAGAAATCCCGGTAGCATTTATTCCCGTCGTAGCGGGCGTAATACTTGCGGAGTGCCGCATAAGCCTCCGGATAGAACTCTTCCAAAATCTCAAGGAAACTTTGAATGAAATCCGTATCAGACTCTTTCAACTGGCGTTCCGGCTGTCCCTGCTCTTTGATAGTTACTTCGCCGGAGGGGGTGGTATAGAATTCTATTGCGCGCATACCTTATCCTCCTTTGGGAATAACTCGCTGGCAGGAATGCCAAGTTCTCTTTCTATCACTTCTTGGGCTAACGCATCCGGTTGGTAGACTCCCGCTACCCAACATCTGACGGCCGATTCAGATCGTTTGGTAATGGTGGCTATCTTTTGGATGAAAGCCTTCTTAGGCGGCGTGTTGTCCATGGAGAAGTAGATCTCTCTGAATGAACGAGCGCCAATCTCATGACCTTGTAGGTTTAATTTTTCCATTTTTGCCTCCTTACATTATTATATATGTTCTGTACTTTATATTTTCGCAACTACTATTAACCATTACAGGTGCAAATATGGAACAAACTTGTGAAAAATACAAGAATATTTGCGAAAATCTAAATAAAAACTTTTGTTTTTCGCAAATTGATGTGTGGATATTGTGCGTAACTTCATAAATATGAATGTAATAGATAACATATTTAAGATAATGGCTCAAAAGGGTATCAAACAACGAACGTTGGCTGATGCTATGGGTATTGATGAGTCCCAAATTTCTGTAATGAAAAGGGGAAATCGCGATTTGAAGATTTCTGAAGTTGAGAATATCGCAAGTTGCTTGGGTGTTTCTATAACAGACTTGTTTACTTGGCCAGAACGATATGTGCTGGAGCAATCTGCCGGAGCAAAAGGCTTAACTACCCCAAAAGTTATACTGCAATTGGAGTTGGAAGATAGTGATGTGAAAGCTGATGTGATAAAGTTGGCTTTTGGGGATAGGGTGTTGGAGATTAAGAATAAATGATATGCGATTTCTTTTTTGGAATATCTGTAAGAATAATATTTTTAAAGAGATAGCATCTTTGGTGATAATCAAAGATATAGATGTTTTACTGATAGCCGAATTTCCTACAAATATAGATCCTAAAGAATTAAGGAATGAACTTTTGTGTAGAGGTGTTAGATTTGATTATATATCCCCATATTCTCCTAAAGATAAAGTAAGGGTATATACACGTTTTAGGAAATCATTGATTACAAATATTCAGGATGAAAGTGGTGTAAGTGCAAAAAGTATTTATAGTCCAATTCTTAAAAATAAAGTTATCTTAATAACTTGTCATTTACCAAGTAAAATAAGTAAATCAGATATGAACCAATCAGAGTTGTCGTCTGATGTTAGGGATTTTATTCTAAGAGTAGAGAATAGGTTTAATCATCAATATACAGTGGTGTGTGGTGATTTTAATATGAATCCATTTGATGAAGGACTTATAAAAGCAAAAGGATTTCATGCTATTATGAATAAAAAAATAGCATTGAAAGGAAAACGAAAAATCAATGATAAGGATTATAGTTTTTTTTATAATCCTATGTGGGGCTTTTTAGGAAATGGAGTTGTTTCTGGAACTATGTATTATAATTCTTCTGATCATATAAATTATTTTTGGCATATGTATGATCAGGTTTTATTAAGGCCTGAATTGATCCCATTTTTTGATGATAAAGAGTTGGAGATTGTAACAAATATAGGGAGCGAAAATTTGTTATCAGATATAGGTATTGTTAATAAAAAATATTCAGATCATTTACCAATAATATTTACATTAAAAATATGAGATATGGAAACTAAGAGTTTGTGGCCAAAAATTGAAGTTGATAAAAGAGAACTTCCTTTTTCAATATTAAAAAAGCAATCTGATTTATTAAGTGATTTGACAAATGGATGTTTGTGTGGAGAGATTGTAAGTGCTAATAAAAAGGATTTTTCTTCGTCTTTGAGAGAATATCAAACAACATCAACATTTGATTATCGAGTGTATTCTTTTTATATACTTGCCAATGAGTTGTCTGATTATAGATATTTGTTATTGACATTGGAACATAATGTGTTAGAAATATATCCTGCAAAAATAAAAAGCGAAATAGGAGGAATTGATCGTATTGTCTATAGTGAAGAAGAATTATTGGAGGTTTTATCTTTGGTTTTAGGGAATTCGGTTACAAAGGAAATTATAGAAACATTGGTTCTTCAAAGTAGAGAAATTTGTTTTTGATATTGAAGGCGTTTCTCATATAGCGGAAGTTATAGACGTTCGTTATTCTATTTCAGATAGAAATGTCGATATAATAATAGGTAAAGAACGTCTATATACTGATTATAAAACAGAACTTGATGCTTTGGGAACTCTGGCTTTCAAAACGCAGTTGAAATAATATTCATCTGCGTATGGTTTGAGTTCTTCAAGCTGTTTCTTTGTGAGATACAGTCCTGCGAAAGGAGGTTGTTTACCTTCTTTCACTTGTCGCATTGCATTAGATACGGCTTTGCGAATTTTAATTTGTTGAATCTGTTTATCGAACATAGTTTTTAGTTTAAAATGCTATAGTATCATTTTTAATCTCGCACTTTCTTTAGTGTTACAATTTTAGATATGGTGTCAAAATCGTATTGATATTGAAAAAATGGGAATTGAGAAATAGCTTTCTGTAATGTGTCTTTTGTGACGATAAATCCAAAGTGCATCAGCTCATAAGCTAATTCTGTCAATGATATGGATTTTTTGAAGTTTACAATATTGCATATTGCAGTAACTAAGCCATCTGGAAGGGTGGCCATACATTCGAATGGTTTGTCAAAGTAAATCATAATGTTTGTTTTAGTTTAAAATATAATTGTATGGAAGATAAAGACAAAATAATAGCCTCACTCCGGAAGCAGCTCAAAGAAGCTGTCAGCCGGTGTAATGCCTTAGAGCAAGAAAATGCTCTATTGTCATATCAACTTGAAAAGATGGAGGAAAGATGTCTGGAATCACATTAAAGATAGACAAAGGCCAATCTTCCGCTTTCTTTGAGATTATGGGATTGCTCCAGTCTTTTCCTGGATTAAAGGAATGCAAGAAGCATTATTCGGTAAAGCTGACGGAAGAAGATGTTTTCCGGTTCCGGAATGAACTGGATCAGATTATGCAACTATTGCCGCAATTGAGGGAAAAGGAGTGGTTCGATATTCCGGCTTACGGGACGGATGAATGGGCTAACTGGATGATAGATTTACACAGAAAAAATATGTAACTTTGGAGGGTGGTTTACAAATAGTTTACAGTCGTATATGTAAATGATTAGAAATTAATAGATTAAAATATATGTCAGACAGTATTGTTATTATTCCCACGTATAACGAAAAGGAGAATATAGGAAATATTATTCGGGTTGTATTTGGGTTGGAGAAAGAATTTCATATTTTGATTATAGATGATGGATCGCCCGATGGTACGGCAGGTATTGTAAAACGGCTGCAAAAAGAGTTCCCCGAACGCCTTTTCATGGTGGAACGTAAAGGTAAGTTAGGATTGGGTACGGCTTATATCTGCGGATTTAAATGGGCAATAGAACATAAATATGATTTTATATTCGAAATGGATGCAGACTTTAGTCATAACCCGAATGATCTTCCCAAATTATATGCGGCCTGTATGGAACAGGGTGGTGATGTCGCAGTCGGTTCCCGCTACTGTAACGGTGTGAATGTCGTGAACTGGCCATTGGGACGTGTGTTGATGTCCTATTATGCTTCCGTATATGTTCGTTTTGTTACTGGAATGAAAGTACAGGATACGACAGCCGGTTTCAAATGCTATCGTCGTGAGGTGCTTGAGACGATCGATCTGGATCGTATCCATTTCAAAGGATATGCGTTCCAGATAGAAATGAAGTTTACGGCATATAAGTGTGGTTATAAAATCGTGGAAGTCCCCATTATTTTTATCAATCGTGTATTAGGCACTTCCAAGATGAACTCCTCTATCTTCGGGGAAGCACTGTTTGGCGTATTGAAATTGAAATGGTGGAGTCTGTTTCGTAAATATCCCCAAAAAGGGAATCGAAAAGCGATTGCCGGATAATGCCATTATTGTAAAAAGCAATAAAAAGAGATATTCAGTAAATGTCTCCACATAATACCATAGCATATGAAGATGATAGAGTATAATCACTTCATATGCCATTATTATTGTCATTTTTCTGTATATTCTCATATACTCTTATCGGGCAAGACATGAAGCTCCGGAAGAAGTCTTCTGACCTCTTCTGATTCTATCTGTAAATTCATGTCATGCAGCTTTCCCCGTTCTGTCCCTGATCTTGTCAATCATCAGTATGGCATTTGCCGTATGTATTCCGAGGAAAATCAACAGGATTTCCGTCTTCCTGTTCCTGGCCTTTATTCTTGAGAGCGAGTAATGTTGCTTTTGAGTGCCGAAGCTTCCTTCAAGCCGGGTGGCCCTTTCTTTTGAGAGTTCGCTTCTAAGCACCTTCCTCAAAAGTTCATCTTTGGCCGCCCTTCCCTTGCGCACAAAGGATGTGGATATCCCATATTTTGTACAGAACTTTCTGTTGGCATTATTGGCATATATGGAATCGGCAGCCACACATCTTACTTTTACATTCATCAGCTTCTGCTGCATACGGAGAAAGACGTTTCTGGTAATCCTGTGTATATCGGAGTAAAGCACCGTACTTGCTATGGATCCCATCCCTTTGACAGAGGAGCTTTTCAAGAAGCTTGATCATACGGCGCTTAAGCATTCTTGTCCTTGAAGCTCTCCTCTTTCTTTTCTTGCAGTAGGACAGATAGGATTCCGCCACATTCCTGTATTTGTTGCGCGGACGCCTTATGCCCAGAGATCCCTGCAATGCCGGCATATATGCCTGTAAAGCCATTCAATGCTTTCCTAAAGGAGTTTGTTTATTATTCTTGATTTGACACTTTCAAGGAAAAATAGAAGGTGGTGCCTTTCCCTTCTTCGGAATCGAACCAGAGCTTGCCACCGAGTTGTTCGACAAAGTCTTTACACAGCATTAATCCCAAGCCAGATCCCTTTTCGTTATTTGTCCCATAAGAAGTAAAATGAGTGTTTGACCTCAATAGCTTACCCTGGTCTTCTTTTTTGATCCCTTTACCTGAATCTTTTACACTGACAACGACAAAATCCCCGTCTGTTTTGGTTGATACTGTAATCAAACCTTTTTCATAGCTGAACTTGACTGCGTTGGAAATCAGGTTACGGACGATAGTCTTTACCATATCGATGTCTGTCGATCCCATCAGTTCTTTATCCAGACCTTCAAGCATGATGGATATGCCTTTCTGGGTAGCCATTGGAATAAATATCTCGGCAGTGCTGTTGACTATGCTGTTGATGTCGACTTGTTGTCTGTAAATGTTCTGTTTGTTCAGGCGATTCTTTGCCCACTTCAAGAGGTTGTCGAGAAGCTGGAATATCTCTTCCGATGTCTTGTTCATCATCTGAAGCATTTCGTATACCTCATCGCTAACCTGATTCTTATCGACCATCATCAGGATGGCGTTATTCATCATCTTCAAAGAACCAAGCGGAGAGCGTAAATCGTGTGCAATAACGGAATAGAGCGTGTCGCGGGATTCGATTGTATTTTCAAGTTCCTGCTTGATACGTTTGATACTGAACAGTTCGTAACGGTGGGCGACACGTTTCACCAATTCTTCCCGTTGGAAAGGTTTTGTTACATATTCTGTTGCTCCCAACTGATAACCTTTTACGATACTTTGCATATCGCTCAAAGCTGACATGATAATGACGGGGATGTTGTTGGTTTCCGGATTGCTTTTCAAATGCTGCAGTACCTCGTATCCGTCCATCTCTGGCATCATAATATCAAGCAGAATAAGATTGGGATGCCTTTCTTGGGCAATGCGTAGCGCTTTAGCTCCGCTATCTGTCGTCAGTAGCGTATAACCTTCTTTTTTTAGTATCGCTTGCACAAGCATAACGTTAGTTGGCACATCGTCCACCACTAATACAGTATATTGTGATGCTAAGTTTTCCATTTGATTCTGTACTTTTCTTGATATTCAAATACTATCAATGATACAAATGTATTTAATTCTGTCGACATAATCGTCTTTTTCCCGAAAATAAATTCCATTTCTGAAGAATAATTTTTTATATATTAAACGTGTCCAACTAAAACGCTTGATATAGGGCTTTTTATTAAAATTATTATTTAAGTTTGCACTATGAAATCGAATTTAGTTCTTTTAGCGCTCATATTAGCCAGCTGTCAGCCGGAAATGCCTGTAACCTCCTCTATTCTGGTAAAGGGAGATGGTTTGACAGTCCCTGTTAACAAGGAACTGTATGGTTTGACCATTGAGGAAATCAACCATGCGGTGGATGGCGGTATTTATGCGGAACTTATACAAAATCGGAGCTTTGAAGACGGGGTTCCTCCCTTGAATTGCCCGTACGACCCTGTCCGCCGGGTTCTGACTACCCCGAATGGATGGACTATTCCTTTCCTGCGTTCTGATTCGGTACCGGGATGGCGTTGCTTTTCTGCGACGTCTTATATGTATCCCGATACTAAGGAATTGATTAATGACAAGAACCGGCGTTCTCTGCTGGTTTCGGTGTCTGCTTCAGCCGAATCAGGAAAAGGAGGTGTCATTGCCGAAGGATATGGAGGAATACCGCTTCGGAAAGGTGAGAAATATGATTTGTCTTTTTATATGAAAGGAGCCTCTATGTCTTCGAAGACCGTAAGTCTGACTTTGGCCGATTCTACCGGAAAAACGGCCCTAAGCGAAGTTTTTCGGGTAGCACCAGCTTATGAGTGGAGGAAGTACAAGCACACTTTTACCGCAACCTCGAATACGAATAAAGCCGTGTTGACGATAACGACTGACAGTTCGGCTGTTTTCTGGCTGGATGTTGTTTCTCTGTTTCCGCAAAATACATGGAAAGGCCGTCCGAATGGATTACGTCCGGAACTGATGGAACTGATTGCAGCATTGAAACCTGCTTTCATTCGCTTCCCCGGTGGAAGTTTTGTAGAAGGGTATACGGCGGGAACCTATCCGGTCTGGCGTGAAACCGTAGGAGACATTGCCGAACGCAAACATTTTTGGAATGTGTGGGCATACGGTACGACGAACGGCATCGGCTATCATGAATATCTCCAGATGTGTGAAGATTTGGATGCTGAACCGGTCTATGTCATTAATAGCGGTGTGACCAATCAAAGTCGTCGTCCGCGTTATGAAGACATAACGGCAATGGGGAAACTAGTACAAGATGCCTTGGATGCCATCGCTTATGCTAATGAACCGGCCGATTCCATTCTGGGAACTTTGCGAGCTAGTCACGGACATCCGGAACCTTTTGAATTGAAGTATGTGGAGATCGGCAGTGAAAATTACGGACTAGAATATACGAAGCGTTTCGAGTTGTTTAAAAAAGCGATCCAAGAGGCTTATCCGGAGGTTATGGTGATAAGCAGTTCCGACATAAGAGGAAAGAACAGAAATGAATGGTCAGATACTCATTTTTATTCGAGCGAATCATTTTTGATCTCTAATCACAACCGTTTTGTTGCCGGACAGTATACGCGCCGGATGCCTCCTGTCTTTATCGGAGAGTTCGGCTTGTCCGGTGGGGCAGCTCCCGGAAGTTTGCGGGCGGCTATTGGGGAGGCTTGCTTTCTTGCAGGGGTAGAAAACGGACAGGAGATTGTGAGGTGTTTGGCTTATGCCCCTGTTTTGGGAAATACAAAATACAAAATAGAACGTTATCCGGTCATCTTTTTTGACGGTGAACAGATTGCTCTTTCTCCTTCTTACTATCTGTTGCAAATGTTTAGCAGCAATAGGGGAGACGAAGTGCTGAAGACCGAAGTCCGCACCTATCAGAAACCCCAGGTGACCTTCGGACGCGCCGGTATCGAAATGTTCGATAACAGCTATGAATTCAAGGAGGTGAAAATAGACAATTCGCCGGTTACGGAAGGGGTTGTCATGACCGGAGGCTGGACGGTCGGACAGGGTACGTTGACGCCGGTTGCAAACAGGTGGAACTATATCCTTTTAGGCGATCCGTCTGCCTATGACTATACGTTCTCGGCGGATATCAGGCGGACGAAGGGGAGCGGGCAAGTCCAATTCCGTGTGCGTGACAACGGGCTGTCTGGAGAACGAAATGACTATATCGGGTTGACGATTGGTTCTGGTGTTGTAGAGTTCTATCGCCAGGCGGGAGGTGTGAGGGATACGTTACGTACACCTGTTCTTTATCCGTTCCAAAGTAATCGTTGGTATAACGTGAAGATCGCTTGCAAAGGCGAACAAATCGGTTGTTTTGTGAATGACACGCTGGTTCATGAGACGATACTTCCCGGCATACCTTCATTGGTTTCTACTGCGGCGTTGGATAAGGAGGCTCATACGATTATACTGAAGGTGATCAATACGACTCAGCACGAAGAGAAGACGGAGTTGAACCTGCAAGGCGTCAGTGTCAAAAATACGGCGGAAATTATTCAGCTCACAGGAGATCCCGAAGCGTGTAACACTTACGACCACCCCGGCGTGGTCGTACCGGAGACAAAAGAAATATCCTTCTCGTTGAGCGGTCCCAAAGTGTACAATTTCCCTCCCAACTCGATTACGATAATGAAATTGAAGATCGACTGACAGGGCGACCGGCATCGGATTCAAAACCGATGCCGGTCGCGCGTCCAACCGATGCCGATCCATTGACTGCCGGATGCCTGCCGGATGAAATAAAAAAGGCTACCTCAGTAATGAAGCAGCCTTTTTCCGTTTAGTATCGCATTGATTAATGTACTAACATTTCAGGAGTGATCTTGACAAACTTGTCGGAGTCGGCTTTGCGAAGTTTCACGCTGCCATCGTTCCAGTTTGAGGGCCAGCCGCCAATGATATGTCCTAAGAATACCACCTTGATTTCATGCAAGCCTTTCGACAATGCAGCCGAACTGTCGTGGCGGGAGAAGCGTTTCACTTCACCTGCATTGTTCACTAACAATTTGCCGTCGATCCATACTTCTTCGTTGTCGGAAGAAATGTAGTAAACGCCATCTTCAGGGATGTTGACGTAACCAGTTGCTATGGCAGCATATTGTTTGACACCGCGCATAGATTCGCTTGACTTGACAACACTGGTGATTTCACGCAAATCCTTGATAACCGATTTCTTCCATTCTTTTACGTCTCCCAGTTTGGAAGAATTCAAAAACATGCCGTCGGTCACTTGCATTTCCAATCCTGGAGTAGTTTTGGCAACCTCTTTAGCGGGGGCCAAAGCTTGCTTTTCAACCGTGATCGTACGAGTCTTACTCATCTTGCCGGAAGGCAATACGGAACGGATCTTCAGAACGCCGGATTCCGTGAATTCGATCGGAGCGGAATAGGCGGTTGATTCCGGAGTCGGTTCGGTTCCGTCGATCGTATAAACCACCTTGACCGGACGGGTAGTCTTGAATTCCAGAGAAGCCTTGTCGGTGAAAGCGACAAAATCGCATGAGCCGTTCGGTTGCTCCGGTTGCGGGATATGGTAGTTGATGTTCAGTTCGTCCAGACGGACCAAGGCATTATCCAAGCGACGTTCGAAGTCTTTATAATCCTTGCGTGCCAATGGAGTCCAGCCGATTTCAGCCAATGCCAGCACACGCGGATAGGCACGGTATTCCAATAGGTCAGTGTTGTACATATATTCGGACCACAGATTTGTTTGTACCCCCTTGATCAAATTAGCTTTTCCGGTAGCGACCAAAGTATCGGGTATCGGATTGTATGCATACACTCTTGATAACGGATCGTAACCGCCGATAGAAACCGGTTCGATCTTCGGATCACCTTGGAATTGGTCAATGTACATGCCACCGCTTCCTGGAGTCATGATCGCTTCATGTCCCATGTTTGCAGCAGCGATACCGCCTTCTTCACCACGCCAAGACATGACGGTTGCGGAAGGAGCGAGGCCGCCTTCGAGGATTTCATCCCATCCGATGATCTTTTTACCATGCTTTTCGGACAAGTATTTCTCCATGCGCTGAACGAAATAGCTCTGCAGCTTTTCTTCGGCAGAATGGCTCTTGTCGGCTTTCAGACCTTCCTCGCGGATGCGCTTCTGGCAGAGCGGGCATTCTTTCCAGCTTGATTTCGGGCATTCGTCACCACCGATATGGATATATTCGCCGGGGAAAAGAGGTGCGACTTCATCGAAAACATCCTGCAGGAGCTCGAACGGTTTTTCCTTTCCGGCACACAATACGATGTCTTCTACCCCCCAGATGATACGCGGGGTGGTCGGTTCGCCCTTGCAAGACAATTCGGGATATGCGGAGATTGCAGCCAACTCGTGTCCCGGAAGTTCGATTTCAGGAACGATCGTGATAAAACGGTCTGCTGCATATTTTACCACTTCCTTGATTTGGTCTTGCGTATAAAAACCGCTATATTCCGTTCCTTCGCCATCTATGCGTTTGGAACCGACTTCTGTCAGTTTCGGGTATTTCTTGATTTCGATACGCCAGCCCTGGTCGTCCGTCAGATGCCAATGCATGCGGTTGATCTTGAACAAAGCTAATACGTCGAGATGTTTCTTTACGTTCTCTACCGGGATGAAATGACGGCAAGGATCCAGCATGATGCCGCGATATTCGAAACGCGGTTCGTCTTTCACTGTCACGCAGGATGCAGTCCAGGCGATATCGTTTACGACTGCCGGGCTCTGGATCTCGGCTGGAAGCAACTGCATGAACGTTTGCATGCCGTAGAACAAGCCCTGCGGGGTCTTAGCCTTAACCGTCACGCCTTGCGGAGTGACATCCAGCGTGTAGCCTTCGTCGTTTACATCCAGTGCCTCGTCGATCGCCAGTGCAATGCCGTTTGAGGCGGCCTTGTCACTGACCGTTATCTGGTAACCGGTGGCAAGATTCATCTGGGCGGCAAAATATTCGGCAACAGTTTTAGCTTCCGGAGTGGAGGCGGAGAAGGCTGTGTTTTTGCTTAGTTTAAAACTACCCTCGTTCTGGACGAGGCTTACCGGCGTCGGGATTACATTGATGCCCTGGTTGTAAGGCATTTGTTTAGTTGGCCCTTCGCTGCACGACGCAAGGATACAAAATGCTGCGCCGGCACAAAGTGATAAAAAAGTTTTCATTTTGGAATTTATGTAATTTGATTGATTTAGAAAGAAGGAAGAAATTTATGATTTTTGATTTACGATTTATTTCCGTGCCGCATAAATTATAAATCAAAAATCATAAATCTATAGTGTTACCAAGCGAAGATAGGATATTCCTTCATGATGCCGTTCACTTTTTCGCGAACAGCCGTGATAGTCTTGTCGCATTCGGGTGCTGCCAGTACAGTGTCAATCAGTTCGACGATCTCGGCCATCAGCGGTTCTTTAGCGCCGCGGGTCGTGATAGCCGGAGTTCCGACACGGATGCCGGAAGTCTGGAATGCCGAACGGCTGTCGAACGGAACCATATTCTTGTTTACGGTGATATCGGCGGCTACCAATGCCTTTTCTGCCACCTTGCCGGTCAGTTCGGGGAACTTCTTGCGCAGGTCGATCAACATGCTGTGGTTGTCCGTACCGTCGGAGATGATCTTGTAACCTTTGTCCATGAATGCTTTTGCCATAGCAGCCGCATTGGCTTTTACCTGAGCCTGGTAGGTCTTGTATTCCGGTTCCAGCGCTTCGCCGAAGGCCACGGCTTTGGCGGCGATCACGTGTTCCAGCGGACCGCCCTGTATGCCTGGGAATACGGCGGAATCCAGCAGTTGGGACATCTTCTTGATCTCTCCCTTCGGTGTCTTCTTGCCCCAGGGATTCTCGAAATCCTTACCTAACAGGATGATGCCGCCACGCGGACCGCGCAAGGTCTTGTGGGTTGTGGAAGTTACAATATGGGCATATTCCAGCGGGTTATTCAGTAGTCCGGCTGCGATCAGTCCGGCAGGGTGAGCCATATCGATCATCAGAAGGGCACCGACCTTGTCGGCTATTTCACGCATCCGTTTGTAGTCCCACTCACGGGAATAAGCGGAACCGCCACCTACGATCAATTTCGGTTTTTCTCGTAAAGCGACTTCTTCCATCTGGTCGTAGTCTACACGACCGGTGTCTTCTTTTACATTATATTCTGTAGCGTGGTATAAAATACCAGAACTGTTTACAGGAGAACCGTGAGAAAGGTGGCCACCGTGTGCCAGGTTTAGGCCTAAGAATGTATCACCGGGATTCAGGACTGCCAGAAATACGGCTGCGTTAGCCTGTGCTCCTGAATGCGGTTGTACGTTGGCCCACTCTGCATTGAAAATCTGTTTCAACCGTTCGATGGCGATAGTTTCGCTCTGGTCTACTACTTCGCAACCTCCATAATAGCGCTTACCGGGATATCCTTCTGCGTATTTATTGGTCAGACAGCTACCCATGGCTTGCATCACCTGGTCGCTTACAAAGTTTTCGGAAGCAATCAGTTCAATACCTTTCAGTTGGCGCTGATGTTCCTTCTCAATGATGTCGAAAATGATATTGTCTCTTTTCATTACATGTAAAATTGGTTATTGCAATGAGTCCCCTTCTTCTTTTGGGGGGATCGTTGGCAAATTTACGATAAAAAATCTATAGCAGGGATAAATAATATCGAAATATCCTTATAATTTCACCACATTTCCTTCTTTACTGCTCTTCCAGGCTGCCTCGATCAGGCGGATGACAAGCAATACGTCGGCGGCATCCGTCAAGAGCGGTTCTCCGTGGCGGAGATGACGGTAGATGTTGTCGTAAAATCCTGTATAATTTCCGGCAAGACTGGGATATTTGTAATGGACGACGTTGCCGTCTTTCTCTGTGTGAAGAAGTCCCCAGGTACTTTCGTCTTCAACTCCCCAGTAGGGAGTACCGGGCATTTGTCCGTCATTCAGATCCGCTTCCTGACGGTCCAGGCCGTATTTGACGAATGAGCCTTCCGTACCGTGTAAGATGAAGCGGGGCTCTGGTTCGCACATCAGATAGCTGGATTTCAGGGTGACTTTGACACGTGGCGCCTTAGACGGACGAAGTAGATGGATCACGAAATAATCATCTACCATGCCGCCTGTACGAATGGTGTCGATATCGGCGAAAACCGCATCTGGCACACCGAACAATTGAACAGCCTGGTCGATTATA
Source organism: Parabacteroides sp. MSK.9.14 (assembly GCF_019041495.1). NCBI lineage: Bacteria > Pseudomonadati > Bacteroidota > Bacteroidia > Bacteroidales > Tannerellaceae > Parabacteroides > Parabacteroides sp. MSK.9.14. The sequence continues at coordinate 23,665 of NZ_JAHPXO010000003.1, forward strand.
TGAGCCCCTAGGTTATAGGTCAAGCCGCCGCCCAACTCTCCGGTTTCCTTCCATGTTCCCGGTTTTATAAAGTTGCGATAGCGAGGGAAAGTTGACTCGAACTCAACAAGACGTCCCAACAGCCCTTTATTCAGTATTTCCCGAACTGTAAGGAAATCCGAATCCCAACGCCTGTTCTGATATACACTTATAGCCAGCCCTTTGGACTGAGCGAGGTCGACTAATTCCTGTCCTTGCTCTGCTGTTGCCGTGAAAGGTTTTTCGACAATCACATTCTTTCCTGCCTCCAGTGCTTTCCGTGTATACTCGTAATGCGTACTGTCTGGCGTATTGATAACGACCAGTTCCAGCTCATCCAAAGCAACGAGCTCTTCAAAACTGCGCACAATACGGGCTGAAGGATAACGCTCTTTCGACAGATTCTTATTGCGCTCCGTGATTGCTGTCAGGCAGAAAGCTGGGTTTGTACTGATAAATGGGGCGTGGAATATTTGTCCAGACATGCCGAAGGCTGCCAATCCTGTTTTTATCTTTTCCATTTTTATGAAAGTTTATTTTTGCGAAGATATGAATTTATCGATTACGATGGCTTACGATTTTTACAGAAAACAAATAGCGAGTTATGTTTCTAATGCCTTCGGGACATAACACGCAACCTTGGAAATTTCGCATTGCTGATAATGCTATTATGATTGAAGATATTTTATTCTACCAAATAGGGAAACGGCAGACAAATCGTAGCTACAGAATACGTTTAAAGAATGTATTGACGTAAGGTGAACTCTCACGTTTTTATTGAAAGCTGCCGAGATTGGGATGTCTTATGCATTTCTGAATCAGCCATGTGAGATTACGACGTTAGCTTCTGCTTTACAAGATAGGTTGCCGATCAATAGGGAATTCCCAGTCTTGATACTCAGAATAGGTTATGCAAAGCCAGTTCCTTATTCTTCCCGTAAGAAAATTGAGACATTGCTAATTTGATATTTCTACTCAGAGTGACAGCAGAATAATTGAAGTGAAAAAATATCAGCAGTTTGTGAACAATGTAAAAAACAAGACTGTTTATTTGAGGTATATGAAGAATATAAATTCAAATAATCTAAAAAACATGAAAAGTATGATGTCGTACACGGACGCTGAAAACGGGAAGGTTGCCTTAATGCAGGAAATATTGGGGGTGAAAGACATACAAGATATCGACTTGCTCTATGAATTGCATCAGGAGTTTATGGATGCGCAAAAGAATGCAGGAACAGGAAATAGTGAAGGGCAGAGTGAACTTTCATGATTTTTCAAAAACAAAAAAGAGAATGTTATTAATTAACATTCTCTTTTTTGTGACCGCGACAGGATTCAAACCTGTAACCGGCTGATCCGTAGTCAGCTACTCTATTCAGTTGAGCTACGCGGCCAATCTTTATATTTTCGTTTAAACTTTATCTTAAAATGGTGACCGCGACAGGATTCAAACCTGTAACCGGCTGATCCGTAGTCAGCTACTCTATTCAGTTGAGCTACGCGGCCAATCTTCATTTTCGTTTAAACTTCATCTTGAAATGGTGACCGCGACAGGATTCAAACCTGTAACCGGCTGATCCGTAGTCAGCTACTCTATTCAGTTGAGCTACGCGGCCATTATTTCGTGATTGCGAGTGCAAAGGTAGCACTTTCTTTTATATTCGCAAGCCTTTTCGGTATCTTTTTTTTGACTAATCAAGCATCTTTGGGTTAAATATCAGATAACCAATATTCAAGCCAAAATTAAAATTTTTAGCTGGATAGCTGTATCCGTTTGCATACAGGCTGATGCTAGCGAAAGGCAGTTGTAAAACAAGGGCTGCTTCTCCCATATATTTAAAAGAATGAAGGAATTTCCCGTAATAGGGGATTGCCGTGTATGTGTTATTGTTCCATACTTCTTCTTTTTTTATTTCGTATAATGGTGCGAAACCGTACATGTCGAGGCGAAAGTGCAGCAGCTTGCTGAATTTCAAGATCGGTGACAAACCGAATGCCACGTATTGGTTGGCGCGGAACGCCTCGTTGAAGACAATCTGGCTATGTGGCGTCGGTGTGAAGGCTGGTGCTTGCAAAACGGAAGCCGTATAGTTGTTCATCAGATTCTTGCTGGAGAGCACTAGTTCACTCATAAAACCGAGGTTGAAATATGGACTGATCGTCTTGTACTGTTCCCATTCACCTTTCATTTGCAGCCAGCTATGGACTTTCCGGTCGAATGAGCCCATATCTGTAATGGGAGACGGCATATACTTTTCTGTACCGGTTACATATTGTGCCACTAAGAATTGTTTTCGCCCGGAGATCGGATATTGTTTATAATCCAGCGAGTTACGCTCGATGCTGAGCGAACCGGCAAACAGATCATACCTGCTATGATCGGTGGTCGCGTTCGGGAATGTCATGTTGGAGGTCTGGAAATAATAATCATTCAGCCGGCCATAAGCAAAACCGATCTCGGCTTTGGCACGATTCAGGAATGGGAATCCTAACTTGACCTTCGTGTACAATTCTTTCTGGTGGATGAAAGCCGGTAGTACGTCTTCGTAGAACAAAGACTGGCTTTCGGAGTATTTTTTGTCTGAGAATACGCCTTGCCAATTCAGGTAGGTCGGTATTCTCGTCTGCAAATAGATACGGCCGTTCAACATCACGCCACTGAACGAGTTGCCGACCTGGAAGTTGGCGTTTACATCGGCGGCATATCGTCTCAAATACTGGTATCCCAGTCCTAGAAACAGTTGGTTGGCCTGGTAGGAGGAGATGTTGCCTCCGAATCCAACCGTGATCTCTTCCTTCATTTTGACATCAAGATACAGGTCGAACTTCTTTTCCTTCCGATTATAAACGGCATGGGGCAATATCTCTTTAATCTTGGAATAGGTTAGCATTTTGAAATAAGCACGCTTGAACTCTTCCATCGAGAACTCATGATTGATGTCACGATGGAGTTGAGATTCAATATATTTCTTTTGCGATTCATTTACGCCTGTCACATATATATTCTGGAAAATCAGCGGAGGAAGGCCTTGCTTATAGGCCGCACGGCGTTTGTTGACTTCGCTTAGTTCCACACGCCGGGGGACACGCGCCTTGATGGAGTCGATCATCGCCATCGTCCGTTTATAGCCAATATTCATCAAATCCCGTGCTTTTTGAAAATCGAGCAGGGAGACGGTAGGGAAGCTAAATTTTATCATCATACCTTCGTCTTCGGGTACGTCGTATTCCGTTTTCTGCATGATCATTGTTTCAAGCTGGTTATAAGGATTGGACGAAGGTTTGTTGTTACCGCCTGCCACAGTCGAACCGAAGATGAAGTCCGGATGGAAAGCCTCCTTCATCGGGCCTACCGGGAAATTGTCGTAGATACCGCCGTCGAAAATAGGGACGCTATCTTTCCAGATCGGCTGGAAAAAGAAGGGGAATGTCATTGATGCACGGACAGCGTCTCCGAGATCTCCGTTTTTGAAAATAATAGCTTTTTTGCTGTAGATATCCGAGGCCACGCAACGGAATGGGACAAAGAGATTGTCGAAATTCCAGCCGGCTTTTGCTGTCGCTTGTGAAAACAAGGCCATAAACGCCTGATTCATCTGGATCGGATTGATCAGACTTTGTGGAAGGAAACTGGCTTTCACTTGTAACGAATCGGTCATGTCTATGGAAAAGTGCCCGAATTCCGGTGTCGGGTCGGGGCGTTTGAAATAATATTTGTATTCGTTTTCCACCGTTCCGGTTTGCCAGTAGCTGAACTCCTCGGAGAGCATCAGTTCAACCATTTCTTCGGGTGTATATCCCATTGCATAGAGACTACCGACGATCGCGCCGGCAGATGTTCCCGTTATGTAATCAATAGGTATTCCGTTTTCTTCCAGAGCTTTGATTACTCCAATATGGGCGGCACCTTTCGCACCGCCACCGCTCAGAACCAAGCCTACTTTCTGGGCATATCCTATTTGTAAGGCCGCAAACAACAGGGCTGTCAGTACAGCTATTTTTTTCATACTTGTATCTTCTCTGCTTAATGAATTCAAATGTAGTCGTTATTTCTCAGAATACAAGAGTTTGAGATATATAAAATACAACATAAAATTAGTTCGTTTTGTTAATCTTGCGAAGAAACTTGGTGTCGGCCGTTGGTCAAAATAAGAAAGGGTGTCAAACTTTCCATTCCCATATCAAGTGCGGGAATGGGGACTTTGACACCCTTTTGCTATTTTTTCCGGCTTCGGTTTAACCGATCATCTGAACGCTGCGTTTGATGAATTGGCTCAATGCTTCACCTTTCAACATACCGTTTGCCAACAGGGCAAGGTCGATTAACTGGCTGACCAGTTTATTTCCACCAGCATATTCAGACAGGATGCTGTTGCGCTGTTCTACCAGTTCGTCAATCTTTTTGTTCGTATTCGTCATATCTTCCTTCTCTTCAGAAGTGATTTCTTCTTCTTTCTTCTTGCTCTGGGCTTCGCGCAAGTCGGACTGGCGGGCTTTCCAGCCTTTCAGGTCAGAAAGGATCGGATTCAGCTTTTCGGCACAAGCCGCTTCTTCTTCGCTCAGGATTTTCTTAACCAGTTCGTGGTCTGTGTTCAGCACCAGATTGTAGTTATCCGGCAGTTCTCCATAAAACGACATACCTGGTTGCATGGCAGACATTTCGCGCATACGGCGCATATATTCGCTTTGTGTCAGCATGACCGGGTTTGAGTTTTCTCCCAACGCCTCGAATGTGACAATGAAATCTGTCTTCTCGATCTTCGGTAACTGGCTTTTGAACATCTCCTGCAGAGCATTTTTTTCGTCCTCATTCAGTGTTACCTTGTTGACATTGTCCTTGCGGATCAGATTGTCGATCGTGTCGCTATCCACACGGACGAAGCGTGTTTTTTCGAACTTCTGTTCCATCTGGCTTATAGCATGGACATCCAGCTGACCATCCATGATCAGCACGCTGTAGGCTTTGTCTTTTGCAGCCTGGATATAGCTGTACTGGTCATTGGCATTTGTTGTGTACAAGTAGATCAGGTTGCCTTCCTTGTCTGTCTGGTTGGCTTCCGTCAGGGCTTTGTACTCTTCGAATGTGTAATATTTGCCGTCTACATCCTTCAATAGGGCGAACTTGGCTGCCCGATCGTAAAATTTTTCTTCGCTCAACATTCCGTACTGGATGAAAAGTTTCAGGCTGTCCCACTTTTCTTCAAATTGAGGACGGTCGTTCTTGAACATTTCTTCCAGGCGATCTGCCACCTTTTTCATAATGTGGTTGGAGATCTTTTTCACGTTCTGGTCGCTCTGTAGGTAAGAACGGGACACGTTCAGCGGTATATCCGGAGAATCGAGCACACCGTGCAGCAATGTCAGGAATTCAGGAACGATACCTTCAACCGAATCGGTGACGAACACTTGGTTGCAGTATAATTGGATCTTATTGCGATGCAGATCGATGTTGCTCTTGATGCGCGGGAAATACAGGATACCGGTCAGATGGAACGGGTAATCCACATTCAGATGAATCCAGAACAGAGGTTCGTCGGACATCGGATACAGATCCTGATAGAATTTCTTATAATCTTCATCTGTCATATCGGTCGGCTTACGAACCCATGCCGGTTGGATATCGTTGATGATATTGTCTTCGTCGGTATCGACATATTTGCCGTCTTTCCATTCCTGCTTCTTTCCGAATGCGATGGGAACTGGCAGGTAACGGCAGTACTTAGTCAACAGGCTGTTGATCTTGTCTTTGTTCAGGAAATCTTTGTTCTCGTCGTCAATATACAGGATGATGTCTGTTCCGCGATCTTCTTTTTCCGTCTCTTCCAATGTGTATTCGGGTGTGCCGTCGCAGCTCCATTTCATAGGAACGGCTCCTTCTTTATACGATTTGGTGACGATCTCCACTTTCTTGGAAACCATAAAAGAAGAATAGAAACCAAGTCCGAAGTGGCCGATGATGGCGGCTGCGTCGTTCTTGTATTTTTCAACGAACTCTTCTGCGCCGGAGAAGGCGATCTGATTGATATATTTGTCAATCTCTTCGGCAGTCATACCGATACCGCGGTCGGAGATTTTGATCGTATTGCTATCGAAGCTGACATGTACGGTCAAATCTCCCAGTTCTCCTTTGAACTCGCCGACAGAAGCCAGTGTTTTCAACTTCTGTGTTGCATCAACTGCGTTAGATACCAATTCACGAAGAAAAATTTCGTGATCACTATATAAAAACTTTTTGATGATAGGGAAGATGTTCTCACTCGTAACACCGATGTTTCCTTGTTTTGCCATAATCCGATATAAAATATTTTGATGTTATACTTATTGTTTCCTATAACTATAATTATTTACGCAATGTTCAGTTACAAAAACAATGCCAAACAAACAAAATGACATTTTGACTGACAAGTTATCAGTATGGAGAGGGAAAGAAGTGGAATGTATATAAAAAATTAAAGGCTGTCTCACGACAACCCCTAACCAACTTTGTTAACCTTAAATCTAATACTATTATGAAAAAACCACATTGCAAATGTACGGATACTTCTATAATTGTCAATAGATAAAATATTAAATTTTGTTCTTTTGGTTTTAATAAAATCTAATATCTTCAGATCTCTTGCTTTTTATACGTTATTAGGCTTGTGAGAACCATCGCAACGGTGGATAAAGGCAATGCGAACAGGATCGGATCGATGGCGAACCAGGGATAGATATCGATCAAAACATCACGTCCAGACAGCATATTGCATAAGCCGACTGCTCCGGCTTCCGCCTTGTGAAGAAACAGCATGGCAAACAAACTTGCCAGTGCCCCCGTCCATAAACTAGCCAGTGCTCCTTCCTTGGTCGCCTTTTTCCAGAAAAGGGAACAGAAGTAGGCCGGGAGAAAAGTGGCGGCACAAATCCCCATGAACAGGGCTGTCCCGCGTGCTATGACTCCTGCACTCAGCGTATAACAGATTATATAACTGACCAGAATGGAGCAAAGTACTCCGATGCGTACACCCATCGTCGAGTTGGCATTCTTTCGATGTCCCAGTTTAGGGAATATGTCTGCCCCGAAAGAAGCTCCCATCGTGTGGAACTGGGCGCTGAGCGTAGACATACTTGCCGACAAGATACAGAGCATGAAAACGGCACTGAACCATTCCGGCATTGCCCGGTCGATAAACAGCGGGATAATCTTATCCATATCCTTGATGGCTTCCGATGCAACCACGCCTTCTGTTTTCAGGAAAAAGAGGTTCGATAATGCCCCGACATGATAAATGGCTCCGACGGTCACGATCAGAAAAACACAACCGATCAGAACGCCCCGGTTCAATTGCTTGGTGCTTTCCACCATCATAAAACGTACGACCAACTGAGGTTGGGCAAGGCAACCGATGCCGACTCCCAAGATCAGCGAGGTTACGAGGGTGTACCATTGCGGAGACCCAGTCACAGGCATGGCTGTCCATCCTTGGTGTCCTACCTCCTTAAACCGTTCAGGAACAAGCGGGGCGATTTCCGTCAGTTTCCGGTTGGCTTCGATAAAGCCCATATCCATCACCCGATAGAACCAGAATAGCAAGAACAGCATGCAGGCGAACATGATGACGGCTTGCAAAGCATCCGTATATAACACGCCTTTAATACCTCCCGTGATAACATAGGCCGCTACTATAAGCGTGAAAATAAGCAGTGCCAGATGCAAGTCTATGTGGAACATCTGTTCGATGAACACTGCACCTCCTTTCATTACGACTGCTGCATACAAAGGCATGCCGATAAAGATGATGGCGGCAATAAATATCTGTATGGCACGCGAATTATAGTGCAACCCCAATAATTGCGGGAATGTGCGGGCATTGTACTTTTCGCCTAACTTACGGGTGTTCCGCCCGAATATGATAAAAGCGATGACAACGCCCATAAACATATTCAACAAGCAAAGCCATTGGATTCCCATACCGAACGTGGCCGCAACCCCTCCGAAACCGACAATGGCCGATGCGGAAATAAAGGTTGCCCCGTATGAAAGGGCCATGATAACAGGATTTACTTTCCGTCCCCCCAGCAAATAATCGCTAGCATTTTTCGTTTGTTTGTATCCGATATATCCCAGCCAAGCCAGGATGAACATATAGATAATTACTACGATACCTAAAGTCAGTGTGCTCATTTTTCCGGCTGTTGTGGGTTAGTACTCTCCTCGTCGTCTTTATTCCAATGGGTTATTCCGAACCAAATGGAATAAAACAGGCAGACGAGGGCTAACAGGTAGGCCAGCCAGATGCCAGGGTCGCTTATTCCGAACATGTATTGTTGTTGTTTATAATTTGATCAAATCACTTTCACAAATATATTCCAGATTCTGACGACGGATCACTTCGCGAGCGGCTTCCCGGTTATTCGTCCGTAAGATCAAAATTGATTTCTCATTGGCTGAGAAGCAATACATATATTCGATACTGACACCGGCTTTCGTGAAACAAGACAAAGTCTGGGCAAAACTGCCTGCACAGGAGTTTGTGACGATTGCCAGCACATCGGTCAGGTTTGCACTGACATTGTTGCCTTTCAGGATTTTATAAGCCTTTTGCGGATCGCTGACTATAATGCGCAGAATACCGTATTCGGATGTGTCTGCTACCGTTGCGGCAATGATTCGTATCTTCTCTTCGGCCAGCAAAGCGAGGATTTCGCTTAATTTACCGTATTTGTTTTCCAGAAAAATAGAAATCTGATTGACTGTCATGTTGATTATGATTTTAGATTTATGAATTATGAGTTCAGCAAAGTTTACGCAAGTCTTTCACCCGGACAGCTTTTCCATCCTGTACCGGCAGGGAGCCTTTGGCGACCAGTTTGAGATGGGGAGTCAGAAGCAGCTCGTCTTTCAGCTGGCGGGTGATTTCCTTTGTCAAGCGTTGTAAAACGCTGTAATCGTCGGTAAACAGGTCGCTCAATTCCACTTCAATCAGCATCTCGTCATTGTTTCCTACCGTTTCGATTGTAATTAGATAATTGCTACCCAGTTCTTTAAACTGCATCAGTATCTTTTCGATCTGGATAGGGAAGAGGTTGACCCCTTTCAATATGATCATGTCGTCGCTACGGCCTTTGAAACGTGCAAGGCGTTTGTGCGTTCGTCCGCAGGGACATTCACCCGGAAGGACACAGGTCAGGTCACGGGTACGATAACGGAGCAAAGGCATTGCCTCTCGGTTGATGGTCGTCAGGACCATTTCGCCGACTTCACCTTCTTTTACCGGTTGCAGTGTGACTGGATCGATAATTTCTACGATTACATTATCTTCCCAGATATGGAGCCCGTTCTGTTCCGTACATTCGAATGCGACGCCGGGGCCGTTCATCTCCGACATTCCGAAACAATTGTATGCTTTTACGCCTAACAATTGTTCGATCCGGCGGCGTTGTTCTTCCGAGTGAGGCTCAGCACCGATACAAACGGTGTGCAGTTTGGTGTCGCGACGGGGATCGAGGCCCATTTCATACATCACTTCCGCCAGGCGAGTAGCATAGCTGGGAATGATATGGAGGCAAGTCGTCCCGAAATCCGTAATGAACTTGATCTGCCGCTTGGTATTTCCTGCTGCTGCCGGTACGGTCAGGCAACCTAATTTTTCAGCTCCGTATTGGAATCCCAATCCTCCGGTAAACATTCCGTAACCGGAAGTGTTCTGGAATACGTCTGTGTCGCGAATGCCTACCATATACATACAGCGTGCCACCTGGTTAGCCCATTGGTCCAAGTCTTTGGCCGAATGCAATACGACTGTTGGGTTTCCTGTAGTACCGCTTGACGAATGGATACGGACACAGTCCTTGATAGGAATAGCCGCCATGCCGTACGGATAATTGTTGCGAAGGTCGTCTTTCGTCGTAAAAGGAATCTTTTGCAAATCGTCCAGTGATTGTATACTGTCGGCTGTGATGCCGTTTTCTTTGAAAACTTTGCTGTAGAAAGGAGAATTTCCGGCTGCTTCAATTGTTTTTCTCAATCGCTCAAACTGTAGCTTTTTCAAATCTTCGCGATTCATGGTTTCAATATCTTTCTGCCAATATTCCATCGTTTTTTGCATTATAATGTGTTTGATTCATGAAATTAGACTGCAAATGTATTGTTAATTTTGGAGAAATCAAAGATCAGTCCGGTCAGATTCGTATATAACATAGAGGCCGACAAGGCAGCGGTACAGGCGGCTGTTGACACAAACTACAGTAATGCCTTACTCGAAGGGACGGTAAACAGAGTAAAAACTATTAAAAGGACAATGTTCAATAAGGCAGGGTAACAAAGAACTTGCGTTTTGTGTAAAACAACTATCATACTATCATAATTGAATTTATATACTTGTAAAACAGTATATTATTCTATGATAGTTCCTGTTTTCAACTATCATTCATCTATCATAACTATCATGGGCAAAAGCAATAAAGCATTGTATATCAATATCCCGTCAAATTTCAGATATGTTCTGAAGCTGATACAAAATAGATTAAATAGGCTCGTTTTTTCATGAAGACAAGCTGTTCTTTTACCAAAAACAACTTGAAAAGTTTCTTCAGACCCGGGTGGAAGGGCATGGGAGATCCGGGTGTGGAGGAGGTGGAGACCCGGATCTTCGTGAAACCGGGACGGGGATGTGGAGCTGTTTATCTGCCTTGTTTGAGGAGATTTTATGCACTGTTTCTGATTAAAATAACCTTCATTCGCCCATTTCTCCTGTCTTAACAGTCTCCCGCATATTTACGGGGATAATTGAATGTGATAGCCAGCAAAGCTCCGACACCCAACAAATAAGGATAATATAAATACTGCATGATCTCGATGGGAGAGACATGCCCTAAACCTGCCGCCATCAATAATTGCGCGCCGTAGGGTATGATGCCTTGTACGAAGCAGGAAAAAATGTCCAGCAGACTGGCACTGCGTCTTGGATCGATTTTAAAACGATCGGCAATATCTTTGGCTATTGGGCCTGCCATGATCAAAGCGATGGTATTGTTTGCGGTGCAAAGATTTGCAAAGCTGATTAGTGCGGCAATACTCCCTTCGGCTCCTTTGGTGGAACGAATGCGGGAAGTGAGTTTCAAGATGATCCAATCGATACCTCCGTTATATCGTATCATTTCCAGCATTCCACCGGCCAATAAAGTCACGATGATAAGTTCGCCCATATTTGTGATGCCTAACCCCATTGATGCATTCCATCCCCAGATATCGAATCCGCCTGTAAGCAATCCGACGATACCGGAAAGAATGATCCCGGCTATTAGAACCATCATGACATTCACACCGCAGATAGCTGTTACCAGGACAACTAGGTAGGGCAGGACCTTGATCCATTCGATCGGCCCTGTTTCATATCCGCTCCCGACCCCACTCCCGATCAGCACATAGAGAAGACCGGTCAGGATGGCGATCGGCAGAGCAATTCGAATATTCACTTTGAACTTGTCGTTCATATTACAACCTTGTGTGCGGGTGGCGACGATAGTGGTATCCGATATGAAAGACAGGTTGTCTCCAAACATGGCTCCGCTTACTACGACACCCAGCATCAGGGCATCTGGCATTCCGGTTTTGTCGGCGATCCCTACGGCAACAGGAGCCAAGGCAACGATTGTTCCGACAGATGTCCCGACAGAAATGGAAATGAAACAGGCCGCAAGGAATATTCCGGCTGCCAACAAATTGCCAGGTAGGATGGACATGGCCAGATTCACGGTAGCATCGACTGCTCCCATCGCTTTGGCTGTTTGGGCGAAAGCACCGGCAAGAATGAAGATCAATACCATCAGCATGATATTGCTGTTGGCTGCCCCTCGGCAGAATTGCTCGATCCGATTGCTGATCTTACCCCCTTTGGACATGGCGATGGCAACAACTGAGGCGATAACAAAGGCTACGGTAATAGGCATCTTATAGAAATCGCCTGCAATGATGGACACTACAAGGTAAGACAATAAAAAAACAACCAAAGGTGTCAGTGCCCAAGGATTAGGGGCATGGTGTAAACGTGAACTGTTCAGATCTGTCATTCTTAATTAAACCGCATGTTAGAAAGTGAATCTTAATGCAATACGGATACCTCCCTTCTTAATATCAGGATGATCCAAATAAGTTAAGCGTCTGTAATAATCAATGCGCAGGATCTTGAATATATTTTCCAAACCGACGCTGCATTCCATATATGGAGTGCTACCTAATGGCTGTGTCCCATCTGGTAATAGGAAAAGTCCCGGCGTCAAGGTCGGATTATTTTTGTCCGTTAGTCCACCATAGATCATATTAAAGGAAAGGACTTCACGTAGACGCAACCACTTGATGCCCGGAATACGGTTCAGAATCCACCCTTTCAGATAATAAGTAGCATTGAACGATACATATTGGTCGGTCACAAACTCCAACGCGTTCATCATGTGGAATGCTTCCGGCTGGATTGTGACGGATTGGTTCGTATTCGGCAAAATCAACAGGGGGAAAGGTACCTTGTCCCAGACCTTGCCCGCTTTAACCTGTGCATCGATATGCCCAAACGAAGAAAGCCAGATACGTTTCTCGGCACTGATCTCCGTATGGTTGTAATTGTAATCACCGCCTAACACGCCTTTAATACCTAATTGATGGGAGAGCTTGAATACAGGGGCATCTTTAGACAGGTTGAATACGGATTCTTTCCCCGAACGCCCGTTATAAGCGCGTTCACCCGGAGCGAAACGCAACTGTGTCCCGATTTCGGATGTCGTAAAATCTTTTATATGGTATAAATTCCCGGATTCGTCCCGTTTAATATATTGAAGCGTTCCTGCCGCCTCGTTGTTCTGATTCATTATCCAGGACTTCCATGTCAGGCCGTTCAGCCATTCTTTTTCGTATTGCAATACGCTTTTGCGGATATATTGCATCTTGGTCACAGGTTCACCTACTTTCCAGGCAACGAATATGTTATCTTTGCTTGTGAAAAGGAAATCTTGGCCTGGGGTATACACGTCATATTCTTGGATGAACGACAGATTATTGACCGGATTTTCACCTTCGTGATATTCTTTTTTAGTGAAACTGTGTGTTAACTTCAAATTGTATTTGATCTTGCGGTCATTTGTACCGTAAGCTAGATAACCGCTTGCAAACCAATACGGATTGAGGTTGGCAGTCGTCATTCCTCCCACACGCATACGAAAACCTTCCAGATGGTTTGCACTGAAGGTTGTATTCATCGGACCGAAGTCAAATTTGGTCACCTTCTTGTCATTTGCTGTCGGGATATAGCCCGTTATCAGGATCTCTGCGGTTTTGATAATGGCATTGAAAGCCGGAACTTTCCGCAGTTGTCCCAATAAATCTTTTAGCGCATCTTCCTTCTCTTTCAATGGAATAGGGCGGTTGTGCGTCCAGAACGTATCCGGCTGTGCCGTCGCCTCCGGCAAGACATGCAATGCCCCTAAGAGCCCGAAAACGGAATCTGCATTTTGCACGTTGAAATTATAATTGTCATAATTCCTTAGCTGGTGCGCATAGAGCTGTTGCGTCCCCTTTACCACATAGAAATTGACGAAAGTATTCTCTTGGTCGAGTACCCAGGTACTATCTGGCATCTGCTTGAATTCCTGCTCAATACGGAGTTTATCCACCCAATTTAGGTTGATGTTTGCGGGGGTGTTCAGCAATACTTTCTTGACCGCATAATTACCGTCAAGCGTGATATAAAGCCGTCCCGTAAAACCGTAGCTTTCGCTGTTTGCCGGAACGAAAGCCAGATCCACACATTTATCTCCTCCCACATCGAGCGTATCCATGATGTAGTAATGGTAATATGTGGTCGCCAATGTCGATGATAATGGGCTGACGAACCGATTCAATAGAATAGGAATATTGTTATCGAAAATATTGATACTCTTAAAAATCTCTTCCAGGTTGGAGGTTATGCCGCCACCGTCATCTAATGTTTTATCGATCCCCTGCATGCGCTTGGCTCTGACAATTGTCTTTTCCGCTTTGGGACTTTTCCGGTAGTAGAAGTCCGATAGGTTTTCACGCACGGAGACGGTCAGGATCGGTTTGCCGTTAAACTCGGACGTGTCCAGATAGTTTTTGATAAATTTGAACTTTTTCAGAAATTTGTTCTTGTCGAGATTCGGATTGAAATTATCCAGCGACAGACTTAGTTTTTCGTATACTTCCGTTTGATATTCCGGCTTTGCCTCGATCCGGTTGTCGTTCTTATGTGCAATTACTTTTTTGATAAGCTCTACAGCCGGATTATCCTTGCGGGTATATTTTTCTCTTTTGGGTTTGACCACGACTTCCGAAATCTCGAAAGCAGTCGGCTTCAACAATACTTCCAAATTGTCATTCTTTTTACCGGGCTTGAGATCGATGAATTTAGTATCGTATCCCAATGAGGCGGCGGCCAGTTTGGTATAGCCCTGATTGTTTTGAAGGGTGAATGTTCCATTGTCGTCTGTCATAGCTCCGATAGTCGACCCGTCAAAATAGACGGATACGAATGGGAGCGGTTCACCGGTAATAGAATCTTTGACAATACCGGATGCCGAGGTAAAACTCTGAGCGTGTGATAGAAAAATTCCTGCTACAGCTTGTAACAGAGCTATTAATATGATATAACGGATAAATCTTACCATGTATTTAACGTTGTTCCTTCTCGGATATGGACAACAAAGATAAGGTTTTTTTGGTTACAGTTTTACTGGCGATATTAATAATCTTTAATCGAAAGATAGTCTGCTGATTAAATGAGGGGGGCTAAATATCAATTATACGTACAAAATCCGAAACATATTTCTTTTTATTTGCTTTTAATTCCGCTAACGGTTTTTATCCTTATATTTGTTCTGCTTGAAAACGTAAAAAACAGGTCCTAAAGGAATGAAAGAACATATTAGAAAAAGAAAAATCATGGCTGTGACCTTGACCGGATCTCTTGCCAACTTTCTGCTATTGGTTTTCAAATTTGTAGCAGGTGTGTTAGGGCACAGTAGCGCCATGATCGCGGACGCCGTCCATTCGCTATCCGATTTTGTGACGGATGTAATTGTTTTGCTCTTCATTAATATATCGTCCAAACCGAAAGACGAAGGCCATGACTATGGGCACGGAAAGTATGAAACTTTGGCTACTACGATCATCGGGATTGTCCTGATGTGTGTAGGAGCCGGCCTTTTCTGGGATGGTGCGAACAAGGTATTTGGATTTTATTTTGGAGGCGAACAGTTGGAAAGTCCCGGCAAGATCGCACTTACTGCCGCCATTATCTCTATTTTGATAAAGGAAACCCTGTATCGTCTGACGCTATATGTCGGAAAAAAAGAAAATAGCCAGGCTGTTATCGCGAATGCCTGGCATCATCGTTCGGATGCTTTTTCTTCTATCGGGACGACGTTGGGTATTGGAGGAGCCATCCTCTTAGGTGATAACTGGCGTGTGCTGGATCCGATAGCAGCCGTGATTGTCAGCATATTGATTGTAAAGGTAGCCTTTCAGTTGGTCATACCTGCAATTAATGATTTGCTGGAGAAATCTTTACCGACTGAGGTCGAAGATAAGATTCTCTCTATAATAAATGAAACGCCGGAGGTCAGGAACCCGCATAATCTATGTACCCGCAGAATCGGTAATGATTTTGCAATAGAAGTGCATATCCGGGTCGATGGACAAATAACTGTAAGCCGTGCGCATGAGCTGACGAAGGAGATAGAAAGTAAGTTACGTTTGAAATTTGGGCCTGCAACCCATATCGTCTTGCATGTCGAACCGATAAAAGAGAAAAAAGATGAGTGAACTGACATTATACCGGGGAGAAGTTTTTGATTTTATCGATTCTCCGTTAAATAGAAAAGATGCTTACCGATATTTTCCCGATGGAGCATTGGTCGTACGGGAAGGAGAGATAGTCGATTGTGGGCCTTTTGAGGAGATTAAAGGCCGTTATACCGATTATGAACTGGTTGATTATTCCGGTAAACTCCTGATGCCTGGATTTATAGATTCCCATATTCATTATCCGCAAGCTGAAATAATCGGGATGTACGGAAGGCAGTTGCTGGATTGGCTGGAGGACTATACCTTTCCAGCAGAACAGGCGTTTGTTTCTTCAGAGCATGCGGATAGGATGGCCCACTTCTTTGTAGAGGAACTATTCCGGAACGGAACGACAGCTTGCATGGCTTATGCAACGGTACATCCAACATCCGTCACCGCTCTCTTCTCCGTTGCGTCGGAATATAATATGTGTATGCTGACCGGAAAAGTGCTGATGGACCGGAATGCTCCGGCAGGATTGACCGATACGGCGGAACAGGGGAAATCCGAAAGTCGTTCTTTGATCGAATCTTGGCATGGAAAAGGGCGGAACCGCTATGTCATCACGCCCCGTTTTGCCATTTCCTGTTCGACGGAACAACTGATTGCGGCTGGACGTTTGCACGAACAATATCCTGGCACTTATATACAGACGCATCTTTCCGAGAATAAAGACGAGATCGACAGCACGCTTTCCTTGTGTCCCGACTGCCAAGATTACTTGGAAGTATACGAGCGGGCAAGATTGGTTACAGACCGTTCCATCTTCGGACATTGTATTCATCTGTCTGATTCGGAATGCCGTCGGTTGGTCGAAGCCGGTTCTGTCGTAGCCCACTGTCCTACATCCAACCTCTTTTTGGGAAGTGGCTTGTTTGATATGCAACAAGCCAATCGTGTCGGTATGCAAACCGTATTGGCGACGGACATCGGAGCCGGAACCTCTTTTTCTATGCTGCGCACGATGGGAGAGGCGTATAAAGTGCAGCAACTTGGCGGATATCCGATGTCTGTATTCGAGTCATTATATAAATGTACGTTGGGAGCAGCTAAAGCACTTCATTTGGATGATGAAATCGGCTGTTTCGGGAAAGGCCGGAAAGCGGACTTCATTGTTATGGATTATGCCGCCACACCTTCCCAGCAGGTACGCATGGACTATCTGAAACGCCACGGGAAGTGGACGTTGGAAAATAAACTGTTCGGCCTGCAAACAGCTGGAGATGAAAGGAATATTCAAGCCACCTATGTGATGGGGAAAAGAGTATTCACCCTTGCTTAGAATACCTGCATCTCGTTCCTGACAGTCGTGACACCAATTAGCCGATCATAGCGAGCACCCATCGGACGATAATAAACATAGATGCTATATTCATTTTGTGTCTGGTAGTAATTACCTTCTATCGGACCTGTCTGACCGACAGAGGAACCGGTCGGGACAAACAAATACTGGTAATTGTAACTTCCCTGTTTGAGAAGTACGGCTTTTTCGTATTGCTTCGTCTCGAAGTTATAGCCCATTTTGCTCTTTTCATCCAATACATTATTAAATAGCTCACCGTTCAGATATACACTCCCATCGGGCAGCGGATCGCATGCAAGCGTAAAATGCACGATATAATAATCCGCTTCCGTATCCGGATCGTTACAGTCGCTGCAACGAATGAAGAAACGGCCGTCCTGATCCTGGTCATATTGGTAAGTGCCTTTATCCCGCCTGTAATCGGTCATAAGCTCCACATTATAATAAGGATTGTGGAAGGAGATATTTTCGACGTGCATTCCATTATATTTGTTGCTTAGGAACTCCATGCGACGATACTCATTCCCGGCAGGGAAAATAAGGTTGCGGTTATACGTGTAAGATATTTGGTTTTCCAGAATGCTCATAGGTTGCAAGTCCGTTACGGCATTATCGCGCCGGTTGTCCTGGTAAACGAATATCTTCAGGTCCGTTTGCGGATAAGTGATCGGAAAATTTTTGTTGTTGATGTTGAAACTTACCTGCTGATGGCTCTGGTTGGTGTCGATGTCCGTGTTCCCGCTCACCGAAGCCGAGATATTGACAACCGGTTCTACCACAGAGAAACAGGCTGTAAAAATGATCTGGTCCGGCGTATCCTCGTTATAGACCTGGATGGCATAATTGCCGGAAACTTTAAACTGGACATCGTCGTTCGGAAGCAATAGCCGGTAGTTCGAATATTGAGTCGTAGTCCCGATGGAATTGGCAAAATCGTCGATTGTTGTTCCTTGGAAACCATTCATATATTCGATCGGACTCAACTGCGATTGCGTCCAGTCGGCGTTGCAATGCACCACGTTATAGGCATATCGTGTGTATCCACTCCCCAAACCGTCGAAATTGATTTCGATTTGCTCTTCTCCTCCCAACGCTATGTAAGGTTCGGATATCAACTCTCCGGCAACTTTCACCTGAAGCGTTTTTATCTGCTTGCTATTGACATCGGTGAAGAACTTTACCTGTGCGTTTACCCCGATGGAAAGGGCAAAAAGCATCATAAATAGTAAACTGTACACTCTCATTTTCATATTTCTTTCTTTGTCGGTGCAAAATTATGGAATTATTTCTTTAATTATTTTCCATTCCCTGCTTTAAAGCATAAAAAATTGCTTACTTTTGCGGGAAAATTACATATAAACAATTTTAGTTGTATCATGGCAAATGTGATTAAGATTAAAAAGGGTTTAGACATTAATCTGAAGGGCAAAGCTTCGGACGTACTGTTAAACGGAGGGAAAAGCGATAGTTACGCTATCGTTCCCGATTATTATAACGGTATTGTACCCAAAGTTGTTGCCAAAGTAGGAGAAAAAGTCAAAGCCGGTTCTGTATTGATGATCGATAAGAACCGCCCGGAGATCAAGTTTGTTTCGCCTGTCAGTGGCGAAGTAACTGCCGTAAATCGAGGAGAGAAGCGCAAAGTGCTTAGCGTGGTTGTCAAGCCGGAAGCGCAGATCGAGTATGAAGATTTCGGTAAGAAAAATGTAGCTTCCCTCAAGAGAGAAGAGGTGAAGGAGGCAATCTTGCACGCTGGTATGTGGCCGTTTATCAAACAACGTCCGTACGACATCGTCGCCTCGCCGGCTGACGAACCACGTGACATCTTTGTTTCTGCATTCTATTCCGCACCGTTAGCTCCGAACTTCGATTTCGTCGTGAAAGGACAGGACGTTGATTTTCAGACGGGATTGGATGCGCTTGCAAAACTTACCGACGGCAAGGTGTATGTCGGCATCCGTAAAGGTTCTTCCGTTAGTGTGAAAGGTGTTGAAACTGTAGAAGTGGAAGGTCCGCATCCTGCGGCCAATGTGGGAGTACAGATTAATCACATTAAACCTATCAATAAGGGTGAAGTGGTCTGGACGGTAAATCCTGCCGACGTGATCGTTATCGGCCGTTTGTTCAATAAGGGCATCGCCGATTTCAGCCGCCTGGTTGTGATAACCGGTTCCGAAACGACAGAGAGAGGATACGTTAAGGCAATTGCCGGCTGTACGATCGCCAGTCTGGTTGACGGAAAGATCATGAGAGGTAACGAAGATATCCGCATTATCAGCGGTAACGTGTTGACTGGTACGAAGGTAGAAAAAAACGATTATTTGGGAGCCTATGACAATCAGATTACGGTTATCCCGGAAGGCGACGAAACACACGACTTCTTCGGCTGGGCGACTCCCGGTTTCGGAAAATTCAGTGTGAGCCATTCATTCCCCGCCTGGTTGATGGGTAAGAACAAGGAATATGTGATAGACGCCCGTATCAAGGGAGGCAAGCGTGCTATGATCATGTCCAACGAATACGATAGCGTGTTTCCGATGGATATCATGCCGGAATACCTGTTGAAGGCTATTATCGCATTCGATATCGATAAGATGGAAAACCTGGGTATATATGAAGTAGCGCCCGAAGATTTTGCCCTTTGCGAATTCGTCGATACGTCCAAACTCGAAATTCAGAAGATCGTTCGTCAAGGTCTGGATGTATTATACAAGGAAATGAATTAATAACATTAAAAATTAGAATACATTGAAAGCGTTAAGGAATTACCTCGACAAGATTAAGCCTAACTTTGAGGAAGGCGGAAAGCTGGCGATGTTCCGTTCTGTTTTTGAAGGTTTCGAAACATTCCTGTTTGTTCCGAGCACAACTTCCAAATCAGGCGTACACATTCATGACTATATTGACTCGAAGCGTACGATGACCGTGGTCATCATTGCTTTGTTGCCCGCTTTGCTTTTTGGTATGTACAATGTCGGTTATCAGCATAACCTTGCAATAGGAGCTGATCCGGGATTTCTCATGACTTTTATTTTTGGTTTTCTGGCTGTATTGCCTAAAATCATTGTTTCGTATGTGGTAGGTTTGGGTATCGAGTTTGCTGTTGCCCAGGTGAAGAAGGAAGAAATCCAGGAAGGTTTTCTGGTTTCGGGTATTTTGATCCCGATGATCGTCCCTGTTGACACTCCGTTGTGGATGATCGCCGTAGCTACTGCATTTGCAGTTGTTTTTGCCAAAGAAGTATTTGGCGGTACAGGTTATAATGTATTTAATGTAGCGTTGGTTACACGTGCATTCTTGTTCTTCGCATATCCGGCGGCTATGTCCGGTGACCAGGTGTTTGTTCGTACGGCTGATACGTTCGGTATCGGTGGCGGACAGGTGGTAGACGGCTTCTCTGGCGCGACTCCGCTGGGACAGGTTGCTATCGCAGGCAAGGAACTGATCGGTTCGTTCCAGGCAGTCGATGTTCTCGGACATCCGATTTCCACATGGGACATGTTCTTAGGTCTGATTCCGGGTTCGATCGGTGAAACATCTGTATTGGCGATCCTGATCGGGGCGGTTATCCTTCTTTTCACAAAGATCGCAAGTTGGAAAACAATGGTTTCCGTATTTGTGGGTGGTGCGGTCATGTCGCTTATCTTCAATATGATCGGAACGACGGTGGCCATGTGTGTATCTCCGTTGGATCATTTGTTCCTGGGTGGTTTCGCATTCGGTGCCGTGTTTATGGCTACCGATCCTGTCACTTCTGCCCGTACGGAAACAGGTAAGTACATCTACGGATTCCTGGTAGGAGCTATGGCTATTATTATCCGTGCATTGAATCCGGGTTATCCAGAAGGTATGATGCTCGCTATCCTGTTGATGAATGTATTTGCTCCGCTAATCGACTATTATGTAGTGGAAGCTAACATCAACCGCAGATTGAAACGTGTAATCAAATAAAGTAAGAAGGAGTATGGCAAAATATAAATGTAAAGTATGTGGATATATCCACGAAGGAAATAAAGCTCCGGATGTTTGTCCTGTATGTGCAGCTCCCGCTTCCGATTTCGAAGAAATGAAAGACGAGGCTGCTGCTGACAAGAAAAAGGGACTGGACAGAGACAGTAACGTGTATACTGTTGTTTATGCTTCCGTAATGGTTGTTCTGGTCGCAGTCGTGCTGGCCTTTACTTCGCAATCGCTTAGAACTTTCCAGCAGAAAAACGAGGAAAACGACAAGAGACAGCAGATCCTGCGCTCCATCAACGTGACGGTTCCGGCAAATGAAGCCGAAGCTAAATATTCGGAATTGATCAAAGAAGCATTTCTGGTAAATGAAAATGGTGAAAAAGTAGAAGGTGACGCTTTTGCCGCCGATGTGGTGAAGGCTGCTGCCGAACACCAGTATCCGGTTTTCGTTGCAAATGTAGATGGCCAGCCTAAATACATCATGGCTTTGCATGGTGCCGGTTTGTGGGGACCGCTGTGGGGATATATTTCTGTAGACAGCGATAGGAATACGGTTTATGGTGCTGATTTCAGCCACCAGGGTGAAACTCCGGGATTGGGTGCTGAAATAGCAAAACCTGCATTCAGCAATGAATTCAAGGGTAAGAAACTGTTCATGGACGGTACATTCAAGTCTATTGCGGTCGTTAAGCCTGGCAAGAGCGTTGCCGGTCAGGATTATGTAGACGGTATTTCCGGCGGTACGATTACAAGCCAGGGAGTACAGGCGATGTTATTTAATAGTTTGAATGGTTATGTTAAGTTTTTAACCTCACAAAATTAAGTAGAAAATGGGATTATTATCTGAAAAGAATAAAGAAGTTCTGTTAGGCCCGCTTAGCGTAAACAACCCGGTCATCGTCCAGATGTTGGGTATCTGCTCTGCGCTGGCTGTAACATCAAAACTGGAGCCGGCTATTGTAATGGGTATTTCAGTAACGGCTGTTGTGGCTTTTGCCAACGTGATCATTTCACTGCTGCGTAATACGATTCCAAACCGTATCCGTATCATTGTGCAGCTGGTGGTGGTGGCTGCATTGGTGACTATCGTGAGTGAAGTGCTGAAAGCGTTTGCTTATGACGTAAACAAACAGCTTTCAGTGTTTGTGGGTCTGATCATTACCAACTGTATCCTGATGGGACGTCTGGAAGCATTTGCACTGGGTAACGGTCCGTGGGAATCATTCCTTGACGGAATCGGTAACGGTTTAGGCTATGCATTGATCCTGGTGATCGTCGGTTTCTTCCGCGAGCTGTTAGGTTCCGGCACGTTGCTGGGATTCCAGGTTATTCCGCAGGCATTCTATGACTTCGGTTATGTGAACAACGGTTTGATGATCCTGCCTCCGATGGCATTGATCGTGATCGCCGTGATTATTTGGGTTCACCGTTCTCGTAACAAGGAACTTCAGGAAAATTAATGCTAACTATTAAAAAAATAATAGAATGGAAGAATTATTAAGCACATTTGTCCGCTCGATCTTTGTAGACAACATGATTTTCGCATACTATCTGGGTATGTGTTCTTTCCTGGCTGTTTCCAAGAACGTAAAGACTGCTTTGGGATTAGGTATGGCTGTGACGTTCATTCTGACATGTACGTTGCCGATCAACTATATGCTTGAAAATTATGTATTGAAGGAAGGTGCTCTGCAATGGCTGGGTGCTGAATTCGCTGGTGTAAACCTGAGCTTCCTTGCTTTCATTATCTTTATCGCCATCATCGCTTCGTTTACGCAGCTGGTGGAAATGGTAGTGGAAAAGTTTGCTCCGGCTCTGTACGCTTCTCTGGGTATCTTTTTGCCGCTGATCGCTGTAAACTGCGCTATCCTGGGTGGTTCTCTGTTTATGCAACAAAAGGCATTTCCTAACGTAGGTGTTGCAACTGTTTATGGCTTAGGTTCTGGTATCGGTTGGATGCTGGCTATCGTCGGTATGGCTGCCATCCGTGAAAAGCTGGCATACTCGGATATCCCCAAACCGTTGAAAGGTCTTGGTATCACCTTTATCATCACAGGTTTGATGGGTATGGCATTCATGTGCTTCTCAGGTCTTAAGATATAATATTAACGCATTAAACTTATTACAGAAATGACTTTATTAATGACGACTGGCAGTCTTACAATCGCAGCAGGTGCCGTGATCTTCTTGGTGATTACGCTGATCCTGGTGGGTGCGTTGTTGGCGGCCAAAGCAAAATTGGTACCGTCAGGAAATGTAGACCTGAAGGTAAATGGAGAAAAAGATATTGAGACTCCGATAGGAAGCACTTTGCTGGCTGGTTTGCAAAGTGGTGGTATCTTCTTGTCTTCAGCTTGTGGTGGTGGTGGTAAATGTGGCCAGTGCCGTGCACAGGTATTGGAAGGAGGCGGGGAAATCCTGCCGACAGAAAAGGGCTTTTTCTCTCGTAAACAGATTAAGGAACACTGGCGTCTGGCATGTCAGTGCAAAGTGAAGGAAGATATGGTCGTTCAGGTTCCGGACGAAGTTTTCGGTGTAAAGGAATGGGAATGCGAAGTCATTTCCAACAAGAACGTGGCTACTTTCATCAAAGAGTTTATCGTGGCGTTGCCTAAGGGTGAACACATGGACTTCCTGCCGGGTTCTTATGCCCAGATCAAGATTCCGGCATACGCAATGGATTACAACAAGGATATCGACAAGTCGCTGATCGGCGAAGAATATCTGCCGGCTTGGGAAAAGTTCGGTTTGTTCACGTTGAAATGCAAGAACGACACACCGACCATCCGTGCTTACTCTATGGCCAACTATCCTGCAGAAGGTGACCGCATCATGTTGACGGTTCGTATAGCCACTCCGCCGTTCAAACCGAAACCCGAAGTGGGCTTCCAGGATGTGATGCCGGGTATAGCTTCTTCTTATATCTTTACCCTGAAACCGGGTGATAAGGTGACGATGAGCGGTCCTTATGGTGATTTCCATCCGATCTTCGATTCGAAGAGAGAGATGATGTGGGTCGGTGGTGGTGCCGGTATGGCTCCGCTTCGTGCTCAGATCATGCACATGACGAAGACACTCAAGACTACGGATCGCAAGATGTCATACTTCTATGGCGCCCGTGCCTTGAACGAAGTGTTCTATCTGGAAGATTTCCTGGAAATCGAAAAGGAATTCCCGAACTTCACATTCCATCTGGCACTCGACCGTCCGGATCCGGCAGCCGATGCGGCAGGAGTGAAGTACACGGCCGGTTTCGTTCACCAAGTAATCTACGATACATATCTGAAGGATCACGAAGCTCCGGAAGATATCGAATACTACATGTGTGGTCCGGGCCCGATGTCAAAGGCAGTGGAAAATATGCTGGACAATCTGGGCGTGCCGCGTGAAATGTTGCATTTCGACGATTTCGGCGCGTAACAGATCATTCGAAACATGACAATAATAGAATCGGGGAAGGATATTTATTCTTTCCCCGATTTTTTTTTGAACTATTCTGTGTATTAACCTGTTATCCATAAAAATCAAGGGATAAGGACGAGTTGTTACGAAAGAATTACAAAGAAAATACATTTCTTTTGTAATATAGTGCAGCGTTTTGCGTTTTGAATACATCATACTTGTATATGATATTAAAATTGTAATAGAATATGAAAGCATTGATATTATCTTTTTTTGCAGTAATCTTAGGTTATTCACTAATCTTCGATGAGAAGAAAACAACTGACCAACCTGTCATAAAGGATAGTAATTCCGTGTATGTCGACAGACCGGCCAATATGCAGATTTCCGATTCCGTTATGATATATAGGGATCAGACCGCATCCGTTCTGTAAGTTTTAGTTAGAGTTTTGTTGTTTACCCGTGTTGTTTTGCTTTTGTAGTATCACTCTATCACCCGGCCGGGCGTTGCCTTTGTTTTTCAATGGCGATAACAAGTGATACTATTTTGTTTTCTCTATCACACTTCTATCACACCCTATCACAAGACATCCGTTTCTTTTTTGAGAGAAATAAAGGGATCCGTTTGTAGAACTAACGGTCTTATTTTTAGTAAACTAACTACATTTGTCCGTAAACATCCGGGTGTAGGGAGGACGGACATCCGGATGTTCAAGGAGCCTACATCCGGGTGTACAGGCGTGAAGATGGGGATGCAGAGGATTTTTTCCGCCCTGTTTTGACAAAAAAGGTCCTGGCATTGGATGTAAAGGTCTGTATATCGGATGTTAATATCGGTAAAAACGAGGTTTATAATTCGTTGTATGCGGGTATTCCTTCCAAAAAAGTGTATGTCCGGTTGTTATAGTCGATTTTGCAGCAATAGTGGTTTAAGCCATTGCTAACAATCAGGTATTCGACACGTAGCACCATGTTATAACGGGCTATCTGGTCGAAAACAGTGTTGGTAATGTTTATATGGGGAGCTTTGTACTCGACAATGACCAGAGGTTCAAGAAAACGGTTGTAA
Organism: Parabacteroides sp. MSK.9.14; assembly: GCF_019041495.1. Lineage (NCBI taxonomy): Bacteria > Pseudomonadati > Bacteroidota > Bacteroidia > Bacteroidales > Tannerellaceae > Parabacteroides > Parabacteroides sp. MSK.9.14. The sequence goes on from NZ_JAHPXO010000003.1 coordinate 49,252, forward strand.
GCAACCGTATCGCAACGTTTGGAGGTTCCATTCAGCTTGACCAGCACTTCGTTTGCCAGCAGTTCTTTCGGGTAGCTTTTCCGAGTGATCAGATAATTGACAAAATGCTGACGTACCCATTCTTCAGGAGTGAGAGCCACATATTTTTGCCGTACGGGATCGAAGATCATACGTTTTCCATCTTTTTCTGCTACTTTAGGCGCAAAACCAGGTAAGTTTAATGCAAGCATTTACTATATTTGTTCTTTTATTCTGTGAAAATAGACCATCAAAGGTAGTGATTTATGAAAACAAAACAAGAAATTGTCGAGAATTGGTTGCCGCGCTATACGGAGCGGAAGCTGGAAGACTTCGACAAATATATCCTGCTTACCAACTTCACGAAGTATGTGGAACTGTTTGCCGACCACTTTAACGTGCCGATCCTGGGACTGAAAAACTCCATGCCGAACGCAGCGGCCAATGGCATCACGATTATCAACTTCGGGATGGGGAGTGCGAATGCGGCGACAATTATGGACTTGCTATCGGCGATAAAGCCGACTGCCGTCCTCTTTCTGGGGAAATGCGGAGGATTGAAGAAGGCGAACAACCTGGGAGATTATGTCATGCCGATTGCGGCTATCCGAGGAGAAGGCACTTCGAACGAATATCTGCCGGCAGAAGTGCCGTCGCTCCCGGCTTTCTCGATGATGCGCGCCATCTCGTCCGCCATACGTGACCGGGGGAAAGATTACTGGACCGGGACTGTCTACACGACGAACCGACGGGTATGGGAATATGACAGCGATTTCAAAAACTACCTTCGCCGTACACACGCTACCGGTATCGATATGGAGACGGCAACCTTGTTTACGGCAGGCTTTGCAAACGAGATTCCGACAGGAGCTTTGTTGATGATTTCCGACAAACCTATGGAAGAAGCCGGGGTGAAAACGGAAGCCAGCGATCGCGAGGTGACCCGGAATTTTGCGAAAGAGCATGTAATGTTGGGAGTGGAAGCGCTTCGCCAGATTATTGATGGAAAGAAGACGATCCGTCACATCCGTTTCAGTTGGTAATTTTAATTGAGATCGCACACAAATATGGCAAAAAAAGAATATACATACGAGGAAATATGTCGGAATATCGTTGCAAAAAAATTCGCTCCTGTCTATATAATGATGGGTGACGAACCGTTTTTTATGGATCAGATAACAGACTTGCTACTCGAAAATGTATTGGAAGAATCCGAACGGGATTTTAACCAAATTATCATGTATGGAGCAGATACGGATGCAGCATCTATAATTAACGCAGCCCGCCGTTTCCCGATGATGTCAAAATATCAGTTAGTGGTTGTTCGGGAGGCTCAATTAATTCGTGATATTGAGCTTCTGTCGAACTATGTTAAGAACCCTTTAATGTCGACAGTTCTGGTCATCAATTATAAATATAAAAACTTAGATCGTCGTAAGGCGCTGGCTTCCGCAACAGACAAAACCGGGGTGCTGTTCGAGTCCAAAAAGATTCCCGACTACAAGATGCCGGCATTTATCGCCTCTTTTATGCAGATGCGTTCCATAGGGATAGACGGAAAGGCGTCTCAGATGCTTTCTGACTTCCTTGGAAACGATTTAAGCCGTCTGAGTAAGGAATTGGATAAGCTGGCACTGATCCTGCCTGAAAAAGGTGCAAAACGCATCACGCCGGAACTGGTGGAGCAAAATATCGGAATCAGTAAAGAGTACAATAACTTTGAACTGATAAAAGCGCTTGCCATGAAAGATGTCTTGAAGGCGAACCGTATTGCTCAATACTTCGAGAAGAACCCGAAAAGCAATCCGATTCAGATGACCCTTCCTGTATTATTTAATTATTTCTCGAACCTCCTGATTTGTTATTATACGAAGGATCGTTCCGAAGCCGGCTTGATGACGGCACTCGGACTTCGGGGGACATTCCAGGTTAAGGATTATCTTTTAGGGATGCGAAACTATTCGGCGATGAAAGTGTTCAACCTGATCAGCGATATCCGTATGACGGATGCTCGTTCGAAGGGAGTGGAAAACACTTCTGTTTCCGATGCCGAACTTTTAAAGGAATTGCTCTACAAAATCCTGCATTAAAACGATTTTTATACTTGATTGGCCTAAAGAAGAGGCTTTTTATCTGGAACAACAGAAAAATTGAACCGGATAAAAAGCCTCTTCTTATTGTTTCTCAATCTTTTATCGTTGATTTTACCCTACTTAGATTTTAATATTTGCCTTTTCCTGAATATCTGTTCACAAAAATCACAAAAATGGAGAGGGAAAACCTTAGCTGCATAAAAGTATGTTCGTCCATAAATCGTACAAGTACAAATTAGAGACACTTTGTCAGTTTATGAAATCAAGTATTTTTAGTTCGGTATTGAATTGTGAACGGGATAGTGCTTGTTAGAAATGTGAACAGCTCTTTTTGTACAAAAGATAGCCATTATACGATTCTACTTTGTAAACATATAACAGGAGTGTAACATTTGTTTATGTTTACATTACTATCACAAACCGATAAAAGTAACAATTTTATCTCTACTTTATATTTTTAGCATAAGTAATCGTATACCAAATGATTATACAGGATTATTAATTTAATGCATTAACTATTTTGTTACATATGCGTACAATTATGGCTAAATAGGCGTGTTATCTCAATATCATTTTCTATTAATTAAAAGATTAACAGTAAAATATAGCCTATATATTAAGTAATACTTTAATATGATTTTTGCATTAAAACAACCTGTTTACAATCTTAACGGAAACAATTGTTATCCATGCGATACAAAAGTATTGGTTTAAGTTTATATAATTAAATTGCACAATTGAGAATCATTGTGTATATTTGTATCGTTATTGATTTGTATACATTCCTTCCATGTAAACAGACATAATGGCAGTATTTCTATAAACAAATTAGGATTTACAAAAATGATAGGACGTATTACTCAAATAATGGAGCGTGAAGGCTTGACCTCTTCTAAATTTGCAGAAGCAATCGGTATCCAGCGTTCAGCAATGTCGCATATTTTGAACGGAAGAAATAATGTAAGCTTGGATGTCCTTATAAAAATTCTGGATCGGTTCACTTATGTCGATTCCGACTGGCTCCTTTTCGGTAAAGGCGAAATGGTGCGAGATCATATGTCAACACAACCAGATTTGTTCTCAAATACGGCGATAAATCCGTCCGGAGGGCAAGCTGCTCTTGAATATCGCAAGGAAATGAGGGTTGATACACCTGTAAACACTGTAAAACCTACTGTTGTTGAGCAAATTATACAGCAAGAAACAGCAACCAGAAAAGTAAGTAAAATAATGGTATTCTATTCCGATAATACATTTGACACTTTTGTTTCTGAAAAAAATAAGAAAGAATAGCTTGTTTTGGTTTATATACCATATTCATGTATCTTTGTATAGAATTAGACTAATCATATTATATGAAGAAGTACATGCTTGACATGAAGGTGACTGAAAACTGTAGCCTTCACAAAAATTATTGCCTGCTTAAACTAACATCTGATCAGATCCTGCCGGAAATGTTGCCGGGACAGTTCGTACAGGTACGTGTGGATAACTCTCCTACAACATTTCTTCGTCGTCCGATCTCAATTAATTATGTCGACAGAGCGACCAATGAACTGTGGTTGCTCGTCCAGTTGGTCGGTGACGGAACACGCCGGATGGCTGAGTATAAACCGGGTGATGTTGTTAACATCATGTTGCCTTTGGGAAACGGTTTCACGCTGCCTGCCGATAAAGAACAAAAATTACTGCTGATCGGTGGTGGTGTCGGGACAGCCCCGATGTTGTATTTGGGATCCATCCTGAAAAAAGCCGGTTACACACCTACGTTCCTTTTGGGAGCCCGTTCAAAGGAAGATGTGTTACAATTGGAACAGTTCGAACAGTTTGGAACAGTCTATGTTACAACAGAAGACGGCTCATTGGGCGAAAAGGGATATGTGACCAACCATTCCATCTTGAAAGATGTACATTTCGACCGGATTTACACTTGTGGACCTAAACCGATGATGGTGGCTGTTGCCAAATACGCCCATGCAAACTCTATTATATGCGAAGTCTCTCTTGAAAATACAATGGCTTGTGGTATAGGAGCTTGCTTATGTTGTGTGGAGAAGACCAAAGATGAGCATCATGTGTGTGTATGTACTGAAGGACCTGTATTTAATATTGAAAATTTGACATGGCTGAATTAAACGTAAACATTGGTAATTTGCAATTGAAGAACCCGGTCATGACGGCGTCGGGTACTTTCGGATATGGCATTGAGTATTCGGACTTTATGGATATCTCCCGCTTGGGTGGTATTTTTGTGAAAGGAACAACGATCCAGCCACGCGAAGGGAATTTGTATCCCCGTATGGCGGAAACCCCTTCGGGAATGTTGAATGCCGTAGGTTTGCAGAATAAGGGTGCACAATATTTCGTCGATCATATCTATCCGGAGATTAAGGATATCGACACGAACATGATTGTAAACGTGAGCGGTTCCTCTGTGGAAACGTATGTGGAATGTGCTGAGAAGATTGCAGATTTGGACAATATTCCGGCGATCGAACTAAATATTTCTTGTCCGAATGTAAAGCAGGGAGGTATGGCTTTTGGAGTGACGACTTGTGGGGCAAGTGAAGTGGTGAAGGCTGTCCGCAAGGTTTATCCGAAGACCCTTATTGTAAAACTTTCCCCTAATGTGACCGACATTACGGAGATTGCCAGAGCGGTCGAAGCCGAAGGAGCAGATTCTGTTTCATTGATTAATACTATGCTGGGGATGGCCATTGACGCGGAGAAGCGTAAACCGGTATTATCTACAATAACCGGTGGTCTTTCCGGTCCCTGTGTAAAGCCGGTTGCCTTGCGGATGGTATGGCAGACTTATAAGGCTGTAAAGATTCCTATTATCGGTTTGGGAGGTATTTCGAACTGGAAAGATGCGGTGGAGTTCATGCTGGCCGGAGCTACAGCAATCCAGATCGGAACCTACAATTTTGTAGATCCAGCTGTTGGCATAAAGGTTATCGAAGGGATGAACGATTATTGTGACCGACATGGTTTTTCGTCTGTCCGCGAACTGATCGGAGCTTTGGAAGTATAAAAACAGGATGAGATAATCCTTTTCGGAATAACAAATTAAAGAAAAGCCTGTAAAACGACTTATTTTATGCGTTTTGCAGGCTTTTTCTTGTAATTTTTATTCGTTTGGACTATCATTATTCCAATAATTATAATATCTTTGTTCGTATATAAAATAAACCTTGGATTTGTAATATCTAATTAATAAATTATAGAGGAAAAACATGAAGATCAGACATCTTTTTTTGCTATGTCTAATAGCGATATCAGCGACGCTGAGTGCAAATGGAAAAACTGTAATTCCAATTACAACCGATGACATTAGCCTTATTTATAAGGTTGATGATAAAAATGGCCGCCTGTATCAATCTTATCTGGGACAAAAACTGTCATTCGATTCGGATATCGTACAATTACCTCTCGGTAATGAAGCCTATCTGACACATGGCATGGAAGATTATTTCGAGCCGGCTATCCGTGTTTTGCATAATGACGGTAACCCGTCACTGCTCCTGAAATATATTTCCCACGAAAACAAACAGCTTCAGCCGGGAGTTGACGAGACGGTAATTCTTTTGAAAGATGATAAATATCCGGTCGAAGTGAAGTTACATTTCATCGCTTATCCGAAGGAAAACATCATCAAGGAATATGCGGAGATCTCGCATCAGGAGAAGAAGCCTGTCACCCTTTATAACTATGCTTCCTCTTTGTTGCATCTGAACGGCAGCAAGTATTTTCTGACCGAATTTGCAGGAGACTGGGCACATGAAGTCAATATGAAGGAAACCGAGCTGGCTTTCGGTAAAAAGATATTGGATACCAAGTTGGGGAGTCGTGCCAACATGTTTTGTTCTCCGTTTTTTTTGCTTGCTCTGGACAGGAAAGCGGAAGAGAATGCCGGAGATGTATTATTCGGAACTATCGGATGGACAGGAAATTACCGTTTTACGTTTGAAGTGGATAATGAAAATGGCTTGCGCGTACTTTCTGGTATCAACCCGTATGCATCGGAGTACTCGTTGAAACCGAATGAAGTGTTCCGCACACCGGAGTTCATTTTCACTTACAGCACGGAAGGTAAAGGGAAAGCCAGCCGCGATTTCCAGCGTTGGGCACGCAAATATCAGTTGAAAGACGGCGAGAAGTCTCGTATGACATTGCTGAACAACTGGGAAGCGACCTATTTTGACTTTAATGAAGACAAGTTGGTGAATATTATGGATGAAGCCGTTGCATTAGGAGTCGATATGTTCTTGCTTGACGATGGCTGGTTTGCCAATAAGTATCCCCGCAGCAGTGACCATCAGGGATTGGGAGACTGGGAAGAAACCGTTACCAAGCTGCCTAACGGTATCGGAAAGTTGGTGAAGGAAGCGACGGACAGAGGCATTAAGTTCGGTTTGTGGATCGAACCGGAAATGGTAAACCCTAAAAGCGAGTTGTATGAGAAACATAAGGACTGGGTGATTCATTTGCCGAATCGTGACGAGTATTACTTTAGAAATCAGATGGTTTTGGATTTGACTAATCCGAAAGTCCAGGATTATGTATATGGTGTGGTAGACAATCTGATGACGAAATATCCGGGTATCGCCTATTTCAAGTGGGATTGCAACAGCCCGATAACGAATATCTACTCTCCGTATCTGAAAGATCAGCAGTCCCATTTATACATTGAGTATGTACGCGGTCTTTATAATGTGCTGGAACGGATCAAACAGAAATATCCGAATCTGCCGATGATGCTGTGTTCCGGTGGTGGTGGACGTTGTGACTATGAAGCGTTGAAATATTTCACCGAGTTTTGGCCGAGCGATAATACGGATGCCGTAGAGCGTATTTTTATCCAATGGGGTTATTCTTACTTCTTTCCCGCTAAAAGTATGGCTGCCCACGTAACGAGTTGGGGTAAACAGCCGGTTAAGTTCCGCACAGACGTAGCTAGTATGTGTAAGTTAGGTTTCGACATCCGTATTCACGAAATGAGCCAGACAGACCAGCAATACTGTAAAGAGGCGGTGGCTAACTTCAAACGTTTGGATGATGTTATTTTGGACGGTGACCAATACCGTTTGCAGTCGCCTTATGAAAGCCAGCATGCTGCTGTTATGTATGCCAACGACAATGCAGACAAAGCTGTTCTGTTTGCCTTCGATATCCATCCGAGATACGCAGAGTCGATACAACCCCTTCGTTTACAGGGCTTGAAGGAGGATGCCCGTTACGAATTGAAAGAAATCAATTTGGTTCCGGGTACGCAATCCAGATTGGCCTGCAACGGTAAAACGTTCTCCGGAGAGTTTCTGATGAATGTCGGTATTCCTGTGTTTTCAAGTCGGCCGACAAATAGTCATGTGATTGAAATTACAGAGGTCAAGTAATCAAACAAATTGCTATATTTGTGTGTTACTAAAGCAATAAGTATGTTAGAACAGATAAACGACATATTACAAAACACGGTTATTACCCCTTATACGGCAACTGTAAAGTTGTTGATCAGTTTTCTCTTGGGAGCTGTCATCGGGATAGAGCGCCAGTTCAGAAGACGGGAGGCGGGAATGCGTACCTTTACATTGATTTGTATGGGTTCGACTGCCGCTATGCTGGTCTCTATCTGGATTCCGCAATGTTATCCTAACTTCTTGAATGGCGATCCGGGACGTATTGCGGCACAAGTGCTTTCGGGTATCGGTTTTCTTGGAGCGGGAGCAATTATCCAAAGTCACGGAAGTGTTCATGGGCTGACGACAGCAGCCTGTATCTGGGTAATGGCGGTAATAGGTTTGGCAGTGGGAGCCGGAATGTATATTCCGGCTGCTATTGCAACTGTCATAACACTTTTCATTCTGGTCAGTCTGGAACGTTTGGAGAAAAGAATGTTCTTGAATGGTGTCAATAAGATCCTGGCTATCACCTGTTCTACGGCGACCCCCGATTTGAAGGCTGTCCGGAAGATATTGGAAAGTAAAGGCGTTTTTATCGTAAGTGTCTCTTTCGAGACGTTTTATAAAGAGGATCGATCTGTTATCACATACAAAGTGAATGTAAAGGCGATCTCTTCCTATACGAACTTATTCAATGAAATACGGAGTTTAGGCATTGTTACACAAATCAGATTGATGGCATAAGCCATCAATCCAATTCTCCTTTCAGCATTCTTCCTGCAATGCGAGCCGAATCTCCAACGAATCTTCCGCAAGGGCGCTTCTTATAATATTCTTGCGTACGGGCGGCCGGTGCCGGTGTCGTAGCTGCTGCGTCTTCAGGAGGCAAAAGGTTGCGGCAGATGATTGTCCCGTTTTTCTCCTTGAACATGTCAGCCATTTTCTGTACCATTGCATAATTCCTGGTGCGGGCTTCCTGATCGGAAATGTCCTGAACCGGATATTTGAATCCCGCTAACATAGCCATTGCGCTGACTGTTCCGCAAATTTCGCGCATACGACCTACACCTCCTCCAAAAGAGACAGACATTTTCTTGGCTGTCTCCATATCCAATTCAAAGATATCCGAGTAAGCCAGAAAGACAGATTGTGCACAATTATAACCTGCTTCGAAATTCTGAACTGCACGGTTTACTCGTTCTTCAAGATCAAAGTCTTTCATGATACTCTTCGCTTGTTAATATTCATAATCGACGCAAGCTCTGTCTGCCTTGACGGGACCGATGATGCCCTTGGATACGGCTACATGTTCGGGATGGTTGGCATACGTTCCGACATCCTCAAGTGTATCCAGCTCTGTAGTAAGGATGATATCCCATGTCTCTGCCGGATTCACGTTAAAATCTACGCGGATCATGCGCAAGACGTCGATTTTGTCGATCAATGCTTCTAATCCTGTTTTGATTTCCTGCATTTTAGCCTGCTTGTCGGCCGGAGTTGCAAACTCCTTCAATTTAAACATTACGATGTGTCTGATCATTTTACTATTTATGATTATTTATCTATATAATAAATCAATGTCACATTTTTTCATCCAGATAGGAATCTTTATAGCCCAAGAAATACAGGATACCGTCAAGCCCGATCGTTGAAATGGACTGTTTGGCCGTAGCCTTTACTTTTGGTTTGGCATGGAAAGCGATTCCAAGACCGGCAATACTGATCATCGGCAAGTCGTTGGCTCCGTCTCCGACAGCGACCGTCTGGCGGATATCCACATTCTCGACTTGTGCAATAAGACGGAGCAGTTCCGCTTTGCGTTTCCCGTCCACAATGTCGCCGACATGACGTCCGGTCAGCTTTCCATTTTCCACTTCAAGCTCGTTGGCGTAGACGTAGTCAATGTTGTATTTCTGTTTCAGATAGTTGCCAAAATAAGTAAATCCTCCGGAAAGGATCGCAATCTTGAAGCCTACCTTTTTCAATATACGCATCAGACGGTCCACCCCTTCGGTAATCGGCAGGTTCTCGGCTATTTCCTGCATAACGGAGACATCCAAGCCTTTCAACAAGGCACAACGTTGACGGAAACTTTCGCAGAAGTCAATTTCTCCCCGCATGGCCGCTTCGGTAATGGCTTTCACTTGATCACCGACACCGGCTCGGATAGCCAGTTCGTCGATTACTTCCGTTTCAATCAATGTCGAATCCATATCGAAGCAGATCAGGCGACGCATGCGTCGATACATGCTTTCTTCCTGAAAAGATATATCCATCTCCTGCTCGGCAGAGAGTTTCATGAAATCGGCCTTCATCTGTTCCTTGTCCCTCGGCGTACCGCGCACGGAGAATTCTACACTGGCTTTCGGCGTCCGGGCATTCTCATCCAAAGGGATACGTCCCGTCAAACGCTTGATGTCGTCGATGTTCATGTCCTGGTCGGCAACAATGCGTGTAACACCTGCGATTTGTCGGGCAGTCAGTTTCCGACCCAGAATCGTTATTATATACCGGTTCTTGCCTTGCATGGAAACCCATTGGTTATAAGCTTCCTCGGTGATCGGGTTGAAACGGATATTTACATCAAGCTCATAACTTTTGAAGAGTAACTCTTTCAGAATATCCCCCGAATTGCCTTCGCTACTTTGAAATAAGATGCCTAAAGAGAGGTTGTTGTGGATATCAGCTTGACCGATGTCCAAGATAACCGCGTTGTTCTTGGCCAGTATCTCGGTAAGGGCGGCGGTCACCCCCGGACGATCCGTACCATTTATGTTTATCAGTATTATTTCGTCTTTTTGTCCCATACGATTGTAATTGTGAGGCGAAGGAACGAATAATTATTTTAAGTAAAAAGTGTTTTCTTAAAATAATACCGTTTTATCAGAGATATGGAACAATCGTCCCTCATGCCTTCGGTGCGCTTGTCCTGATCCTGCACGAATAGGCAGATCAAGGGATAAAAGTTGTAAAAAATCAGGCAGAAATGACGAGGATGTATCCTGTTAATACAACAGGGGCACTCTCGTCATTTCTGTTTTGTTTTTATTTTCTTATCGCTTCTACCTCTTCAGCACGGACGGGGATCTTTTTACCTAACAGGCGGGCGCCGTTTTCGGTGATCAAATAGTCCTCTTCGTTGCGGATGCCGCTGAAATCTTTATATGTGAACAGCTTGTCGTAATTGATAAATTCGGTGAACTTGTTCTGGCTTCTCCAGAGATCCATCAGTTCGGGGATGAAGTAAACGCCCGGCTCGATAGTCAGGACAAAGCCCGGTTCCAACTTACGTCCGAGGCGGAGAGACTTGCGTCCGAACTCCGTGCTCTTCGGCTGGCCGTCATATCCGACGTAGATTTCGCCTAAGTTTTCCATATCGTGAACGTCCAGTCCCATCATGTGTCCCAGTCCGCAAGGCATGAACATGGCATGAGCACCGGCTTTGACTGCTTCCATCGGATCGCCTTTCACGAAGCCCAACTCTTTCAGGCCTTCCATGATCACTTTGCAGGACAATTCATATACATCGACAAACGGGATACCCGGACGCAAAGCTGCAACAGCTGCTTCGTGGGCAGCCACCTGGATATCATAGATCTCACGTTGGCGAGTGGTGAATTTGGCATCGGCAGGAATCGTTGACGACATGTCGCCGGCATATCCCATCTCCGTTTCGGCGCCGGCATCGAGCAGAAGCATGTCGCCACTCTTGATCAAATTGCTATGATCATGGTTGTGCAACGTCTGCCCATTGATCGTCGCGATGATCGGGAAAGAGAGTTCGTAATTGTTGGCATAAGCAACTTCGGCAACGGCGGCGGCCACTTCGCTTTCGCGGATGCCCGGACGGACGGTGCGCATGGCGGCCAGATGCATGTCGGCTGTCACGATACAAGCCTTTTCTATTTCGGCAATTTCTTCTTCGCTCTTATAGTTACGCTGGTTGACAACGCCCATAATAAAAGGTACGGAAGGTTTTTCGGCTCCCGGAACGACGCCTAACCACTGGAACAGCTTGATCTGGTGTTCGGCGCGGTAAGTCGGCAGGTAATGGATCGGCTGGCCTTTCTGCTGCGCGTTCTTCAGATAGGTATCGATTTCCTTGAACGGACGTACTTCGGTGATACCGGCTGCTTCGCTCTTTTCCTTCAGCGTCGGCTGTGTTCCCATCCAGACGATTGCGTCGATCGTCAGTTCGTCGCCGAAAATGATCTCGCGGTTGTTGTCTATGTCGATGATGGAGGACAGCCCGGCGTAGGGAAGCCCGAAGAAATACAGAAAAGTGGAATCCTGGCGGAAATGGTATGTGTTATCGGCATAGTTCATGCCTGACTCATCGTTACCCAAAAATAACAGCAGGCCGGAACCTATCGTCTGTTTTAATTTAGCCCTGCGGGCGATATAAGTTTCTTTTGCGAACATGATATTATAAATTTAATTTAATGCAACCAAAGGTAAGCATAAATTGGAATCCTAACCTATTCGTATCCTATTATTTTTGTCGTTACTCGTATCTTTTTGTCAGCCTTTGGAAAGTTTCACCGATTTCCGCCTGCCGGCTTGCGGCGGTAACGAATTATCGTACCTTTGCTATGTAATCATTAAAATACAAGAACTATGATGAAAGACACATCTTATTCTAAAATTCCTTCTAATTACGGTTTATGTGCGGCAGACTGTCCTCGCGGCGACACTTGTCTCAGGCGGATCGCATACGACCGTATTCCGGCAAATGTTGTTTTTCCTCCGACATTGCATCTGAAAGCGATAGAAGCGATGGCGGGGAAGTGCAAGTATTACCGTTCCAACGAGAAAGTGCGTTATGCCAAAGGGTTCCTGTGTACGGCCGGAGCCTTGGCGGTCAGTGTGTCGGGTACGTTCAGGTGTCGTCTGATCGGTAGTTGGGGAGTCAGGAGATATTATCAGAAGCGGAAAGGAGAAACGTTGCTGTCACCGGCCGAGCAGCAGCAGGTGGTTGCGCTTGCCAGGAAGTTAGGCGTGCGGTTGGACGAATACTTTGACGGATATGTGGAGGAATACGACTGGTGACTGGGCATCTGCAGTCTTTTACATGCCCAAGTAAAAGACGTTACATGCCGATGTAAATGTTGTTACCATCCGATGTAAACATTTTTACATGCCAGCATAAATGCATTTACATCGACAGGTAAATGTTTCGTAAATGCAATACTCTGACAGTTAATTGATAATCTTTTTACCGCTTTATTTGATCGGATGAATCGGCGCCCCGTCCATATAGGTGAGGGCGGCGCCTATGGCTGTCCTGTATTCCGAATATTTGGGGATTAGGAAACGGACGCCATACATTTCTTCCAGCTTAGGGAAGATCTCCTTGCACTGGGGCAGTTGCGTCAGGTTGCCGATCAGGACGAAATCGCGGATCGGGCTGTTGAGAGCCGATAGGATGGCAGCCTGGCCGATCGATTGCAAGACCATGTGGATAATCCCGGAAGCAATGTCTTCGGGAGAGGCGTTGCCGTCCGCCTTTCCGAAGTTGGAGGCGGTGGCGTCCAGCGGCAGGTCGGGCAGGGGCCTGTTGCAGATGTCCTGTATCTGGAGGTCGATATTCGTCAGGGTCCCTTTCCGGGCCATTTCAGCGATCAGATGGATGTCCTGCGTTTTCAGGAGCAGGCGGGAGAGTCCGAGCAAGGTTCCGCCTCCGATGCCGATGCCGCCGATATGCTGGATATGCGGTCCTTCAACCTTTACGAAAGAAGTTCCCGTCCCCATGCTTACGACAATCAGGTTTTCCAGCGAAGCGGCATATTTGGCTCCGAGGCCGTTGGCCAGAAATTCATCGGTCTTGGCTGTCGGCAAGCCGTATAGCGGCTGGTCGATGAAAGCGCTTCCCACACCCGTCAGCATCACCATCTCGATCTCCGGCAAGGTGATCCCGTTGTCATAGATATACTTGCCGAAAGCTCCGAAGAGCGAGGTGACCGGATCGGTCGCCTTGACGAACATCGGCGACTGGATGCTCTTGTTTTCCACTCCGACAATCTTGGTTGTGCTTCCACCTACGTCAATACCTATTACTACGCCCATATTTTCATGATTTAGTTATAACTTTCCGTATCTTTTCGCTTGCAAAGTTATAACTATTTCTTACATTGCCCCGGCAAATATAACCTTTATATAATATGAAGATACGGCAGATAATGGCACTTACCGGCGCGACAGTCGTGTGTGGTAACGGCCGGGAAGACCACGAAGTGCAGTGCGCCTTCGCCAGCGACCTGATGAGCGATGTCCTGACATTGGATTGCAACGGTGTGCTCCTCGTCACTGGTCTGTGCAACATGCAGACGATCCGGACGGCAGAGATGGCGGATGTTTCCTGCATCCTGTTCGTCAGGGGAAAGAAAGCGACTCCCGATATTTTACAACTGGCGGCAGAAAACGAGATGATCCTGATGGAAACGGATCACTCGATGTACCATACAGTCGGTGAACTTTATTGTAACGGCCTTCCGCCGATCTATTAAGCAAAAGGAGGTGAAGATATGCAATTCAGATTTGAACTGGAAGGAGGCAACTTCTCAAAAGCCGGCTATGCTTCGAGCCAGATAAAGAAGGTGTTGAAGCAACTGTCCGTCGATCCGCGCATCATCAAGCGGGTGGTCGTCGCTCTTTATGAAGCCGAGGTCAACGTCGTGGCGCATGCCTGGCGAGGGACGGTTCTGGCCGATATCGAAGCCGACAGGATCAGCCTCCTGTTGCAAGACGAAGGTCCCGGCATTCCCGATATCGGACAGGCCATGCAGGAAGGTTTCTCCACCGCATCGGCAGCCGTCCGCGAGATGGGGTTCGGTGCAGGCATGGGGTTGCCCAATATGAAGAAGAATGTAGATGAATTAACGATCGAGAGCAAAGTAGGAGAGGGCACGGTTGTCCGTATGCTGACCTACTTCTCCGCAAACGACAGATAGCCATGGAAGAGACAAAGTTTTACCACGCATTGAAAATAGACAATGACCGTTGTGTCGGCTGTACCCACTGCATGACGAAGTGCCCGACCGGTGCGATTCGTATCCGCGAGGGGAAAGCCTCCATCCGTAAAGGTTGGTGTGTGGACTGCGGCGAATGTCTGAAAGCCTGCCCGACGGAAGCCATCTATGTGGAGCAGGACGACTTCCAGAAGATATTCGACTACAAGGCCCGTGTCGTGCTGGTTCCGACGGTCTTTATCGGGCAGTTCTCCAAATATACGACGGAGGAAGAGATTTTCAGTGCGCTGTACGAACTGGGGTTTACGCATGTGTTCCAGGTCGAGTTTACGGCAGACATGATCCATCGCGAGATGCTCAGGCAGATGGAGCTGGCGGAGGATAAACCTGTCATCAGTTCGTTTTGCCCGGCTATCGTCCGGCTGATACAGGTGCGCTTCCCGGCCCTGGTCGATAATATCTTGTTGGTGAAGCCGCCGGTCAATGCGACAGCCACTTACTATCATAAGGTATTGGAAGAAGACGGTTTCTCGTCCGAAGAAATCGGTATTTTTTATGTGACGCCCTGTGCGGCGAAGATCGCCTCCCTGAAAGGTGCGGAGGGATATTCGTCCACGATCAAAGGCGTGATCAATATGGATACCCTATATAATAAGGTATATCATATCCTGAAAAACCGTCCGAAGAACTACACGCCCGAATGCGTCCTTCCGCCCTCCCTGACCAAGAAGGAGATGCGTTGGAGCCAGACGGGAGGCGAAACCAAACATTTCTCCGGCCGCTGCCTGGCGATAGACGAGATACACAATGTCATCGAATTCTTGGAACGGATGGAGTCGACCACCGAAGTCCGCAATGTGGACTTCCTCGAACTGCGTGCCTGCGACCGGAGTTGTGCCGGTGGCGTGCTGGCAGTCGCCAACCGTTTCCTGACAGCCGA
This sequence comes from Parabacteroides sp. MSK.9.14, assembly GCF_019041495.1. NCBI lineage: Bacteria > Pseudomonadati > Bacteroidota > Bacteroidia > Bacteroidales > Tannerellaceae > Parabacteroides > Parabacteroides sp. MSK.9.14. The sequence goes on from NZ_JAHPXO010000003.1 coordinate 64,670, forward strand.
GCGGGTGATGAAGCGTTCGATGAAACGCGACAAAGCCCCGCTGATCTATTCCGACCGGTTGGAGGCGTTGTCCTATCTGAAACAACACATCACCATTCGTCCGCTTCAACCCAACCCGAAGTTGCGATACGAAGGAAATATCGAAGAAGTCCTGAAAAAGATGGAACAGGTACGCAAGTTGATGTGCTACCTGCCCGGCATCGATTGCGGGGCCTGTGGTTCGCCCAACTGCCAGGCGTTGGCGGAAGACATCGTCCGCCATGAGGCGCAGTTCAGCGATTGCGTCTTCATGCAGCGCAATATGGAGAAGCACGGGAAGCTGGACAAGGAACATGCTTTCCGCCTGATCGAAAAGACCTGGGGGAAAGACCGGTTGAATAAAGATTGTTATAAGAAAGGAGCCAAATATGAAGGTCAGTGATTTAGTGAGAGAATTGAACTTAACCGTTTTTTGCGGAGAGGCAGGACTGGACGCGGAGATTTCCGGCGGCTACACCAGCGACCTGTTGAGTGACGTAATGGGACATATAGACGAAGGAATGTTGTGGGTCACGATGCAGACACACCAGAACATCGTGGCGGTCGCCACTCTGAAAGATGTGGCAGCCGTCCTGATCGTGAACGGGGCTTCGCCGGACGAGGAAACGCTTGAGAAAGGAAAAGAGGAAGACGTGCCTTTGCTCGGAACGCCGCTTTCCGCATTCGAAGTAACGGGAAAAATATACAGCCTTTTGCAACAGGCATGAAGGAGTTCCGGGTAGATTTGCACCTGCACACCTGTCTTTCGCCTTGCGGAAGCTTGGAGATGAGCCCGCAGCGGATTGTGGAAACGGCCCTCGAACGGGGATTGGATGCCATTGCTGTGACGGATCATAACAGCACGCTGCAATGTCCCGAAATCCTGGCTTTAGGGGAGGAGCGGGGACTCATGGTCTTTGCCGGTGCGGAGGTGACGACACGCGAAGAGGCGCACTGCGTGGCACTTTTTGCAGATGACCGGGCACGTGCCGCTTTCCAGATGTATCTGGATGACAATCTGCCGCCTGTCCCGAACGACCCTGAACGATTCGGCGACCAGGTCTGGGTGAACGCCCGGAACGAGATCGTGGGGGAAGCCCCTTATCTGCTTATCTCGGCCCTCGACCGGAGTGTGGAACAGATTGCCGCAGTGGTGCATCGTCTGGGCGGGTTGTTCATTGCGGCCCATGTCGAACGTCCTTCGTTCAGCCTGATCAGCCAGTTGGGGTTTATAGATCCTTCGTTGCCGCTGGATGCGATCGAGTTCAAGGATGCTGTCCGCTATGAAAGGCTGTTGGCGGCACATGCTTATTTGAAGCATTACACGGTCTATAGCGCTTCTGATGCGCATGATCCCGGACAGATCGGCACGAAATATTCCCTGCTAAGAGCCGACCTGCTTGATTTTGAACATTTAGCAATGGCTTTCCGGAAGGAAAACGGTCATACGATTGTAACAGCATGAATAATCTATCTTTTCATATCACCGATATCACCGCAAACAGTATCCGGGCGAATGCTTCGGAGATAGGGCTGTCCGTAGAAGAGCAGGATACCCGCATCGTCATCCGCATCACGGACAACGGCTTAGGGATGGATGCGGAAACCGCCCGGCGTGTCACGAACCCGTTCTACACCACCCGCACGACTCGCAAAGTCGGACTCGGCCTTCCCTTCCTGATCCAGAATGCGGAGCAGACCGGCGGCAGTGTCACCCTGACATCCGAGCCGGGAAAGGGAACGAAAGTGAGGGCTGTCTTTCATTCGGATCATATCGATTGCCCGCCCTGGGGAGATCTTCCGGGTACAGTCGCCTTGTTGATCACCGGCAATCCGGAAATAAACGTTTGCTTTGAATACCGTTCGGGAGAAACCGGGTATTCAATCAGCACGAATGAAATAAAAGAGATTCTGGACGGCGTCCCACTGAGCCATCCGAAGGTGATGTTGCTTATTAAGGAGATGATAAAAGAAAATATCCGGTCTTGAAAATAAGATGGTCTGATTGGTTATAAGCAATACGCACCTCTTTATTTCTTTCCTGTTTTATGAAGATAATAGTTGTAACGCTCCATCACCTCGCGCACATAATTGAAGGTTTCCGAACCACGCAGGTAGCCGTGTTTGCAGACCGGATCATTGTAGTACTCCGGATCGTTCTTCATCCGGATATATTCGGCCACATTATCATCCCAGACGTATGGGTCTTTGCCGTATTTCTCTGCCAGTCGTTGGGCATCGTAGATATGCCCGATCCCGGCATTGTAAGCCGCTAAGGTGAACTTGATCTTTTCGACCGGGTCCGTTATTTTTCCAAATCCCTGACGGAAACGGCGCAGGCAATCCACACCCGTACGGATTCCCGTGTCCGGATTTTTCAGTTCGTGAGGCGTTACCCCTAAAGCCTTTGCCGTGTTCGGCATAATTCCCATCAGCCCTTCTGCGCCGGCCCATGAGACGACGTTCGGATTGAAACGGGATTCCTGGTAGCCGATAGAAGCAAGTAGCTGCCAGTCCCAGCCGATGTTTTTGGCATGTTTGCGGAACAGCTCGTCGTAGGGCGATACATGTCCGTTTTTAACTTCCGGCAGTTCGGTCGTGACGGGTTGTTTGCTCAGTTCGAAATAGCGTTTCGTCAAAGCCTTGTAGACATGCGTTCCCGCCTTGTCGGATGCCCACGCGTCGATGGCCTTAGCCAGTTCGGGGCTGCTTTTGCGTACGACCCATGAGGAGCGTTGCATAAAACTGATCTTCAGCGAAACGTTCAGGTTCCAGAAATAAGTTTTGTTCAGGCGGGCTATATTCTCGTCGCTTACGGTGTAAGGGATTTCTCCTTGCGAAACCATGCCGATCAGATCCTCCGTTGTCACTGTGTCGGCATCCGCTTCATGAATCCGGATACCGCCTCCTAATTCGACATCGAGGTTCTTCAACCGTTCGAAATATTTGGTTCCCGGCTTTACATAGACATCTTTTCCGAGCAGCTCCGTCACGTCGGTGATCACCTTGTCGCCTTTGTTGGCACGTTGGATCAGCATCTGGCAATCTTGCTCTTCCCGTCCGCAATAGATGAGTTTCTCTTTCATGCGGTTGCTGATCTGAATCGGGTAGGCGACGACATCGGCTTCTCCCGCTTCCAACATTTCGATCAGTTTGGCAGGACTTTCGGCAACTTTAATATTCAGTTTCAGACCTTCCGAACGGGCGAAATCCTTGATCAGTTCGTATTCGTAACCCATCGGCTGCATCTTATACTGAAAATAGGAAGTCGAGCTATATAGCGTAACGGCCGTTATTTCGCCTTGCGCTTTCAGTTGAGGCAGGTCAATTGTTACATCGTCATCCTCCCGCCCTTGTTCCTGCCTCGCACGATTACAACCGGACAACAACAAAGCAAGTGAAAACAGGAGGATGATCTTGTTCATTATTTTCTTAAGCTTTTAATTCTTAACTTTTAATTTCTCCAGGAGGACGACATTTTCTACATGATGCGTATGTGGGAACATATCTACCGGCTGTACCTTTTTAACGGCATACTTTACCGAAAGCAGGCTCAGGTCGCGTGCCTGTGTCGCGGGGTTACAGCTCACGTAAACGATACGTTCCGGTTCCGCAAAAAGAATCGTGTTGATCACATCGTCATGCATACCGGCACGGGGCGGGTCTGTGATAATAACATCCGGACGGCCGTGTTGGTTGATGAAATCCTGTGTCAGGATATCCTTCATGTCGCCGGCGTAGAACAATGTATTCTCGATCTTATTCAACGAGGAGTTCACTTTGGCATCTTCGATCGCTTCGGGCACATATTCGATACCGATCACTTTCTTTGCCTGGCGGGAGACGAAGTTGGCGATCGTACCGGTTCCGGTGTACAAGTCATAAACCATTTCGTTTCCGGTCAGTCCGGCAAACTCGCGGGCAACTTTATAGAGTTCGTAAGCCTGTTCACTGTTGGTCTGATAGAACGATTTCGGCCCTACTTTGAACTGAAGTCCTTCCATCTCCTCGATGATATGGTCTTTTCCACGGAACACAAGAACGTCCTGGTCGGTAATCGTATCATTGCATTTTTCGTTGATGACGTACATCAGTGAAGTGATCTCCGGGAACTGTTCAGCCACATAGGAGAGAAGCGCTTCGCGGCGTTCCACATCTTCGTAGAAAAATACCAACACTACCATCAGATCGCCCGTTGAAGCCGTACGGATCATTAATGTACGCACAAATCCTTCCTGATTGCGAAGGTCGAAGAACGGATAGCCTTTGTGTGTCAGGCAGTATTCTTTGACTGCCTGACGGATGCGGTTTGATATGTCGTTCTGCAACCAGCATTTGTGAATGTCGAGCACCTTGTCGAACATTCCCGGAATATGGAAACCGACCGCATCCATACAATCGAACTTGGCTCCGGTTTTCACTTCCTCTTCCGTCAACCATTTCTTGTTAGAGAATGTAAATTCAAGTTTGTTACGATAGAAAGTCGTATGTTTGGAACCCTTGATCGGGAGTATTTCTTCCATTTCGATCTTACCGATCCGGGTCAGGTTGTCGATCACCTGCTTGTGTTTGTAGCGAATCTGTTCCTCATAGGGCAGATGTTGCCATTTACAGCCGCCGCATACACCGAAATGTTCACAGAACGGCTCTGCACGTCGGGGCGAATATTCATGGAAAAATACAGCTTTTCCCTCCGCATAACTATGTTTCTTACGTGTCAATTGTATGTCTATGACATCTCCGGGCGCAACAAAAGGTACGAATACGACCATGTCATTTACGCGTGCGATAGCCTTTCCTTCTGCGGCTACATCTGTTATTGTTACCTTTTCCAATAAAGGCAACTGCTTCTTATTTCTTGCCAAGATGATTATTTTTTAATTTATGGCGCAAAGATAGAGATAAAAATATATCGTAAAATACTTCTGTGTAAAAGATTTTGACTATCCGCATGGTTGTCCGGCCTTTTCCCGGCTGTCGAAAATACCTGTCATATGCTCCAATGCCCAACCGACAAGACTCTCGATATGTGGTATCAGCGTTTTGCCGGTTTCCGTAAGTTGGTATTCGACACGGGGCGGAACTTCAGCATAGACTGTTCTTGAAACAAGTCCGTCGGCTTCCAGTGTGCGAAGCGTGACGGTCAGCATACGTTGTGAGATGTCGGAAATTGTTTTTTGAATGTCACTAAAACGAAGAGATCAGAAGACTTCTTCCGGAGCTTCACGTCTTGCCCGATAAGAGTATATGAGAAAGATTCAAAAGTCATAACGAGTTGATACAATATATGTATCAACTCGTTATGACTTTGATCAGCTAATTACGACCTCTTATTTATGTCGGGGTACCAGGATTCGAACCTGGGACCCCCTGCTCCCAAAGCAGGTGCGCTAACCGGACTGCGCTACACCCCGTTTTGCAATTTCTTTTATTTTTGATTGCGATGCAAAGGTAGGTATTTTTTTTTAACTACCAAATATTTCATTGTTTTTTTTATTTACGTACATTCGCATCAGTTTAGGAGATCATTACAACATGTATACCCCCTTTATCAACTTTTAGAATGAACATATTGCAAACCAATCTGTTATATATCAAATGATAAAACAAAATTTAAATAATAAAAAATATGACAATTGCTTATATACGTACATATTCAAATAAACAACAAACAGAGAGCCAGAAAAACGCAATCGAACAATTTGCAAAAGCAAAAAAAATTGAGATTGACAAATGGTTGAAAGATGCTAAAAATTCTTCCAAAGAGAAAAACCGACTCGAAGACGTAATAAAAAATTTACAAGAAGGCGATATTCTTATCGTCGCCGATGTCACTCGACTCAGCAGGAAACTAATGGAGATAATGCATTTGATTTTGTTGTGTATTGAAAAGAAAGTGGCACTTTACTGTATCAAGGAAGGTTATTCATTTGAAGATAACGTGAACAGCAAGACGTTGGCATTTACATTTGGGCTTGTTTCTGAGATTGAAAGCAAACTTATTTCTGCCCGTACGAAAGAAGCATTGACAGCCAGTAAAAACAAAGGAACAAAATTAGGACGTCCTTTGGGAAGCCCCAAAACCGAATTTCTCCTTTCCCAGAAAAGCCAGATCGAAAGAGAATTGAAAGAAGAAAATGCAACATATGCCGAATTAGCCGATTATTATAAGGTTTCTTTAAGCGGTTTCAAGCGCTTCATTCGGGAAAATATACCGAACTTACCTTCAAGAAGGAAAAAGAAAAACGATACCGAATAAATATAAAAAGCGGGATTTTCAGATATACTTAAAGATAATAAGTATTATGTTTAATAAGATTGTTGAATTTCTTTTTTGCGCAGACATAATAAAAACCCCGAAAGTTTTTTGTCTAACTTTCGGGGTTCATTATATGACATATTTTCTTTTATCAAATAAATCTTATCCGATCTATTATTTATTCATTTCTGCTTCAATAGCTTCTAATTCCGGCCCCATGTTCAGATTGTAATAGATACCTCTCAAAGCGATCATGTTGTCCATTTTTTCAGGTTCAGCTTCATGAGCTTTTTTATAATAAGGAAGAGCTTTTTTGAACAAATCTTTTGCCATGCCTAATTCCTCCTGGTATTTCTTACTATCATTAATCATATTGGCTTCGCTTAATTTGTTCACTCCTTGATTGTAATAGATACGACCAATGTTAGAAAGCGCATCTGTCAAATTCGGATCTTTTTCCAAAGCAATCTGGAAATTCTTTTCAGCATTGGCATAATCTTTTAATCCGGTTTCATAAACACGTCCCATTACATTGTAAAGGTTTGCATCATTTGGATTTTTCTGGATTGCAACATTCAACATTTCCAATGCTTTTTCATTTCTATTGGAATAGATGTATGTATTGATCAAGTTATTCAAGAAGAATGCCGAATCTGGAAAAACCTGCATGCCTTCTTCGAATGTTTTTTCCAACATAACAGAGTCCTGAGCAGTTCTTGCCTCTCCGTATTCGTAGCAAAGATACTGATAAACATCATATTGACGATAAGGAGTATTTTTAGCACGTTCCAAAGCGGCAATAGCCAATCTGGAATCTTTAGCTAAAGAAGCTGCTGCTGCTGCATAGAACTGAACTGTCATGAATGTAGAGTCTTTTTCCGCAGTCTGAGTCCCTGCGAACATTGGCAGTTCGGATATTTCCACATATTGGTTGAAGAAATCGTATGCTTTTTTATACTCTTGTTTATCGAAATAATATGCACCACCATTGAACAGATATACATGGTTTGCACTCAAGATACTTTTGATATCTTTTGTGTATTTAGGTTTCACTTTTCCTTTTTCATTAGGCAACTGATCCAGTTCATAGGCTTTCTGAAAATAAGGTAAAATACCATACAAAGCTTCGTACATAACCGGCTCGTTGGGTTGCTGTCCCAAGATTTGTTTAGCTCTTTCAGTATTGAACTGCTGATCTTCAATAAAACCTGCTACATACCAAGTTTTAGCGTCATCTTTAGTTTCCGGATTTTCCAACGCTCCTTTGATCAAGGTTCTGGCTTCTCCGAAATCTGCGTTACTTCCTTTCGCAATACTCTGTGCCTCGTTCACAACTTTTTTCTGTGCGAAAGAGGCAGATGCTGCAACACATAGTGCAACTGTCAATAATACTCGTTTCATTTGTGATAGTGATTTGAGATTAATATTTCTATTTGTTTAAATTATTCCTCAGTTGTTCCTTCTGTATCGTCCGCATTTTCATTGCTTTCGACATCATCAGAGACATCTTCGAAATCGGTATTCTCTATTGGATGTTCATGAATTACCACACCTTCTAAAGCTTCACGCTGTGCTTTTTCTTCAGCGATCTCTTCTTCAGTCTGTGACAGCACCTTGCATACAGAGGCGATTTCGTCATTACGTTTCCCTAAATTGATCAGGCGTACCCCTTGTGTTGCACGTCCGATGACATTCAGATCAGATACCTTCATACGGATTGTGATACCGGATTTATTAATGATCATAATATCGTTTTCCTCCGTAACATTCTTGATGGCAACCAGTTTACCGGTCTTTTCCGTAATGTTGATGGTTTTGACACCTTTACCTCCACGATTCGTAATACGATAATCTTCGATATTAGAACGTTTGCCGTAACCTTGTTCGGACACAACCAGTACAGTTTCTTTTTCTTTGTCCTTAATGCAAACCATTCCTACAACTTCGTCGTTAGAATCGTCATCAAGTGTCATACCTCTTACACCGGATGCTGTACGCCCCATAACGCGCACTGCATTTTCATGGAAACGGATAGCACGTCCGTTACGGTTTGCAATCAGAACCTCATTATTACCATTTGTCATACAAACTTCGATCAGACCGTCGTCTTCACGTAATGTAATGGCATTTACACCATTCTGGCGAGGACGGGAATATGCTTCCAATAGAGTCTTCTTGATCACACCTTTCTTTGTACAGAACAACAGATAGTGCGAATTAATAAACTCGGTGTCTGTCGTCAGCTTCTTTACTCGAATGAAAGCGTTGACCTTGTCATCCGGTTCGATGTTCAACAAGTTCTGGATCGCTCTACCCTTTGAGTTCTTCGCTCCTTCCGGAATTTCGAACACTTTCAACCAATAACATTTTCCTTTTGCCGTAAAGATCAGCAAGGTAGCATGCATGGAAGCCGGATAGATATATTCTACAAAATCTTCGTCACGCGTTTCAGAACCTTTGGCCCCTACTCCGCCGCGTCCCTGAGCACGGAATTCACTGAGCGGCGTACGCTTGATGTATCCCATGTGGGAGATGGTAATGATCATCTCATCATCTGCATAGAAGTCTTCAGGATTGAGTTCTTCGGAGGCATAAACGATATCTGTTTTACGTTCATCTCCGTACTTGTCCTTGATTTCCTGCAACTCGTCTTTGATGACTTTCATACAAAGATCGTCATTTTCTAGAATTTCCTTCAAATATGCGATTAATTTTTCGATTTCTTCATACTCTGCACGAAGTTTATCCTGTTCCAGGCCAGTTAACTGGCGAAGTCTCATTTCTACAATGGCACGAGACTGTATATCCGACAGGGAGAAACGTTCCATCAAACGTTCGATAGCTTCAGCAGGACTTTTAGACGATTTGATGATTGCAATGACTTCATCAATATTATCGGAAGCAATAATCAGACCTTCTAAGATATGGGCACGTTCTTCGGCTTTCTTCAAATCGTATTTCGTACGGCGAATCACAACTTCATGTCTATGGTCGACAAACGCTTTGATCAAATCTTTCAGATTGAGCAGTTTGGGACGCCCATTCACCAACGCGATATTATTGACGCTGAAGGAAGACTGCAATGCCGTCATCTTATATAGCTTGTTGAGCACAACACTCGAATTTGCATCCCTTTTTACATCCACGACGATTCTCATGCCTTGGCGGTCCGACTCGTCATTTACATTCGATATACCGTCTATGCGCTTTTCATTCACTAAATCGGCAATATATTTGATCAGTTCGGCTTTATTTACACCATAAGGGATTTCCGAAATGATAATCTTCTCATGATTATTTTCCGTCTCGATTTCTGCTTTACCGCGCAAAACAATACGTCCCTTACCTGTTTCAAAGGCGTCTTTTACACCAGCATATCCGTAGATAGTCGCACCTGTCGGGAAATCAGGAGCTTTGATATATTGCATCAAATCAGCTACTTCCATTTCTCCACGAGTATCAATGTAAGCCATACAGCCGTCCAGCACCTCGCTAAGGTTATGTGTTGGCATATTTGTCGCCATACCAACGGCAATACCAGATGCTCCATTTACCAGCAAATTCGGAATACGAGTCGGCAATACGGTCGGTTCTTTCAGCGTATCGTCGAAATTCAGCTGGAAATCAACCGTATCTTTGTCGATATCGCGAAGCATTTCTTCGGCAAGTTTACTTAATCTTGCTTCTGTATAACGCATGGCAGCAGGACTGTCACCGTCCACCGAGCCAAAGTTTCCTTGTCCATCCACCAACGTATAGCGCATAGACCATGTCTGTGCCATACGAACCATTGCGAAATAAACAGACAAGTCACCATGTGGATGGTATTTACCTAAAACTTCACCAACAATTCTCGCAGATTTTTTATAAGGTTTGTCGGATGTATTACCCAATTCATTCATTCCAAACAAAATACGACGATGAACCGGTTTAAAACCATCCCTAACATCCGGAAGGGCACGCGAAACAATGACAGACATTGAATAGTCAATGTATGCCGATTTCATTTCCTCCTCGATGTTAATCTTAATAATTCTGTCTTGATCAACCATTTAGTCTTATATTAATTACACTCAATATCTCACCTTTCAAAAAGTGCACTAAGGTAAGGCTTTTCCGTGTATCACGAAAGCTTTTGACTCGAAATTTTAGAATTTACTTGTCAGAAGGCATCCGGTTTCAAACCATCAAAATGAAACTGCCACCCTATGAAAATGGGATTAGTAGTACATGTATTTGGAATTACATTTACGGGTAATATTTTTTTACGTTTCTTTATAACAAGATAAAGCTGTTTTTTGTAATATATGACAAGCCTGGCTTCAATACTTTATTTTCTTTTAAGGAATAATGGCATGGATTTTGTTAGATATATGACGAGAGTTTATTACATTTGCACTATCATAGTACATTATTATAATATGAAAAATAACTATTCAAAGAGATTAATGGACGTTATTGAATATAGCCGTGAAGAAGCAGCAAGGCTTCAGAACAGTTATATTGGACCGGAACACTTAATGCTTGGAATTATCCGCGACGGCGAAGGGAAAGCCGTGCAGGCCCTGCGCGAACTAAATGTCGACGAATGGGATATCAAAAGAAAGATCGAACAGGAAATTAAAAATACAATCGATGCCGAAGATGCTGTCCAGCATGATATCGCTATTAGTAAAACAACCGAGCGCGTACTGCGTATGAGTATGCTTGAATCGCGCTTGTTCAAGAAAAAAGAAACCGGAACGGAACATTTGCTTCTAGCCATTTTGAAAGAAGAGTTTAATGTTGCGGCAAAGGTGCTGAACGAAGCGGGCATAACGTATCGCAGTATATATAATTACCTGATAAGCGGCACAGGTTTGAAGCACATGGATGATTTTATTGGAAAAGAAGATGCCGAACATTTTGAAGGAATCAGTGATGGCTACACCGATGATGATGAAGACGATGACGATGATTACTCTTCCCGCCGGGAGTCTCCCCGCTCCTCTTCCGGAGCCGGCTCTGCACAACCAAAATCACCAAACGACACGCCTGTATTGGACAACTTCGGTACAGATATGACGCGTGCGGCCGCTGAAAATCGTCTCGATCCGATTGTCGGACGTGAGAAGGAGATCGAACGCTTAGCTCAGATATTGAGCCGTCGCAAAAAGAACAATCCTGTCTTGATCGGTGAGCCAGGTGTCGGCAAATCGGCAATTGTGGAAGGTTTGGCACTGCGTATCATCCAGCGCAAAGTTTCCCGCGTTTTGTTCGACAAACGTGTGATCAGCTTGGATATGGCATCTATCGTGGCTGGAACCAAATATCGCGGTCAGTTTGAAGAACGCATTAAAGCTATTTTAAACGAACTGTCGAAGAACCCGAATATCATCCTGTTTATCGATGAGATCCATACGATCGTCGGTGCAGGTTCAGCTTCAGGTTCAATGGATGCCGCCAATATGCTGAAGCCGGCTCTGGCCCGTGGTGAGATACAATGTATCGGTGCTACGACATTAGATGAATACCGTAAAAATATCGAGAAAGATGGAGCTTTGGAACGTCGTTTCCAAAAAGTGATCGTCGATCCGACAACAGCGGAAGAAACTTTGCAGATCCTGCAAAATATCAAGGCCCGCTACGAAGAACATCACAATGTGATCTATACGCCCGAAGCCCTGCAAGCTTGTGTAAAACTGACAGAACGTTATATCAGTGACCGCAACTTCCCGGACAAAGCAATTGATGCGTTGGATGAAGCCGGTTCTCGCGTACATATATCTAACATAACGGTTCCGAAAAGTATTGAAGAACTGGAAGCCAAGATCGAGGCAACCAAAACAGAGAAGCTTGCTGCCGTTAAGTCACAAAACTTTGAATTGGCTGCCAGCTTCCGTGACAAGGAACGTCAGTACCTCTTACAGTTGGAAGCAGCCAAAGCCAAATGGGAGCAAGAATTGCAGGAGCATCGCGAAACGGTGGATGAAGATAAGGTGGCTGAAGTTGTAGCCATGATGTCAGGTGTCCCTGTCCAACGTATCGCAAAAGCTGAAAACCTGAAATTACTCGAAATGGCGGAGAACCTAAAGAAGAAAGTAGTCGGCCAAGATGATGCCGTTCAGAAGATCGTAAAAGCAATTCAGCGGAACCGCGTTGGCTTAAAGGATCCGAACAAGCCGATCGGAACATTCATGTTCTTAGGGCCGACAGGTGTCGGTAAGACTCATCTGGCCAAAAAGTTGGCGGAATATCTGTTTGACTCGGCCGACGCTTTGGTCCGTATCGATATGAGCGAGTATCTCGAAAAGTTTGCGGTGTCCCGCCTGATCGGTGCGCCTCCGGGATATGTAGGTTATGAAGAAGGCGGTCAGTTAACCGAGAAGGTCCGCCGTAAGCCCTACTCTGTTGTCTTGTTGGATGAGATCGAGAAAGCGCATCCGGACGTGTTCAACCTGCTGCTGCAAGTCCTGGACGAAGGTCGTCTGACTGACAGTCTTGGCAGACGGATCGACTTTAAGAATACAATTCTGATCATGACGTCTAATATCGGTACACGCCAGTTGAAAGACTTCGGCCGTGGTGTCGGTTTCAGTTCGCAGGCTGCCGGCGAGCCAGATAAGGACTTCTCCCGCAGCGTTATCCAGAAAGCACTGAACAAGGCATTCGCTCCGGAGTTTTTGAACCGTGTGGACGACATCATTATGTTCGATCAATTGGATAAGGAAGCGATCCATAAGATCATTGATATCGAATTGCAAGGTCTTTACAAACGCGTGGCTGGTCTTGGTTATTCTCTGGAACTGACAGACGCCGCCAAAGATTTTGTTGCCACCAAAGGTTATGACATTCAGTTCGGTGCACGTCCGCTGAAGCGTGCCATCCAGAAATATCTGGAAGACGAAATGGCAGAAATGATTATCCGAGCGTCTGTCGGAGAAGGTGATACGATTGTTGTCGACTTCGACAAGGACAAACAGGAGATTGTTACGAATGTAAAGAAAAGCGAGTCTGCTGCCGAAGCTTGATTTTCAAAAATGTGATAAGAGTGCCGCTGTGGTTTTTGCCACAACGGCATTTTTTATGTGATTTGCCATAAATCGAGACTTTTTTCTTAAGTTTGCCTAAACTTTTTATGCTATGACATTCTTCAGATGCCTTTGCTTGCTATTTATTTTATGCTGTTGCAATAGTAAACCGAAAACAGATGCGGGAATGATACGTGTATCAGTTCTGCGTGGTCCTTCCGCCATTGCCTTTGCACACTGGATGAAAGAAACGCCCGTTATCGACGGCAAGCCGCTTTCCGTTCGGATAATCGATTCTCCTGACTTGATGCAAGCTACTCTGATAAAAGGTGAAGCTGATATAGCTGTTTTGCCGATGATCAGTGCTGTCAACCTGTATAATAAAGGCATTCGATATCATCTGGCAGGTTGTCCGATATGGGGTACCCTCTATTTGGTAGGTAGAAGCGACAAAGGTATATCCGGTGAGAACAAATCGGTTTTACATATTTTCGGAGCAGGAACGACACCTGACATTCTTACCCGTTATTATCTCCAGCAACATAAACTTAATTACACATTGAATTATTCATTCACTACCGCACATGAAATCATGCAGGGACTGTTGGCCGGGAAAGTCGATTATGCCGTTTTAGGAGAACCGTTCTTGAGTATTGCGTTGCGGAAAGACAGCACGTTGCAAATATTGGCAGACCTAAACAAGCCAGATTCAGCCTCTTTAGGATTTGCCCAGACAGCCATACTCTATGTGCCTACCTTGAAAAAAAGTAAAGAAACGATAGACAGTCTTTTAAATACTTCTTGCCGTTTTGCCGTAGAGCAGCCGGAACAGGCTATTTGTATATTGGAAAAGGAAAACATTTTTACATTTGGCATGTTGACGCCCGAAAGTATCGAACGTTGTAAGATTGACTATAAAACAGTCTCCGAAGCCCAAGAAAATATACTTCACTTCCTGCAACTGATTGAGCAATATGAACCTAAAGCATTGGGAGGCAAAATGCCCGATGAGCAATTCTATAAATAATCCGGAAAATGAAGAAAAGCATCTTTACGATCCTGTCGATTACAATCCTCATATTGGCCTGGCAACTATTGACCATGCTGGTCCGTTTGCCGGATTTGGTTCCGTCCATACCTCACCTATTTAGCACGCTCGTTGCACTTTTCGCATCCGGTTCATTCTATCAATCAGTCATGGCGACAGTGTTGCGCGGAACCATCGGGATGTCTATATCGTTAATGGCGGCTATGGGAGTTTCTCTCTTGTTCTACAAATGCGAGTGGATTTATGAACTATTTCGTCCGTTACTGGCCATCATGCGTTCCATTCCGGTCATTTCATTTATACTCTTGGCTTTGATTTTCCTGAATGCGGAAAGTATTCCTTTGATAATCGCTTTTCTGACCATGTTCCCACTCCTTACGGAAAACCTGACGAAAGGAATACGAGGACAGAGGAAAGAGTTTTCGATAATGGCTCGTCAATTTAGGATCGGACGCTGGAACAAGCTGACACAGGTGGTCTATCCGCAACTGAAGCCATTCCTATACAGCGGTCTTGCATCTGCTTCGGGCTTTGGTTGGCGTGCTATCATTATGGGAGAGGTACTGGCGCAATGTTCGCCCGGTATAGGCGGGGAAATGAAACAGGCACAAGTTTTTATAGCCGTTCCCGAATTGATCGCATGGACGATTATAGCAATTCTGATCAGTTATCTTTTTGATAGAGGAATCAGCTGGTTGGCGAAGCAACGATTCCCTATACATTACAACAAGCATTGCGGTAAACAACCTGTGCCAAAAGGAAATTGCGATATACGGATTCGTGATATTTCATATCGGTATGGTTCGGATACGGTCCTGTCCCACTTCAGCTATACTTTCGAAAAAGGATTCATATATGGCATAACAGCTCCGTCTGGAACCGGCAAAACGACCTTGTTGAACTTGATAGGAAACATTTTAAAACCCGCACAAGGGGAAATCGAAACAGATTTTAAAACCGGAATAGCTTATGTATTCCAGGAACCCGAATTACTCAGCCAGTTGACAATTGCCGAAAATATCGCCTTACCCTTGGCTGCCTATCTGAAAAAAGAAATTGCTTTCGAACAGGCGATTTCAATATTGCAAAAGATGGAGTTGGACGGCTTTGAGAACCGTTTTCCGAATGAACTGAGTTTCGGGCAGCAACAACGAGCAGCGATAGCACGTGCCTTGACTTACCCTTCTCCACTCCTGCTCATGGACGAGCCTTTTAAAGGTTTAGACGAGGCTTTAAGCCGCCGTATTATCAAGCGTATCCGTGAACGGCAAACAGAAAACGGGCAGACGATTCTCTTCACTTCCCATAATCCCGGAGAACTGCGTTTGTTTGCAGATAAGACAGTTCGTTTGGATCCAACCAGCCATTAAGAGACTTTTACCGGTGAGCAAGGGATGGTAAACCAAAAAGTAGACCCCTTGCCTTCTTCCGATTCCACTCCTATTTCCTCTTTCAAGATAGAAATGATTGTCTTGCAGATGGAAAGTCCGAGACCTGTTCCCTGTTTGAACATATCCAACTTGACAAAGCGGTCGAATTTAGGTTGACAAAATTCTTGAATTTAAACGTGAATTGCAAATGTTTAGATAAAGAACTCGCCGGCTGGAGCAAAATAAATACCAAACAATTATCTTTGCGATTCAAATATAAAGAAACAACCCATATGGTAACATCATTTCATGCGCTGATTTCCCGTATCCTGAACATTCCTGTCGGACAGGTGGAACGAACCATCGGGCTATTGGGAGAAGGAGCGACAATCCCCTTCATCAGCCGGTACCGCAAAGAGGTGACCGGAGGACTGGATGAAGTTCAGATCGGCAATATCAAAGATCAGTTGGACAAGTTGACCGAACTGAAGAAGAGAAAAGAAAGTATCTTATCCTCCATAGAAGAACAAGGCAAACTGACTCCCGAACTGAAAAAGAGGATCGAGGATTCGTGGGATAGTACCGAAATAGAAGACCTTTATCTGCCTTACAAGCCCAAACGGATCACCAAAGCGGAAATTGCCCGTAAGAAAGGACTCGAACCTCTTGCCAGAATCGTGATGATGCAAAACGAAAGAGACTTGCCAGCCCGCGTGGCAGCCTTTATCAAAGGGGAAGTGAAGAACGCTGAAGAAGCGTTGCAAGGGGCACGCGACATCATCGCTGAATGGGTGAATGAGAACGAAGAGGCCCGCAATGTCGTCCGGAATTCTTTCTCACACACGGCAGTCATCACGTCCAAAGTCATCAAAGGAAAAGAGGAAGAGGGCGCTAAATACCTCGATTATTTCGAATTCAGTGAGACTCTGAACCGTATAAGTTCACATCGTCTGTTGGCCCTGCGCCGAGGTGAAACGGAAGGTATCCTGCGTGTAAGCATTTCTCCCGACACGACGGGCTGCCTGGACCGGTTGAAACGCCGTTTCGTGAAGGGACGGGGCGAAACATCCGACCAAGTATCGATAGCTGTAGACGATTCTTTCAAGCGCCTGCTGAAACCTTCCATCGAAACCGAATTTGCTAATTTGAGCAAGGCAAAAGCCGACGAAGAAGCGATCCGTGTATTTACCGAAAACCTGCGCCAGTTGTTGTTGGCTCCGCCATTGGGACAAAAACGTGTGTTGGGTGTCGATCCCGGTTATCGTACTGGTTGTAAACTGGTTTGCCTCGATGCGCAGGGGGCATTGTTACATAATGAAGCGATCTATCCTCACCCGCCCCAGAACGAAAAAAGCAAAGCGGCTGCCAAAGTGGCACAACTGGTAGCCACATACGCCATCGACGCCATCGCTATCGGGAACGGGACAGCAAGCCGCGAGACGGAACAGTTCATTACCAATATCCGCTATGATCGCAAAGTACAAGTGTTCGTGGTCAGCGAGAACGGAGCATCCATCTATTCCGCATCCAAGATAGCCCGCGACGAGTTTCCCGAATATGACGTGACGGTCCGTGGCGCCGTCAGTATCGGCCGTCGCTTGATGGACCCGCTTGCCGAGTTGGTCAAGATTGATCCGAAAAGCATCGGTGTCGGGCAATACCAGCATGATGTCGAGCAGGGCGCCCTGAAAAAGAGCCTCGACCAGACGGTGGAAAGCTGTGTAAACTTAGTCGGCGTGAATGTCAATACGGCAAGCAAGCACCTATTGACCTATATTTCCGGATTGGGTCCGACGTTAGCACAGAACATCGTCGACTACCGAACCGAACACGGACCTTTCCAGTCTCGTCGCGAACTCCTGAAAGTACCCCGCATGGGAGAAAAGGCTTTTGAACAAAGTGCTGGTTTCCTTCGTATCCAAGATGGTAAGAACCCATTGGACAACTCGGCCGTCCATCCGGAAAGTTATCCGATCGTCGAACTGATGGCAAAGGACTTGAAATGTACTGTCACCGAACTGATCAGCAATAAAGAACTGAAGAAAAAGCTCGACTTGAAGAAATACGTCACGGACAAAGTCGGAATGCCGACTTTGTTGGATATTATGGAAGAACTGGATAAGCCGGGACGCGATCCTCGCCAGACCATCCAAGTATTTTCTTTCGATCCAACGGTGAAGACGATCGAAGACCTGAAAGAAGGGCAAGTGCTGCCGGGCATCGTCACCAATATAACGAATTTCGGATGTTTTGTCGATGTCGGCATCAAGGAGAATGGGCTGGTTCATATTTCCGAATTGGCAGACCGTTTTATCAGTGATCCGACACAAGTCGTCTCGATCCATCAACATGTGAAAGTAAAAGTGTTAAGCGTCGACCTCGTTCGCAAACGGGTTCAGCTTTCTATGAAAGGAATAGAAGAAACAGTTTCTTAATAGCGATGAAAATTAACAAAACAAACGTAGCACGCCTGCTGGACAAAGCCAAAGTGGCTTACCAGCTGGTTCCTTATGAAGTAGATGAAAACGATCTGAGCGCGACGCACGTTGCCGACCAGTTAGGCGAGAATGTCGCGCAGGTATTCAAGACGCTTGTCCTCCACGGCGACAAAAGCGGCTACTTCGTCTGTGTCATTCCCGGCGCCGACGAGGTCGATCTGAAAAAGGCCGCCAAAGTCTCCGGCAACAAAAGTTGTGAAATGATCCCGGTTAAAGAACTCCTCCCCCTCACCGGCTACATCCGTGGCGGCTGCTCCCCCATCGGCATGAAAAAGCATTTCCCGACCTACATCCACCACACCGCCGGACAGTTCGATCACATTTATGTCAGCGCCGGACAACGGGGTTTGCAGATACGGATCGCTCCGGAGGATTTGATCCGGGAGGCACGGGCGGAGGTGGCGGATGTCATACGTGAAATATGAATCAATACTGTATATCGAAACGCTTCTACGTTATTTTCAATACGTCCACAAAGACCGTGTTTTTGAATGATTAAGCAAAGAAAACTCGAACCCCCGTCGCACCCCTGCAAACCCATTTCAAGAAATCCTGAAGCCGTTTTTCACCGTGCAGGGCGGTCTCAAGAAATCTTGAAATGGGTTTGCACCTTTGAAAAGCCGTTTTGAGAAATCTTGAAACGACTTTTCTCCATTCAAAAACGGCTTTAAGATTTCTTGAAGATATTTTTCACCGTTGGAACGGCATTTCAAGGTTTCTTGAAGACTTTTCCGGACAATAAATGCAGAAAGCAATGCTAAATCAATAATTATTGTCTACCTTGCAGAACAATTTAAACATTTAATTCGAATGCCTATGGGAACATACACGAAAATCAAAGTAATCATGCTTTACACACTCAATAACGCCGAGTACCTGGCCTATATGAACTCCGTACTCGCTTTGCTCCCTCCTCCATCGGGCGGCGAGGAAGACTGTCCGGATGAACTCTCTTTGGACAAAGAAGTGCAAGCATCAGGAGCTCCGGACATCGGTCTGTCAAAAGAGTTTGTCAATGCAATGGAAAAGAACGTGCTTGCCCTGGCAGACGTTGTGGATGAAAGCCGTATCTCGCAGGAAACGGAAAAAGCCGAATTACACGAAAAGAATCGGGATAATTTAGTTGTTTACATCACGACACGTATCTCCCGTGCCGGAACATTGCCACTTGAGGCAGAAAGAGATGCAGGAAAATATTTATACAAGGTCATCAAGCCTTATATCGGTATCGCCCGTCTCCCGGTAGCACAGGAAAGTGCCAAGATACAAGGGCTTTTGATCGATTTGAGAAAGGACGAAAACATCTCCTACGTGGAGACGCTCGGACTGGCGGCTTATTTGGACGAACTCGAAAAGGAGAACAACGCCTATATCAGCCTGACGAGCCAACGGACACAGAACCGGGCAGCCAACAAGAAGGAAAGCGGTGCGGTTCTGCGCGAGCGGATCGACGAATATTATGAAGATCTGGTCATGCTGGCACAATCCTACAGCGTTGCCGTACCTTCGGAGGCGGCAACGGCATTTGTCAACAACCTGAATCAGCTGATCACCGAAACGACCACTGCCAACAACCAGCGGAAGAAAAGATCAGGGTCAAACGGCAACGGGGCTGACGATTCCGAACGTCCCGGAGAACTGTCTGTTTAAACAAAAAAGAGCCGAGACTGGTAATTTTTACCGATCTCGGCTCTTTTCTTCTTTCTTTAATTTTATACACCTAAGACGATATCAGCATCGATATTCAATTTTCGGCTGATCTCACGAGCAACTTTCAAAGTCGGCTCGCATTTCTTATTTAATCTTTAGAACTTCCGGAACGTATATGTTTTCCCCTCACGGCTTAAGATCAGTTGCTTGGATTCCAGTTTATCGATTGTATAGGTTTGTTTGGAAGAATTCCAATCGGTATAGGGCAGGAATTTACTGATCGGCCCCGGATTGTTCTCCAATTCCAGCAGCAATGTTTTTTCACCTTCCAACGTGTTGTAGCCATATTGATGGCGGAAAGAGTCGATTTCCGTAACGTACACCTGGTACATAAACAAAGAATGTTCAAAATTAAAATAAACCGTATCGACATTCTGCACGTCACCGTTTGCTTCTACCTTCTGTAATTGCCATTTACCGAACAACTTGGATTCCGTGTCCTTGCTGCACGAGACGAACAGGATCACACAAAATGCTATCAATATATTTCTAACCATACTCTTTTTTCTGCTTAAATCGGACATCAAAGGAAAGGAAATAATTCCAATTTTGTATATTTGTCACCACTTTATTATGTGTTTTTAATTTTACAGACATTCTATGAGACAAATGAAACAATTTGTAATACTGCTTTCAGCTGTATTAGCTTTTTCTTCCTGCGTACACAAAGTGCAGAAGGAACAACAGGTAAAGAGTATCGTGCATACCAATCCCCTTCCCGTAAAGTTTGGTGATCCTTATGTACTGCTGGCTTCGGACGGCATATACTACATGTATGGAACAGGCGGAGGCGCCGTCGACGGCTTCAGTGTGTATTCCTCTCCCGACTTGGCCAACTGGAAAGCCGAAGGACAGGTATTCCGGGGCAATGTTCCGGGATCATGGGGAGTCGCCAACTTCTGGGCGCCGGAGGTGTACGAACGTGGTGGCAAGTTCTATATGCTGTACAGTGCCGATTGGAAAGAAAATCCGACTAACGAATTGGAAAATTTCCGTATCGGAGTGGCCGTTGCAGATAAACCGACAGGACCTTTCAAGGAATTATTCGACAAACCTTTGTTTGATCCGGGCTATCCGGTTATCGACGGGAACCTGATCGACGACGAGGATGGACGGACCTATCTGTATTTTTCCCGTTGTTGCTACAAACATCCGGTGGAAAGCGAAATTGCCGAAAAGGCTAAAAAAGAAGGGAAGTTCGACGAGATAGAGGAAAGCTGGATATATGGCATCGAGGTAAAGCCGGATTTGACAGAAGTGATCGGTGAACCGGTCCTGCTGCTCCGTCCGCCAGTAAAACTGGACGACACGCAATCCGAATGGGAAAGCCGCTCCGTTACTTCCGGTGAGATCAACCGCCGTTGGACGGAAGGTCCTTATACGATGAAAAAAGGCGATACCTACTATATGATGTATTCGGCCAACTATTATAAAGGAAAGAATTATGCTGTCGGCTATGCAACAGCAAAAAGTCCGCTCGGCCCGTTTGTCAAATCGAACGATAATCCTGTGCTACAAAAGAATGTGGAGCAGGGAGGCATCGTTACCGGTACGGGGCATAACAGCGTGACCTGGTCGAAAGACGGCAAGCAGATGTATTGCGTTTATCACGGTTACACTCAGAAAACAGGAAACGAGCGAGTTGTCTTTATCGACAAGATGGGAATCGATGAGAACGGCAAGCTCTATGTGGAAGGACCGAACGCGGAGTAAATTGAAAATTAAAAATTAAGAATTAAAAAATATCATCGACCGTAATTTTTTAATTCTTAATTTTTAATTCTTAATTTACAAAGCCCCCTTTGTACTCGGCAGTTCATACCTGTAGATGTCGCGACGGATAGCCATCTTGATGGAGCGGGCCAAAGCCTTGAAGATTCCTTCGATCTTATGGTGCTCGTTTGTGCCTTCCGCTTTAATGTTCAGGTTCATGCGGGCGGCATCGCTCAGGCTTTTAAAGAAATGCAGGAACATTTCGGTCGGCATATCCCCTACTTTCTCACGGTGAAAGGCTGCATCCCAGACTAACCAGGGACGTCCGCCGAAATCAAGCGCCACACTGCACAGACAATCGTCCATCGGCAGACAGTAACCGTAGCGTTCGATCCCCCTCTTGTCGCCTAAAGCCTTTAACAAAGCTTCTCCAAGCGCAATAGCCGTATCCTCTATCGTATGATGTTCGTCTACTTCCAGATCTCCTTTCACCCGTACCGTCAAATCGATACCCGAATGTTTTCCGATCTGGTCGAGCATATGGTCGAAGAAGCCGAGACCGGTGGAAATCTCCGTCCGTCCATGTCCGTCCAGATTCACTTCTACAAAAATATCCGTTTCCTTTGTCGTACGTCGGATAGTGCCCCGGCGTTCTCCGGCAAAAAGATATTCCGTGATCCGGTCCCAATCGTCTGTAATCAGGACGGGAGAAATAGCCGTATTCTCCGTGAGCAACTGTCGCGCCTCGACGTCATCCGGACGAAGCCATATCCCTTTTGCCCCTAAATTGGCTGCCAGCTGCATATCCGTCAGCCGATCACCTATCACATAACTGTTTGCCAGGTCATATTCGCCGGACAGATAGCGGCCTAACATACCTGTACGGGGTTTCCGGTTCGGAGAGTTTTCTTCCGGAAAAGAACGGTCGATCAGGATATCGTCGAAACGGATCCCCTCGCCTTCCAAGGTCTTCAACATCTTGTCGTGTGCCGGCCAGAAAGTGTCTTCCGGAAAGGAATCCGTACCCAAACCGTCCTGGTTCGTCACCATCACAAACTCGAAATCCAACTGTTTACGGATAAAGTACAGGTTACGGAACACCTTCGGATAAAACACTAACTTCTCCAGGCTGTCCAACTGATAGTCCACCGGCGGCTCTATCACAAGCGTTCCGTCCCGGTCTATAAATAAGGCTCTTTTCATTTCATAAATCTTTACATTTTTTTAAGCGCTTCGAGCAAAGCATCGTTTTCATCCGACTTACCGACCGTGATGCGAAGGCAGCCGTTACACATGGTCACATTTGTCCGGTTACGGACGATAATACCCTGTCTGACCAGATTTTTATAGATCGTATCGGCATTCGTCACTTCGACCAGGATAAAATTTGCATCCGTAGGATAAATCTTGCGCACGCAGTTCAACTCCGGCAATGCAGCCTGCAGACGAATCCGCTCGGAAAGGATCGAACGAAGCTGTTTTTCCATCTGTTCCTTGTTTTCAAGCATATACAAGGCACGTTCCTGAGTCAGCAGATTTACATTGTACGGATATTTGATCTTATTGAGGATCGCAATGATTTCGGGAGAAGCAAAAGCCATTCCCAACCGGATTCCGGCAGCCCCCCACGCTTTGGACATGGTTTGCAGGACGATCAGATTCGGGAATTTATCCAACTCGCCTAAGAAAGAAGGCTCGATGGAGAAATCGACATAAGCCTCGTCAATCACAACGATCCCCTGGAAAGTATTCAATACTTTGTAAAGGCGGTCACGGCTCAGATTATTTCCCGTCGGGTTGTTGGGAGAACACAGGAATATCACCTTCACCCAGTCGTTTGCCGCTTCCAGAAGGCTGTCGGTATCCAGGTCGAACTTTTCGTCCAGCTTGATCTTCCGGAACTCTACGTTATTGACATTGGCCGCGACTTCATACATGCCGTAGGAAGGTGCGATGCTTACGATGCTGTCGATAGACGGTTCGCAAAACGCACGGATAATCAGATCGATCGGTTCGTCACTTCCGTTCCCCAGAAAGATAGACTCGCGTTTCACCCCTTTGATCTCCGCAATCTTCTTCTTCAGTTCCCATTGCAAAGGATCGGGATAACGGTTGTACGGTCTGTTAAACGGGTTTTCGTTTGCATCCAGGAAAACGGAGGCATTACCTTGAAACTCATCTCTGGCAGACGAGTAGGGTTTCATGTTCCAGACATTGGGTCTGACTAAATCTTTTAAGTCTTTCATAATGTGTTCAATCTGATTGTTACTGCATTCTTGTGCGCATCCAACTGCTCGTTGGCCGCCATTGTCCGGATCGTCCCGCCCAACAGCCGGATGCCGTCGGCCGTGATCTCCTGGAACGTGATCTTCTTGATGAAGCTGTCCAGGTTCACGCCACTGTAGGCTTTTGCATATCCGTTGGTCGGCAACGTATGGTTCGTACCGGAAGCGTAGTCGCCAGCGCTTTCCGGCGTATAGGGGCCCATGAAGACACTACCTGCATTTTCGACCTGCCCGGCAATATCTGCATAATCGGTCGTCTGGATAATCAGATGCTCCGGAGCGTACAGGTTGGTGAAGTCGATCACTTCCTGTTTATCTTTCAGCACGATAAGACGGCTGTGGCTCAACGATTTTTCCGTGATCTCCTTACGGGGCAGCCGGTCCAGCTGTTCCCGGATCGCTTGCATGACCGGTTCGACGATGCTTTCGGATGCCGTCACCAG
Organism: Parabacteroides sp. MSK.9.14; assembly: GCF_019041495.1. Lineage (NCBI taxonomy): Bacteria > Pseudomonadati > Bacteroidota > Bacteroidia > Bacteroidales > Tannerellaceae > Parabacteroides > Parabacteroides sp. MSK.9.14. Next base: position 89,024 of record NZ_JAHPXO010000003.1, read on the forward strand.
CATGGCCTGGCTGTCCACTCCATGTTCCGCCTGGGAAAGGAAATCTGCGGCGATAAAGGCGGGATTGGCCGATTCGTCCGCAATCACTTCCACTTCGGAAGGACCGGCAGGCATGTCGATGGCCACCTCTTTCAGGCTGACCAACTGTTTGGCCGCCGTCACATACTGGTTACCGGGACCGAATATCTTATAGACCTTCGGAACCGATTCCGTTCCGTAGGCCATCGCCGCTATGGCCTGGATACCTCCTGCCTTGAATATCTTGCTGACGCCTGCCGTTTCCGCGGCAAACAGGATGGCAGGGTGTACCTTTCCATCCCTGCCCGGAGGCGTACAAAGCACGATTTCCTTACAGCCGGCAATACGTGCCGGGACAGCCAACATCAGGACGGTAGAGAAAAGAGGAGCCGTTCCGCCGGGAATGTATAAACCGACTTTTTCTATCGCTACCGCTTTCTGCCAGCAGGTGACACCCGGTGTCGTCTCTACCTTCTTTCCCGTAAAACGCTGTGAGGCGTGAAATATCTCTATATTGTTCTTTGCTTGACGAATAGCTTGCTTTAGCTCTTCAGGTACGAGCTCCTTCGCTTCCGCTAATTCCTGTTCTGAAACCTGCAACCTTTTGAAGGTAGCGGGATCTATCTTGTCGAACTTCTCCTCATACCGGATAACGGCGGCATCTCCTCCCTTCCGGACTTCATCCAGCACCGTGCGGACCGTATCGAACAGTGTCGTGACATCCAGCGCCGGACGCTGGGCCAATGAGGCCCATTCTTCTCTTGACGGATATTTGATTACTTCCACTTTATAAATTAAAAATTAAGAATTAAGAATTAAAAAATTAAGAGGTAAGAATTACTTCTTAATTTACAAAATCATTTTCTCGATCGGTAGCACCAGTATGCCTTCTGCTCCCAATGATTTCAGTTTACCGATGATTTCCCAGAAATGTTTCTCCGCTATGACGGATTGGACAGACACCCAGTTCCCGTCGGCAAGCGGCGTGATGGTCGGGCTCTTCATGCCCGGCAGCACTTCTATGATCTCGTCCATCTTGTCTTTTGGAGCGTTCAACAATACATATTTCTTGCCTTCCGCTACCTGGATCGCTTCGAAACGGAACAACAGTTCGTCCAGGATAGCCTGTTTTTCATCCGACAAATTATTATTGGCAATCAACAGGGCCTCGCTCTGCATGATGACTTCCACTTCTTTGAGCTGATTACTCACCAGTGTGCTGCCGGAGCTGACGATATCGAAAATCGCATCCGCGAGGCCGATACCCGGCGCAATTTCCACAGACCCGCTGATTACGTGAAGGTCTGCTTTCACTCCCTTTTCAGCCAGATAAGCCTTCAGTATTTCCGGATAGGAAGTTGCGATCGTTTTTCCGGCGAACCATTCCACCCCCTGATAATCTTCATCTTTCGGAATGGCGAGTGAAAGACGGCATTTGCTGAATCCTAAACGTTTGATCAGCTTGGCCTCCTGCCCTTTTTCTACATATTCGTTTTCGCCAACGATACCTATGTCGGCAACTCCATTGGCTACAGATTGTGGAATATCGTCATCGCGCAAGAATAAGACTTCTACCGGAAAACCTTTTGCCGACAACAGCAAAATACGTTTTCCCCTGTTTAGTTTAATACCGGCTTCTTCTAAGAGAAGCATTGTTTCATCGTAAAGACGACCTTTTGATTGTACTGCGATTCGTAACATGTTTATTTTGTTTGTATATATTTTTCCAAAAACAAAATAAGGCCCACCGTAAACGGCAAGCCTTATTCATTTATATCATATGTTCCTACATACCACACAGCCCACCGAACTATTGCCCGTTGTAATGATGATGATGGTGGAGATGCGTACTTTTCATTTGTTATTATTTTTACGTTGCAAAGTTACAATAATAATTGAATTAGCAAATAAAACTTACAAAAGATTAGCCAATCGGGGTGATTTTTTATTATGAGGCCAATTTTAACCCGATAATTCCGGTTATCTGTACAGATGATCCGCCTGCTGACGGATTTTATTTGAGAGCAGGACCGGATAGTCCGGGTGGGCGGCAAAGAAATCGTCCACCTCCTTCCGGGCTGCCGAAGAAGTATGTCCGCTCAGTAAAGCCCGTACCCAATCACGCGGGAAAAAGATATCCCCCGTACGCTGTACCTCCTGCAAGGCTTCCAGTGCCGGACGGATATAACCGACCGCTTCTTTCTGGCGCAACTGGCAGTTCAGGTTCGACAAGGCGGCCGAAGCCCACGGCTCGACGCGACGGTTCTCGGCTACGAGCAGAGAAGCAAACACACTGTCGCGCACTTCCTGCCGGGGAGAAACGGAGGGTGAGATGAATGCATATTGCCGTTTGCGGTCCGGGTTGGTGATCCGTGCTTGCTGGGTTGCTACAATTTCATCGGCTTTGTCAGGCATTTGGATAGCCAGATCGTACGACAAGCTGATATAATCATTTTCGCTCAACGAACAGCCGGCAGGCGCTTTTTGGTCTTTCCAGAGCGCGTATAGTTTTCCGACCGCTTCCGGCGAGCGGGCAATGGAACGATATTGGCGGAACGCCTGCAAACGTTGTTGGGATTGTTCCGCCATTGTCACGATTCGCCAGAGCACCAGTTCCAGTTTCTCCGGATCAGCGAGATAGAAACGTTGGCAATTACCGATATATCCGAGGGCGGCCGAGAACAACAGAGAATTGTTTTCCGTAGGCAAATAATCCAACATTGCTTCCATATAAAGCTCTGCAGGGATAGTCCGGTTCAATAAATTCTCGTACAACGTAATCAACAAAGAACCTCTCAACACCTCGTCCTTACAAGCGGGAAGGTTGCCCAAACAAGCCTTCGCATCTTTCTCAAGCAGGCGGAAGAAACCATATCCTTTGCCATCGGCATTGGGCATGACGAAACAGCCTTCGCTCGCCTGCCTTTTCAGTTCCTTGAGGCATGACGCCTGCTCTTTTCCAAATGAAACTTGCACGTCCTCCGTCCCTCCGTCAGGATAGACAACCAGAAAAGACAAGTCTTGTTCCCACAACAGCCCGCGTCCTAACGGATCTTTCTGCGAGACCTGCAACGATTTGCCATCTTCGGATATCACTCCACATATCTCCGGCATGCCCTTTTCATTCACCCAAACCCGGCTCCAGGCCGCCAGATCGTCGTTCGTATATTTGTCCAGGATACCGATCAAGCCTTCCCAAGTTGCATTTCCGTATGCATACGTCTTCAGATATTCCCGGATTCCTTTTTGGAAAGACTCCTTCCCCATTTTCTTAATCAGCATTTCCAGGATAACCGGAGACTTGTCATAGATGATATTACCGTACATCAATCCGGCATCTCGCATGTTCTCCAGTTGCTGCTTCACCGGATTGGCACCGGCGGTACGATCTTCGGAATAGGCCGCGGGGATATAGTCAAGCATGAAATTCAAAGAATGGTTCACCTCCGGAAACAGAGGCTCGATTATCTGGGAGGCGTAATAATTGGCAAAGACCTCTTTTGTCCAGACATCATTGAACCATTCCATCGTCACGAAGTCCCCGAACCACATATGCGAAGTCTCGTGCGCAATCAAGGAACTGCGTGCCAGACGCTCGTTCAATGTCGGGTTCTCGTTCAGGAACATCCGCCCGTCCGTATATAAGGTCGCTCCCGTATGTTCCATCCCGCCGAACTGGAATCCCGGCAAAATGATCAGGTCGTATTTGGCGAAGGGGTATGGTATCTGTGTATATTCCTCCTGCCATTCGAGTGCATCGAACACTTCGGATGCGATATCGGAGCACTGTGCTACTTTCTTCGGGTCGGTCTCACGATGGTAGATCGAAATGTTCCGTCCGTCGCGCGAATACGTTTCTCGTGTCAGCTTACCGGCAACAAAAGAGAAAAGATAGGTGCTGAGCGGTTCCGTTTCCCGGAAAGAAATCCGCTTGCGCCTGGCGACGGATGTCGAATCCACCTGCTCGACCACCCCGTTGGCGAGCGCCTGCCAGGAAGACGGAACCTCCAACGACAGGGTGAAAAGCGATTTCATGTCCGGTTGGTCGAAACAAGGGAAGAGCGTACGCGCCCGGTCAGGGACCAGCAACGTATAGAGGAATTCGTCCCGGCGGTTAAGCGACTGATCGTTTGCCGTAAATTCGATAGTCACGCGGTTCTCTCCGTCTGCCGCCTCTCTTGTATCGATCACGATATGCTCGTCCTTAACCGTATAAGGGACTTTCCTGCCATTCAACAAAACTGAGGCTACCTGTTCCGATTCCCCTCGGAAGTCTATGATAACCGGCAGTCTTTCGTGGATAGCAAGCGTTATATCCGCTTTGCCTGTGACGGCTTCTTCGCGGGATTCCGGGATGGAAAAAAAGAGGTTGTAACGTACCTCCTTGAAATGTTCTTTCCTGAACTGAGCCAATTCCCGGCTGACTCCCGGTTGCAACAGCGCAGCATCGGGTACAGGACTACCGCAAGCCGTCAATAAACTGATAGCTGCCACTCCTATAAATTGTTTTATATTTCCAGTGTTCATTATGATTTAAATCTTTTCATTCTCTCAAATACTCTGCTATGGACATGAAGTTCCGTTCCAACAGATACATTTGACTTGCCATAAAGGAGAAAAACTCTCCCCAATCCTGACGGCGGTGGAAGTCAATCCCGGATTTGGCTGTATAAATACGGGCCACCTGCTTTCCGGTATCGCGCACGAAACAAATGTCCCAAGTCAACCCCTCCGGAAAATCCATTTCCAGCGTATCCTTATACCACGTCAGGCGTTCGAACATCTCCAGCCGGGCCTCTTCGCTCCTATGGTTCACTTCGAGGATGACAAACGCACCCTCTCTTGTCGCATCGAATTTGAGTTCGACCCCTTTCACTTTCGTATCATATAAAACCCACGTTTTCTTGCGTCCTCTCAGATACGGCTGTACTTCACAAAATGCGGCGAAACTTTCCCAAAATTCAAGTTTCAGGTTCTTGAGTTCGTCTTTACTATACATTTATTTATATATGTCTTTCTTTTTCACTTTTATTATCGTACCGTATTCGGCCAGCTTCTTCATATCGATATGTTTCCGGTTCCCAGCAATCACGTAAACGACCGGGCGGCCACTGATCTGCTCCCGGTAGAAACGGGAAATATCCTGCATGTCCATCGTTGCGATATCCCGCAGGAATTCTTCAGCCGGATCACGGTCGAAACCTTCCATACGCGCACTCGCCACTTTCTCGGACAGGTTGCGGAAAGGCGGATAATCGTTATTGATACGGTTCACCAACGTCTGCTTGACCGCCTCCATCCTTTCCGGCTTCAACGGCATTTCCCGGATCAGCGAATCCAGTACGCCCAGCGCATCCAGCGTCTTGTCGCTTTGAGTGGACAGCATCGCCGTAAAAGATCCGGCAGTCCCTTTATGTGCATGGTTCGGCAACTGGTAACGACCGCTTGTCCGGTATGCAAAAGAACGGAATTCCCTTATTTCTTGAAACATCAGCGATGACATATCGCCTCCGAAGTAGACAGAGAACAGCCGGGAGGCATGGCGGGAAGCCTTGTCATCGACCGGATCGCCCTTGACATAGCCGTAAACGATGCTCTGCGCCATATCCGGCATATCGATAAAAAAGACGGTCGGCCGGTCGTATTGCTTCAACTCGCGGTAATAGGGAGAATTGGAGGCAACGGTCGTCCGCTCCAGTGGGAGATGCTGGCGAATCGTCCCGATCACCTTTTCTACAGGCAATGTGCCGCAGTAGTGAAGGTCGCACTGTACGCTCCGTACTTTATCGTAGATCGCCAACATATCTTTACCCTTCAATTTCTTGATTTGCGAGAGTGAAAGTTTACGCAGGTAACGGGACTGATCACCGTACTTTACCTGTTCTAACAAAGCTGATGCCACATTGTCGCCCGACTTGAAAAAGGCTTTCTCCGAGACTTTGGCATCGTCCACAATCTGACGTAGCTTCTTGTCGTCAGCCTTTGCATGGCGGATAAAGTCACCCACAAGTTTCATCGTTTCGTCAATATGGTTATCGAAACCAGTCACCTTCATGACAAAAGCATCGGGTGTTACATCGAATGCAAGCGTGCTTCCGATCGATTGCAAACGGCTGCGGAACTGCTCGAAAGATAAAGACTCGGTCCCTAATAATTGCAGATAGTTGGTGAGCTGCATCAATTCCGGCTGTTCCAAGGCACCGATCCCGTAGGAGATGTTCAAAGTAAAAATATCGTTCAGCGGATTAGGTGTCGTGTACAACGTCACCAAAGGAGTCAACTTTGACGTCTTCACATCCTTTTCGAAATCGATGATACGAGGTGCGACTTGTTGTTCCGGTATCTTCTCCAACTGTTTGGCATAAGAAGACGAAGCGTCTGCATTCCGGGGAACAACCGGAGAGAAAGCTGGTTTCGGCAAATTGTCTTTTGGATATTTCCCTGTGCTCTTGGTTACGCACAAATAGTTATTGCTGAAATATTTTTGGGCGACCCGCACGACATCCTCTTTCGTGATGGATTCGATCCGTGCCACTTCGTTCAGATAATCGTTCCAACTCTTTCCTTGAGAAAACAGATTCATCATGATTGTCGCACGTGAGTCGATATTTTCCAATGAGGAAGCATACTGCCGTTTCTGTTCCAGTTTCAAGCTGTTGAACATTTCATCACTGAAATCTCCGTTCTTCACTCGGTTGATCTCGTCCCAGACCATCTTCTCTGCCGAACTGTACGACTGGATCAACAATTTCGGCATAATAGCGACCGCCAAGATTCCCGCTTCATTCATGCTCTCGTTGATGGCAAGAGCTCCCATCAACTTATGTTCCACCATCAGTTTGTCCAGATAGCCCGTACCGTTGGCGTTATTCAACAAGTTGACCGCAATATTCAAGGCTACCTGGTCCTCGTGGTTGGCCGAAACACCCCGGAAACCAAGCCCCATCGCCTTAATAAAGGGGATCGGGAACTTTACCTTCATTGTCTCCCGTCCGTTGAAGGGCGGGAGCATCACTTTCTCCTGTTTCGGCGCATTGCCCGAACGGATTCGTGAAAAGGCCTTTTCTAATATAGGCATAACCTGCTGTGCATCGAAATCACCACTAAGGATTAGTGCCATATTGGATGCCACGTAATAGTCCTCGAAGAACTTGTGCATTTCCGTCAGCCGCGGGTTCTTGAGGTTTTTCGTGCTGCCGATAATTGGGTAAGCATACGGGTGTGGACCGAAATAGCGTGCCATCAATGTGTCCATCACCTGACCACCGATGAAATCACCATACATGTTCTTCTCCTCATAAACCGTTTCCAGTTCGCTTTGGAAAAGACGGAATACGGGGTTAATCAGGCGTTCGCTGTTGATCTCCGCCCATTGAACCATATATTGCGGAGAAAACGTATTGAAATAGATTGTAGCATCGTATGAGGTCGCCGCATTCAGACCGGAACCGCCGAACCGGTTGATGAGCCGGTTGAACTCATTTGGAATGACATATTCGGAAGAGCGGATGCTCAGTTCGTTGATTTCCTTTTGCAGACGAGCACGTGCCGCGGTATCCTCCGTCATGGCCAGTTCGTCATATTTCATGGCAATGGAATCCAGCAAGACTTTCTCCGACTCGTAATCAAGCGTTCCGATGCGGTCTGTTCCCTTAAACATCATATGCTCGAAATAGTGAGCGATACCTGTATCCGGACAATCTTTTGCTCCTGCTTTCACGACAACGGCGCCGAAAACTTTCGGTTGACTATGATCTTCGTTCAGCCAAACAGTCAGTCCGTTTTCCAGTCTATATTCTTTTACTTTGAGAGCGTTCAAGTCCTCTGCTTGCGATTGATAAGAACAACATGCGAATACCATCATCACTACTTTTAATTTCACGGTCATGCCACAGAATTGTAATATTACAGGCAAAGATAATGAATTAATCAGATATTTACGATTCGTGCGATAAACCAAACGAATATTTAATTGTTATTCAATAAAAAGCAAATACGATATGATAAATCTAGGCAGTTGGATGAACGGCATCCTGATCGGTTGGGGCGTAGACCCTAAAATTGCAAATACTTTCGACGAAATGATCATTGCTGCATTGCTAGTCATACTGGCGATCGGGTTGGATTACCTGTGCCAGGCGATCTTTGTCGGCAGTATGAAAAAACTAGCACAACATACGCATTATCAATGGGATTCGTTGCTTCTCAAACGTAAAGTCGTCCACCACTTGGTCCACACAATACCGGGTATCTTGGTCTATGCCTTGTTGCCTCTGGCGTTTATACGGGGAAAAGGTTTGTTGCTTTTGTCTCAGAAAATATGTGCTGTGTATATCGTGTTCGCTTTGTTATTGGCGATAAATGGTTTTATTTTAGTGTTCCTCGATATGTATAACATGCGGCAGGTGAACAAGAACCGTCCGATTAAAGGATTCATGCAGGTGCTTCAGGTCTTACTGTTCTTTATCGGCGGGATCGTCATTATAGCCATCTTGATCGGGAAATCGCCAGCCAGCCTGTTTGCCGGATTGGGTGCTTCGGCAGCAATCCTGATGTTGGTATTCAAGGATACGATTTTAGGATTCGTGGCGGGCATACAGCTTTCCGCCAACGATATGCTTCGGCCGGGCGACTGGATCACGGTTCCTGGTTCAAACGCGAACGGTATCGTACAGGAAATTACGCTGAACACAGTCAAGATTCAGAATTTCGATAATACCATTTCCACCATCCCGCCTTATACATTGGTAAGCGCTTCGTTTCAGAACTGGCGGGGCATGGTCGAATCGGGAGGCCGCCGTGTGATGAAGTCCATTTTTCTCGACCTCAATACCATCAAGTTCTGTACTCCGGACATGCTCAACACATTCCGCAAGGAAATCCCTTTGCTTGCCGACTACAAGCCGAACGAAGGCGTGACACCTACCAATTCGCAGATGTTCCGTGTCTATGTGGAGAAATACCTGACAAGCCTTCCGGTCGTCAACACCGATCTCGATTTAATCATCAGCCAGTTGCAATCGACTGAATATGGCGTACCTATCCAGATCTATTTCTTCTCCCGCAATAAAATATGGAAGGAATACGAACGTATCCAGTCGGACATCTTCGACCATTTCTTCGCAATGGTTCCCAAGTTCGAATTAAAGGTTTACCAATATTCGGAGTAAGGATAATGAAAAAACAGACTTTATTGCCAAATTTGTGAAAATACCCATTGGTCCAAACCGAAACACATGGGCATGAAAATTGATTTTCCCACAGGGGTAATATTTTTATTTGGTAATCGGCTGTATCTCAAAAAAGGACCTTTTTATCGCTTTTTATGGGGAATATTGTATTTTTATTAGTTAGTTTTGTATACAAATTCAAGGTTATCACAAGTATACTTAACTAATCATTTAAGGATATGCACGCAATACAAGAATGGATTAACAATCATTTGATCGAATGGGGGATTATCAGCAGTTCGGCAAATGAACTGGACAATGCGATCGTCCTGCTGCTGATCATTGCCGTAACGGTCGGCATCGACTATGCTTGCCGCTATATTTTTCTGAATATGTTCAAACGGCTTGCGAAGAGAACCCGCAACCAATGGGACGACTTGATCGTTGAGCGCAAGATTATCAACAAGCTGATGCACATGATCCCTGCCATCCTGGTGTATGTGCTGTTGCCACTGGCTTTCCCAGTTGATGAGACGCCCAAGATATTGGGAATCCTGCAAATGATATGCAAGATCTACATCATTGCCGTTTCACTTCGTTTCATCAGTGCCTCCCTGAACGTCGTGCATGAAATATATAACCGGAAGGAATCACTCAAGAACAAGCCGCTGAAAGGTTTCATCCAACTATTGCAGGTAGCCGTTTTTTTTATTGGTTTTATACTGATCATCAGCATTCTGATCGGCAAATCACCAACGACGCTGTTCGCCGGACTGGGCGCTTCCGCCGCTATCCTGATGCTGGTGTTTAAGGATACGCTCTTAGGATTCGTAGCCGGCATACAGCTTTCCGCCAACGATATGCTGCGTCCGGGCGACTGGATCACGATGGAGAAATATGGGGCGAACGGGACGGTTATCGAAGTCACGCTGAACGCAGTCAAAGTCAAGAACTTCGACAATACGATCACGACGATTCCCCCTTATGCCTTAGTGAGCGATGCTTTCCAGAACTGGCGTGGGATGTCAGAATCTCCCGGACGGCGGATCAAGCGCTCCATCAATATCGATATGAACAGCGTGAGTTTCTGTACGCCTGAGATGTTGGCCAAATTCCGCAAAATTTCCTTGCTGACAGACTATATCGACGAGAAAGAAAAAGAACTGAACGCCTATAACGAGGCGCACCGGATCGATGATTCCATCCGCGTAAACGGCCGTCGACAAACGAATATAGGTGTGTTTCGCGCCTACCTGGTCAATTATCTGAAAAGCCTCCCGGAGGTCAGTAAGGAACTGACTTGCATGGTCCGCCAGTTGCAACCGACAGAAACCGGTATTCCGATCGAACTTTATTTCTTCTCCTCCGTGAAAGACTGGGTTCCCTACGAAGGCATTCAATCCGACGTATTCGACCATGTGCTGGCCGTAATCCCGGAATTCGGACTCAGCGTCTTCCAGAATGTCTCTGGCAGTGATTTGAGGGGCCTGAAAATAGTGAGATAACAAAAAAGTGTTGCTTGCCATAGGGTAACGCTTTTTTTGTTCGTCTATAGGACATCAGTAAAAAATAATAGTCACACATGAAAAACACAATTCTTACTTTTTGCTGTATCCTGTTACAGCAATCGCTCTTTGCCGAAAACAAGGATTGGCTGATCGACGGAAGCCCGTATAAGACGGAGGTCAATCTTTCATCGGATAAGAAACAAATTGAATTGACAAACGGTCTTCTTCGTCGTTCCTTTTCACTAACACCCAACGGTGCGACAATCGCACTGGATAATCTGATGACGGGACAAAACGAATTGCGTGCCGTGCGACCGGAAGCCGTGCTTGTCATCAATGGAAAAGAGTATCCAGTCGGAGGTTTGGAAGGGCAGCCTGTCCATAATTTCCTGACAAAAGATTTCCTGTCCGGCATGCAGCTGTGCGATTCGGCATTTGTCTTGGCTGGTTATACGGTTAGCGAAACAAAAGAACGCTTTCCTTGGAAACCGAACGAGGCCTGGATTAGCAATCGATATCCGTGGCCTGCGCCCGGCAAACGCATCACCTTCACTTATAGGGCTCCCCGAAAAATTGTAGACGAATGCAAAGGGTTAACCATCCGTATCGTTTATGAACTATATGATGGAGCTCCGATCCTGTCTAAATGGATCGAGATCGAAAACAACGGACAAAAGGCTGTTACACTGGATTCATTCAAATCAGAAGTTCTTGCGTTGGTTGAGACTGCCCCGAAAGTCCACTATGGTGAGCCCCATGAGGTGCGCATGATGGCACAAAAAACGGGATACTATACGGAAGATTACCGCAAAAGACCAGTACAGACAGATGCTCCGCGTGACTATATCGACCGTTTCACCCAACTGTTCGTCGTTACGGATTATGCGATGGGTGGAGATATGGAAGCGATGAAAGACAATCCCGCCGTCCGTTGGGTATTCGATCATCCGGAATACGAGTTTACCGGTATCCGCTATTACGGCCAATATAAGCCGGCACGGTTGGAAGTAACACCTCTGTTAGGACCGGCTGAAGAGATTGCACCGGGAGAAAGTTTCACATCCTGCCGTGCCTTCGAAATGCTCCGCGATGCGACAGACCAGGAAAGACGAGGACTTGCCGAGTGTCGATTCTGGCGCATGATGGCCCCCTGGACACAGGAGAATCCGATCTTTATGCACGTAAGGGAATCAAGTAACCAGGCTGTCAAACAGGCAATCGACCAATGTGCGGCTGTCGGCTTCGAAATGGTAATCATGACCTTCGGTAGCGGTTTCCAGATCGAAAACGATTCGGTATCTTATCTCCAACGCATGAAAGCTTTGAATAGCTATGCTGCTGACAAAGGCATTGCCATCGGGGGCTATTCGTTGTTAGCAAGCCGTGGTGCCAAACCGAAAGATGCGGCGATTAGCCATCATACGGGCTATCCGGCAAAGACACGCGAAGAAGGCAGTCGTTTCGGGCTTTCTCCTTGTATCGCTTCAGATTGGGGTAGTGATTATTTCAAGCGTCTGAAGAACTTCTTCCATACGACCGGTATGAACGTATTCGAGAACGACGGTTCCTATCCCGGCGATCCCTGTTCCTCTACTGTCCACAGTGGGCACAAAGGATATCTGGATTCGCAGTGGAAACAGTGGAATAGGATCAGCTCGTTCTATCAGTGGTGCCGGGCAAAAGGTATCTATCTGAATGTCCCGGATTGGTATTTTCTGATGGGTTCCAACAAAACTCCGATGGGGTATGTTGAAACCAACTGGTCCCTGCCAAGGTCCTACCAAGAAGTTATCGAACGGCAGAATATCTACGATGGTACCTGGCAGAAAACGCCCAGCATGGGCTTTATGTTCGTTCCCCTCACCCAATATCACGGTGGTGGAGCGGCTGCCACTATTGAACCGTTGAACGAACACTTGTCTCATTATGAGACAAGGCTGCGTAATCTGTTCGGTGCCGGTGTGCAAGCTTGCTATCGTGGTCCCCGCCTCTATGACACGGAACAAACCCGGAAACTGGTGACCCAATGGGTTGCTTTCTACAAGCAGTACCGCCAAATATTGGATTCGGACATTATCCATTTGAGACGTCCGGACGGACAGGATTGGGATGGCATCATGCATGTCAACCCGCAATCGAAGCGGAAAGCCTTCATTTCCGTTTATAATCCGTTGGATATCGCGATAGAGAGAGAAATCGAAGTTCCTTTATATTATACGGGACTGACAAATAAGGCAATCGTAAAAGAACAGGACAAAAATGGGAAGGAGTACTCGCTCGCCCGCAATTATTCCATCTTGTTGAAGATACGGATTCCGGCAAAAGGCTATAATTGGTACATCATCGAATAACATAATTCAACAAACAGAATGAAACTTAAATTACTACTGCTTACTTTCATCCTAGTGTGTACAGGATGTAAAAATGACCCGCGGATACAAGCGGCCTACGACTTGATCGAACGTGTGACTCCCGGATACGGGGAACAATTCAAACTGGAATTAATGGAACCAATCGACGGAATGGATGCATACGAGATCACGTCCGACAACGGCAAAGTCGTACTGCGTGGAAATAACACGATCTCACTGGCGACGGCGTTCAACCAATATTTGAAATACACTTGTAATGCACATGTTTCCTGGTTCGGCAATCAACTGGACCTGCCGAAGCAATTGCCCATGCCCGCCCCCGTTAAAAACACGATCAACGGCAAATACCGTGTCTATATGAATTATTGTACGGTCAGCTACTCGGCTGCCTGGTGGGATTGGGAACGCTGGCAGCGAGAGCTTGACTTTATGGCAATGAACTCGATTAATATGCCGTTGTCTGTTGTCGGGTTGGAAGCTGTCTGGTACAATACCCTTCTCAAACATAAGTTTACGGACGAAGAGGCACGTCGGTTCCTGGCCGGTCCAGGACATTTCGCATGGCAATGGATGCAGAACTTGCAAAGCTATGGAGGGCCACTCCCCAAATCCTGGATCGACAAGCATATCGTTTTGGGAAAACAGATTATCGACCGGGAGTTGGAATTGGGGATGCAACCCATTCAACAAGGATTCTCCGGCTATGTTCCGCGTGAACTGAAAGAAAAATACCCGGATGCCAAGATACAGTTGCAGCCTTCCTGGTGCGGTTTTACCGGGGCTGCACAGTTGGACCCGACTGATTCTTTATTCACAGTGATCGGACGTGACTTCCTGGAAGAAGAAAAGAAACTCTACGGAGCGCACGGTGTTTATGCGGCCGATCCGTTTCACGAAAGCCAGCCGCCTGTCGATACACCGGAATATCTGCGTGCCGTTGGTAACGCTATCCATAAACTTTTCAACGATTTTGATCCGAATTCGATTTGGGCCATGCAAGCATGGAGTCTTCGCGAACCGATCGTGAAAGCTGTTCCGAAAGAGAATCTGCTGATCCTGGACTTGAACGGGGCCAAAAGCCAGCAGGAAAATGCTTGCTGGGGGTATCCGCTTGTTGCCGGAAATCTGCATAACTTCGGGGGACGTATCAACCTGCACGGAGATTTGCGTCTGCTTGCTTCCAACCAATATGTAAATGCGGTGAAAAAGAATCCGAATGTTTGTGGTTCCGGTCTCTTTATGGAGTCTATCGAGCAAAATCCGGTATATTATGATCTGGCTTTTGAAATGCCTCTCCATAAAGATGAAGTCAATATCGAAGAATGGCTCTGCCGTTACGCAGACCGTCGCTACGGAAAACCGTCCGAAAACGCGCATCAGGCTTGGTCGCATCTGTTAGAAGGGCCCTATCGCCCCGGAACAAACGGGACGGAACGCAGTTCCATCATCGCCGCCCGTCCAGCTGTGAACGTAAAAAAATCCGGCCCGAACGCCGGCCTGGGGATACCCTACTCTCCTCTGTCGGTAGTCCAGGCCGAAGGCTTGTTGCTAAAAGATGCCGCCCGATTGGAAGACTCCGATCCTTATCGTTTTGATATTGTCGATATCCAGCGCCAGCTGATGTCCAACCTCGGACAGGCTATCCATAAACAGGCGGCAGAGGCGTTCCGTAAAAAAGACAAGGAAGCATTCGCCCTGCATAGCAACCGTTTTCTCGAAATGTTGCGCGATGTCGATGAACTGTTGCGTACGCGTCCGGAATTCAACTTTGACAAATGGTTGACGCAGGCTCGTAGCTGGGGGGATAATAGCGAAGAAAAAGATCTATTTGAAAAAGACGCAACCGCGCTTGTAACAGTGTGGGGGGCCGATGGCGATCCGCTTATCTTCGACTACTCATGGCGGGAATGGACGGGATTGATAGACGGATATTATCTGAAACGCTGGGAAAAGTTCTACGCTATGCTTCAGGATCATCTCGATGCCGGGACAAATTACAGCGAAAAAGATTTACCGCAAACGCACGGCCGTGAGTCTTTCCGTGCCAATGATTTCTACAGCACTTTAGGAGACTGGGAACTTCAATTTGTTTCCACTCCGGATAAAGTCCGTACCCCTATCACACAAGGAGACGAGGTGGAAACCGCTACCCGCCTGTATAAAAAGTATGCTCGTCTTGCTACCGAGTATTATAAGGATGAAATCGAGGCAGATGAGATTCATGAAGGTAACATCTTTGAGAATTTGGGTGAATAACTCCTCAAAAAGATTATATTATGACAATAAGACAATTCCTTCTTGCTTGTTTCTGCTGTGTGACTCCCTGTCTGACAGCACAGACAAGCAAGATAAAACTATCGGAGATGAACCTCTCCCCCATCTATCAGCCATACGGGACTCCGGCATCCGGCAAAGCAGTCACCGGCGAACCTTTACAGGTTGCCGGTACGCTTTTTGCAGATGGTGTAGGTGTACAGGCAAACAGCAAAATAAAGATTTCACTTCAGGGAAAATCATCCCTTTTCACATGCAAGATCGGTATCAATGATCAGTCGGTTAATTACAAGGACAGCCATCTTGCCAAGATTCCTTTGACCGACGGGACGATGCTCTTTTACGACCAGACAAACGGTCGCAAACAATATGTCGGTACGGGAAAAGGAAACGGGGAAGTGGAAAAGGGAAGTGTAGTCTTCAAAATCACCGGAGACGGGAAAGAACTGTATAACAGCGGGATCATGCGTGGAGGCGAGACAGCCAGAGCAATCTCTCTTCCCGTCGAAGGAATCAAGATCTTGGAACTGGAAGCAGAAAGTGCAAATGATGGACTTAGCGGTGATCATGCTGATTGGTTGGAGGCCGTCATTACCTATTTCGAAATTCGACCGTCTCTGGTCGCTCCCGAATACCAAGGAGAGATTGCCTCCATGTCTAAAGAAGTGGAACGATCCCTGCAACAGAAAATCGGACAACTCGAAACAATCTGCCTGCCCTTGCCGTCACCTAGTTACGATTGGCTGATCTGTAACCAGGAAGCCAAAGCAAAGGTTTATCAGGCAAACCAAGGAAAAGATATCGTATTGAGCAATGGACTAGTCAGTCGCGTATTCCGCATTTTTCCAAACCTGGCGACAGTCGATATCCAAAATCTGATGACCGGAGAGAATATGCTGCGTGCCGTGAGCAATGAAGGGATTTTGACGCTTGATGGCAAAAACTATTCGCTGGGTGGCTTGGACGGTCAACCCGAATTTGGTTACACCCAGTACAAATGGCTCGACCGGATGGAGCCTTTTGCCAATTCGTTCCGTGTCATCGATTTTCGGATTTCAGAAATCACCCCGCGTATTAACTGGAAAAGTAGACGATGGGCATTGGAAAAAAAACGGAACCCATCCGGCAAACAGCTGACCTTTCTATTAGAAGGGCCGGACGAACTGAAAGGCGTAAAAGTCAAACTACATTACGCCCTTTATGACGGTCTGCCTTGTATTTCCAAATGGTTTGAGATTGAAAACCGGACAGGTGCGGATATCAATCTCGATTCTTTCGTCCTAGAACAGTTAGCTATGGCCGAGCCAGAGTCTCCGGTGGAAGCCAAGAGTCCGGAAATGTTCCGCAAACCCAATATCCATGTCGAAAGCGATTGGGGTTTTCTGGGTTTCATCGAAAAGATTGCCGACAAGACCGAGCACTGGAATCCCGATCCGCGCTACATTTCGCAGTGTAATTATCCACTGCTGACTCCTTGCCTGTTAGAGGTCAAACTGCCAATGGGACCGGACGAGCGAATCTGCAATGGCGGTTCTTTTTCCAGTTTCCATACTTGGCTGATGCCTTTCGATAGTGAAGACAGAGACCGAAAAGGGCTATTTGTCAAACGGATGTATCGGACGATTGCTCCCTGGACAACCGAAAACCCGATCTTCATGCATTGTACATCCAGTGATACTAAGATCGTAAAGCAGGCAATAGATCAATGTGCAGATACCGGCTACGAAATGCTGATCATTAGCTTTGGCTCTGGCCTTAGCATGGAAGACGAATCACCGGCCAACTATGCCAAGTTTAAGGAATTGCGCGACTATGCCGACTCCCGCGGTATCGAGTTGGGGGGATATTCGCTGCTATCGAGTCGTTGGATCAGCGATGATGTGGATGTGATAAATCCCGAAACAGGTAAGAGAGGCGGAATGATTTTCGGCAGTTCTCCCTGTCTTTGCAGTGATTGGGGCTATGACTATTTCCGAAAGATCAAACAGTTTTTCGAAAAGACAGGTATGACCGTGTTTGAAAACGACGGTTCCTATCCGGGGAATGTTTGTGCTTCAACCGTTCACGCTCACCACGAAGGGCTGAAAGATTCCCAATGGAAACAACGTAAACAAATTGAGAACCTATACCGATGGATGTGTGAAAATGGTATCTATATGAATATCCCGGATTATGGCTATCTGCTGAACGGAGGCAATAAAGTCGGAATCGGTTATCGTGAAGTCAACTGGTCTTTACCGCGTGAACGGCAGTTGGTTCTGGGCAGACAAGTCATGTATGACGGTCTTTGGGAACGGCTTCCGAGTATGTGTTGGACTTTTGTGCCTCTCACCCAGTATCATGGCGGCGGAGCAGCCGCTACATTGGAACCGCTCAGCGAACATCTTGCCGACTATCGGGCACACATGATGCAAAACTATGGAACCGGTGTACAGGCTTGTTACCGGGGACATCGGCTTTATGATACCGAGGAGACAAAACAGACGGTAAAAGAAATCATCGACTGGTATAAACGATATCGTTATATTCTAAACAGCGAAGTGATCCACTTACGCCGTCCTGACGGTAAAGATTGGGACGGAATCATGCATGTCGCTCCCGGTAAAAAAGAGAAAGGTTTTGTCATGGTCTATAACCCTACCGACGAGCCGATGGAGCGTACCGTCAAACTACCTCTCTACTATACAGGATTGACCACGGAGGCGGTTGTAAAAGAGCAAGGCAAAGAAGGGGTTCTCCATACTTTGTCGCGCGATTATACGATTCTACTGAGAATAAGGATTCCGGCAAAAGGCTATAATTGGTATATAATAGAATAAAAAACAAACAAATATGAAGAAAACATTCCTAACAGTCGTTGTATTGCTCCTTGCCTGGAGTAATGTTGACTTGAAAGCTCAGGAGACAATCACGAATGCTTTCGACGACTTGAAGCGTACCGGAACTGTTAATGAACAGGACTCCGAAATGCGACAGGCTACCTCGGATACGGCTCTACAAAAATTGCTGACACAGAAACCGGCAGCAGGCTATTTTTGTTTTGCTGAAGATCGGATGCATGATATCCGTCTTGATCAAATCATTCCGGCCCGTTGGACGGAACGCGTTTTCGACACTTGGCTACAATTGAAAGGAGACTGTCAACCTGGTGAATTCTATACGTGGCAAATCGGTGTTTTCACACCTTTCAAGGAGTTGAAAGGTGTCTCCGTTTCATTCTCCGACTTGGTAAATGCCGATGGAAATAAAATAAAATCCACCTCATTCCAATGTTTCAACCAGGAAGGCACCGATACCGACGGACAAACATTCCGGAAAACCGTCTGTATCCCTAAAGGATATGTACAGGCACTCTGGATCGGGATGGACATCCCTGCATCAGCCAAAGGGATATATAAAGGAAAAGCTTTTGTGAAGGAAGGAAGCTCCCAACCTGTCGAAATAGCAATTGAGCTAAACGTGTCCGGCTCACCGATCGCCAATCATGGAGATAACGAAGGTTGGCGGAAAACCCGTTTGCGCTGGCTCAACTCCACACTGGGAAATGCCGATGAACCGACTGCACCTTATACACCTGTAACTATCCGGAAGAAAACTCTTTCCTGGTTGGGCGGCGAAATTGAACTTTCTTCGAGCGGGCTACCTTGCAGGATAACCACTTGTTATGATGCCAATAACAGACTCAGTGATTCTATCTCAAATGCCGTACTGGCAAAGGAAATGGCATTTATTATCGAAACTTTCAATGGACAGGAAGCCTTGAAGCCAGGAAGTCTCCGTATCACTAACCGTAATAACGCTTCCATTAGTTGGGAAACGATACTAAAGAGCCAAAACTTCAATGTAGTATGTCAGGGAACTTTCGGGTTCGACGGTATTAGTAATATCCGTCTTCAAGTCAAACCGAAACAAGATATCGAAATCAAAGATATACGTTTGGAAGTCCCTTACACGACTTATGCATCCAAATATATGATGGGATTGGGGCACAAAGGCGGATTTCGTCCAGACACGCTGATATCATGGAAATGGGACACCGATAAACAACAGGACAAAATCTGGATGGAAAATGTCAACGCCGGCCTTAACCTTCATTTCATGGATGAGAATTTTGTGCGTCCGTTAGTCAATATCTATTACGCACTTGGTAAACTGAACCTGCCTGTTTCCTGGGGAAATAACAACAAAGGTGGTATCCGCATCCAGCCGGAAGAAGATGGTGAAACACGAATGATCGTTTACAGTGGCGAACGCTGTTCACGCAAAAACGAAATCCTGCACTACAATTTCGATATGCAAATCACCCCTGTTAAACCGATTGACTTGAAATTACAGGCAACAGAACGTTTCTACCACTCGAACAGCGACGTAAGTGCTGGTTATATTCCGGCAGCTTTGAAAGCCGGAGCAAACTTGATCAATGTCCATCATAAGAAAGATATTTATCCTTTTATCAACTATCCGTATTATGACGAATCAGTCACCGATCTGAAACGTTTCATCTCTGAAGCTCATAGTAAGAATCTCGGTGTCCGTTTATATTACACGACACGGGAACTGACCGTGAAAATCCCCGAACTATGGGCTTTGCGTAGTTTGGGCGGAGAAGTGATCCATGACGGTCCCGGAAAGGATACGCGTACATTAATTCATCGTAACGGACCGAACGAGTGGTTGAACAAGAACCTTGCCACGCATTTCATCCCTGCTTGGTATAACGCTTTCGAAGAGGGAAAATATGCAGGTGATATGGACATCTCCGTTATAACGACTCCCGATTCCCGTTGGAACAACTATTATCTGGCCGGACTGGATTGGATGGTGAAAAACTTGGGAGTCGACGGCATTTATATTGACGATAGCGCTCTTGACCGTAAAACGCTGCAACGTGCTCGACGCATCCTCGATGCAGACGGCAAGCGACGCCTGATCGACATTCACTCTTGGAACCACATGAACCAGTGGGCTGGTTATGCCAACTCCCTGCATCTTTATACAGAGCTTCTCCCTTACATCGATCGCACTTGGATTGGCGAAGGTTTCAAAGCTGACAACTCGGTAGACTTCTGGTTGGTGGAAATGTCTGGTATTCCGTTTGGCTTGTTAAGCGAGACACTGGACGCACGCAATCCTTTTCGGGGTATGGTATTTGGAATGCTTCCCCGTTTACCCTGGAGCGGTAATCCTGTCCCACTCTGGCAATTGTGGGATTCGTTCGGAATGGATAAAGCAACCATGCATGGCTATTGGGATGAAAACAACCCTGTTAAAACGGACAATGCAAATCTCCTTGCAACCGTTTATACGAATGAAAATAAAGCTCTTCTCGTGATAGCCAATTGGACGGATCTACCACAAAAGGCAAAAATATCCATCGATGAGAAAGCATTAGGTTTCCACCCAGCTACGATTTCATTGCCGGAAATAAGGGACATACAATGGGGTAGCCGGCTGAACAACTTGGAACAATGCGAAATTATGGGGAGAAGTGGTATGATCATCCTGCTTGAAAAATGAATATTCCCTGTTATAAGGTAAGGTATGGAAACAGGACATTCAGCTTACGTTTCAAGTATAAATATTGCAACCATGACAAAATACGCAACAAATCACTCGATTATTTTATGCAAAAACGGCTGTAAAATAGGTAAAACCGGGTGGTTTTCATTGCTCGGCAAGGCACTTTAGTTGCCGGACACCCCCATGTTGCCCCCTCTTACACCCGGATGTACCGACTCTCTACACCCGGATGTTAAGGAAGGCAACATGGGGGTGTTTACAGAATTATGTGCTTGTTTCTGCTAAAAAAAGAGAGAACTTTTGTGAAATGAAGAACCGTATTTCTCCAATTTAACACCTATTATATTTATTTTTACATTTGTTTATTCGATTATTTCATATGCTTTTTCAAAAGCAAAAGAAAACAATGTGCTGTTTTTCAATAATATGATAAAATGCAATGTTTCAGAAGTGATAGAGGGAAACGTCCTGTATCACTGTCTCTAACTCTTGAATATTAATAGCTACAACCTTCGTAGTGATAGAGTGATAGAAGATTTGTAGAAAACTCCGTATGAAGATCGCAACCTTGGAAAATTTTGATGCGGTTGCCCTGTCTTCGTTTCCTTATGGTAAATCTGTATGTTTAAATTTTAGAAGGATTCCGTGTGAAGTAATTTCGGTAAAGTGAACGTATCGTAAGGATATACCTGATTGTGTTGGCAGTCTTTACGGTTATACCTGGTTCTTCGGGATCATCTACTAAATCTAGTCTACGCAACCTAATCGTAATTATTTAAAGTAAACATATTAAGAAACACAAAAAAAGCCCGTATCCAACTTCACAGTTACATACGGACCAAACAAATAACAAACTCTACTTATATGAAAAAACAAATACTACTAACTTAATCGTCTTAGGAATTTCTTTGGATATAATTCCTAATTCATTTTATCATATAACAGCACATAATTCAGTTTGGTTCAGAAATAATGAAAAAAACTATCTTCCGATCAGCTTAGCCATACATTATAATCCTGTATTACAGAAATATATCATTTCTGTAATAAGTAATATCATTTTTTAAACATGATCATTTTTTCTTTCTTGTACTTTTAAAATCAAAATTCAACCTAAAAAGATATTACCATGAAGGAATTGAAAATGTTTATTGATGGCAGATTCATAGAACATGAATCTGGAAAATGGATTAAGGTATTAAATCCTTCTACTGAAGAAGTTATATCATTAATGCCGGACGGTACGGTCGAAGATGCTAAAAGAGCGATCGATGCAGCAGAAAAAGCTCAGGGTCAATGGGAAAGGACACCTTCTATAGAAAGGGCCGCTTATCTGACCAAAATTGCAGCCGGTATCCGCAAAAGAGAAAAGGAACTGACTGATATAATTGTTCGTGAAGGTGGAAAGACGCAAGGCCTGGCTAATGTGGAAGTTCTTTTTACGGCAGATTATATCGATTATATGGCTGGATGGGCCCGCCGGTATGAAGGTGAAATCATCCCCAGCGACCGTCCGCGTGAAAGCATATTCCTGTTCAAGAAAGCAATTGGTGTAACAACCGGTATTCTCCCCTGGAACTTCCCCTTCTTCCTGGTTGCACGCAAAGCAGCCCCGGCTTTGATTACCGGTAATACGATCGTGGTAAAACCGAGTCAGCTGACACCTGAAAATGCATACGTTTTTGCACAAATTGTAGAAGAAGTCGGTTTGCCAGCCGGAGTTTTTAACTTAGTGAACGGACGTGGTTCGGTGATAGGTCATGAGTTGGCAGCAAATCCGAAAGTTGGCATGGTCAGCCTTACGGGAAGTGTAAGTGCCGGACAACAGACAATGGCAGCAGCAGCTCCTAATATAACAAAAGTATCTTTGGAATTAGGAGGAAAAGCTCCTGCAATCGTGATGGAAGACGCAGATATAGACTTGGCGGTGAAGTCGATCATCGCTTCACGCGTTATCAATACCGGACAGGTATGTAATTGTGCGGAGCGGGTTTATGTAGATAAAAAGGTCAAAGATATCTTTATGGAAAAGCTTGTGGCCGGTATGAAGCAGGTGAAAGTCGGCAATCCGAACGAGATCGCAGACTTGGATATGGGGCCACTGATCGAAGCAAATGCTTTGGCTGCCATGGAGCAAAAAGTTGAAAAGGCGGTTCGGCAGGGAGCCAAACTTCTATGTGGCGGTCATCGGATCGGAACAAAAGGATATTTCTTCGAACCTACAGTGCTGGATTGCGCCACACAAGAAATGGATATCATACGGGAAGAGACCTTCGGCCCTATCCTGCCCATTGTCGAATATACGGATATCGATGATGCGATTGCATGGGCAAATGACTGTGAGTATGGACTGACATCTTCCGTCTATACCCAAAATCTGGACTATGCATTCAAGATTATGCGCTCGCTGAAATTTGGCGAAACATATATCAATCGTGAGAACTTTGAAGCTATGCAAGGTTTCCATGCCGGATGGCGTAAGTCCGGAATCGGCGGTGCAGATGGGAAACACGGTCTTGAAGAATATTTACAGACGCATGTCGTTTATATAGAAACCAAAGAATAGAAGATCGCCTTTATTATATGGCCGTGCCATCGTTACGACACAATTGTGCCAATGCGATGGCACTGTTGTGTCACAGCATTGGCACAACAGACGAGTCGCTTATACTTGCTCCAACAGGTAGTATTCGGAAAGGATATCCCGCACTTTCTCTGGTGTCAGACGTCCATAAACTTTTCCGGCAATCGTGACGACCGGAGCCAGTCCGCAAGCCCCCACACAACGTAGACAATCCAATGAAAACAGGCCGTCGGATGTAGTCTCTCCAACTTTGATCTCCAACTGGCGCTGGAACTCTTCCAAGACTTTCTCGGCTCCACGTACATAACAGGCCGTTCCCAGACAGACGGAAATAGGATATTTCCCCTTCGGAGTCATGGTAAAGAACGAATAGAACGTCACAACTCCATATACTTTGGAAACCGGAATATGCAACCGGCCGGCGATGATCTCTTGCACTTCGCGAGGCAGATAACCGAATATGCCTTGGGCGGCATGCAATATGTTGATCAGCTCTCCCGGATCGTTATTATGTTCATCACAGACAGCCAACAATTCATCGATCTTCATCTGAATCAAATGTATCTTCATCTTATCCATCGTTTATCCCTCCTGATTTTCTTGCGTAAACATGTTAATGGCTTCCTTGCGGTCGAAGTAGTGCGTATGCAACAGCTTGTGGGCACGCGGTCCACACGGTTCTCCCAGATAGTCAGCATAAAGAGCTTGAATATAAGGATTCTCATGGCTCTTGCGAAGCGTCTTGCTGCGATCCTCCTGATAGAGAGCCGCCGCACGTTTGCGCAGCACCTCCATCCTGCCCCTGTGGAACGGTTGGCCGCCACCACCGATACAACCGCCCGGACATGCCATAACTTCGATGGCATGATAGGGCGACATGCCGTTTTTGACTTCTTCAACCAATCTACGGGCATTGCCCAAACCATGTGCAATTCCTATTTTTATCGGTGTCCCATCGAAGTCTATTGTTGCACTGCGAATGCCTTCCAGCCCGCGGAGTTCTTCAAAATCAATTTTAGGAAGAGTTTTTTTCGTATATAGCTCGTACGCCGTACGGCAAGCAGCTTCTATCACGCCACCGGTTGTTCCGAAGATAACTCCGGCTCCTGTCGATTCGCCTAACGGACGATCGAAATCGCTATCTGGCAGTTCCGCGAAGTTTATGTTTGCATAGCGGATCAGGCGGGCCAATTCGCGCGTATAGATCGAAATATCGACATCCGGATTGCCATCGACCGCAAATTCCGGACGACTGGCTTCATATTTCTTTGCCAGGCAGGGCATGATCGACACGACAACGATCCGCTTTCGGTCTACTCCCAATTTTTCGGCAAAATAACTTTTGGCAATTGCACCGAACATCTGCTGTGGGCTCTTAGCTGTCGACAGGTTGTCTAATAATTCCGGGAAATGCTGTTCGACGAAGCTGACCCACCCCGGACAGCAACTCGTCATCAACGGCATTTTTACTTCCTGATCGCCTTTCAAGTATTTCCCGATCCGTTGCAACAGTTCTGTCCCTTCTTCCATAATAGTCAGGTCGGCGGCAAAATCCGTATCGAAAACATAATCGAAGCCCAACCTGCGGAGGGCGGAAACCATTTTACCCGTTACCAATGTCCCCGGTTCATATCCGAAATCGCGTCCCAAAGCCGTACGGACAGCCGGAGCTGTCTGGGCTATCACGATTTTGTCCGGATCGGCCAGCGCATCCAACACCGGCTGTTGTGTATTCCGTCCGCTCAACGCGTTTACTGGGCAGACCGATACGCACTGGCCGCAATAGGAACACGTACTACCGGCAATATCCCGTTCGAAAGCCGTAGAGACGGCTGCATTAAAGCCTCGATTGACAGCAGTCAAAGCCCCAACGGTCTGGATATTATTACACATGGTCTCGCAACGGCGGCACATGATGCACTTGTTCATGTTGCGGACGATAGACGGTGAACGGTCTATCTGGAATGTGGACATCTCGCCTTTATAGCGAATCTCACGTATCCCCAGGTCGTGAGCAATTGCTTGTAGTTCACAATGTCCATTGCTACTGCAAGTCAGACATTCTGCCGGATGGTTGGACAGGATCAGTTCCATTACGGTTTTCCGGGCATTCATCACGCGTGGGCTGTGTGTTTGCACAACCATCCCTTCCATACACTCCGTTTTACAGGAAGGAGCCAAATTACGGCGACCTTCTATTTCAACTACGCAGATACGGCAAGCACCCGGATTATTTTCATAGTGCAAATCTTCCAACTTCATATAGCAAAGAGTCGGAATGCGGATACCCATTCCTTTTGCAGCATCCAGGATCGTGGTTCCTTTGGGGACTTCCACTGGTTTTCTATCTATAATAAGCTTTACTGTTTCCATACATTTAATTGTCATTGTCCATTCTTCACTACTTTAGTGCACATAAATAGCACCGAACTTACATCTCTTTATACATGAACCGCACCGGATACAAGTCTGCGGATCAATCACATGCGGAACTTTCTTGTCTCCCGTGATCGCATTCACCGGACACATCCGGGCACAAAGCGTACATCCCTTGCATTTCTCTGGATTGATAAAATATTGCGTCAGTTCGCGACATTGATGAGACGGACAACGTTTTTCCTTCACGTGGGCCAGATATTCATCATAGAAGTTATCCATCGTAGACAAAACTGGATTGGGCGATGTCTGTCCCAAACCGCACAAGGCAGTGTCTTTGATCACACCAGCCAAGTTACGAAGCCGTTCCAGATCCTCGATCGTTCCGTTGCCGGACGTAATCTTTTGTAACATCTCGTGCAACCGTTTGTTGCCAATCCGGCAAGGAGCACATTTGCCACATGACTCCTCGACCGTGAAATCCAGATAGAATTTGGCCATAGCGACCATACAATCGTCTTCGTCCATCACAATCATCCCCCCCGACCCCATCATCGAACCGGCAGCCAAAAGATTGTCATAGTCGATCGGCAAATCCAGATGCTTCTCAGTCAGGCAGCCACCTGAAGGACCTCCTGTCTGCACAGCCTTAAATTTCTTTCCATCTTTGATGCCTCCTCCTATACCGAAGATCACTTCGCGTAACGTCGTCCCCATCGGAACCTCTATCAGCCCAACGTTATTTACTTTTCCCGCAAGGGCAAAGACTTTCGTCCCCTTACTTTTCTCCGTACCTATACTACTGAACCATTCAGCTCCCTTCAACAGGATAACCGGCACGTTGGCATATGTTTCCACATTATTCACATTGGTCGGGCAACCTTTGTAACCTTGTTCGCTTGGGAAAGGCGGTTTAACAGTCGCTTCTCCGCGAAGCCCCTCCATACTATGAATCAACGCCGTTTCTTCACCACAAACGAATGCTCCTGCCCCATAACGTATCTCGATATCGAAAGAGAAATCCGTCCCGAAGATGTTTTCACCCAGTAGACCATATTCTTTGGCTTGCCGGATTGCAATCTTCAACCTCTCTACGGCCAACGGATATTCGGCCCGGATATAAACCAGCCCTTTCGTGGCTCCCGTACAATATCCGTTGATCGCCATCGCTTCAACGATGGAATGCGGGTCACCTTCCAGGATGGAACGGTCCATGAATGCTCCCGGATCGCCTTCATCCGCATTACAGACGACATATTTCTGGGGAGCTTTCACTTTACGGGTTATCTGCCATTTCAAGCCGGTCGGGAAACCGCCTCCTCCCCTACCGCGTAAGCCACTATCCATGATCTCTTTGATCACCGATTCGGGCGTCATCTCGGTCAAGGCTCTACCTAAAGCTACATAACCGTCGCGGGCGATATATTCGTCTATATTTTCGGGATTGATAAAACCGCAATTCCTTAGAGCGATACGGAGCTGTTTCTTGTAAAAATTGATATGCTTGGAATCCGGTACTTGCTCGTTAGTTTCGGGATTGACATATAGAAGCCGTTCTACCTTACGTCCCTTCACTAAATGCTCCCGGACAATGTCTTCGGCATCCGTCGGTTTTACCTGAACATAGAACGTATTGTCCGGAACCATTTTAACTATCGGCCCTTTTTCACAAAAACCGAAGCAACCGGTACGGATCACTTGGACAATATCCTGCAACTTATGTCGTTCGACGGCCTCTTTCAGATTTTGAAGTATAAGTTCACTCTGTGATGCACGACAGCCGGTACCGCCACACACCAGTATATAACTATTGTACTGTGCCATTATGTAAGTATTAAGTGTTTAAGGAAGTTTTGTTATTCCGGTTTAACAACCGTGTAAGTGACCGGGATAATATCGTCCAGCAGTTCCCCATTCCGGATATACCGGTCAATGATTTCATCCACTTTCGCTTTCTTCACATGTCCGAAAACAAGAGGTTCTTTACCTGGCAGGGTAACCTCGACAGTCGGTTCGGCATAGCAATACCCCATGCATCCGGTTTGTGTCACCAATGCATCTACTTTTTCACGATCCAGTGCTTCAATGAAATAATTCATGATCTCTTTGGCTCCGGCAGCGATCCCGCAAGTTGCCATAGATATCCGGATCTGTACCATTTGTTCAGGATGATTACTTTTTTCTCTAATATCCAAGGTCGAGCGCAAGGTTTCACGCATCTTCCGAAGATCATCCAATGTTTTCACTTTATTCATGGTCTACACTATTTTAAGGTATAATTCGCTCAAATAAGGTATATCTGCAAACATACATATTTTTCCGGAATAAAGCCTATCTTTTCTCTTTAATCCCAAGGCTATTGTGCAAAAATCGTTAGGGGATTAATAAAGCATAGCTTTAGGGTATCTAATGCTATGGGTTATGGAGCCTAAAGCTATGGGTTTTGAAATGAAAGTGAAAACAATATGCCGCCCTCTGCTATTTATCTTCGACAGCACGTGTCTGCAATACTTTGGAATTAGGTGGAACGCTATGGGTAAGCCAGATGTTACCACCAATCACGGAGCCGTGACCAATAGTGATCCTCCCTAAAATGGAGGCATTGGAATAGATTGTAACATAATCTTCGATAATCGGATGGCGCGGTACGTCCAAAGGCAATCCTTCTTCGTCCAAGGTAAAGCTTTTTGCACCCAATGTCACACCTTGATAAAGGCGGACATGATTACCGATTATAGCCGTCTGCCCGATCACAACCCCCGTACCATGATCGATACTGAAATATTCTCCGATTTGCGCTCCCGGATGAATGTCTATTCCTGTATCCGAATGGGCCATTTCCGTTATAATACGTGGAATCACAGGCACACCGAGCTTCAGTAACTCATGTGCTACGCGCTGATAAAGAATGGCATGAATTGCCGGATAACAGAAAATAATCTCACTGGGGCTTTTGGCTGCCGGATCACCATCCAAGATAGCTTTCACGTCTGTCGATAGAAGATACTTGATATGTGGAACCTTATTGATAAAAGCAATGGCTATTTCAGAAGCACGATCTTTGGAATCACAACAACGTTCGACCTCAAAGCACAAGCCATTATAGATTTGTTCCTGCAACAGGTCGTAGGCCTGCTCCAGATATACACCCGTATAATATTGTATGGAATCCGTCTGTGCCTCCTGTTCCGTTCCGAAGAAACCGGGAAAAATAACCTTGCGGAGCAAATTCATGATTTCCCTGAGTGCCGTCACCGACGGGGAAGGTTTCTGGTGTAGCGGAATATATTTATACGCCTCTAAACCAGTAGTCGACAAGAGTTCTACGTTTTTTTGAATCTCTTCTAATATCTTTGTTCTGTTCATGATTAATTATCCCATATCGGATTATACTTGATAAATTTGTTGGCATAATATAGATCCTGTCCTAAAATATAGATTATACCATTTAACATAAACATATGGTAATTGTTCATGCGATAACCCAATAAAGAACGAGCTGTCCATTCACCACTTGACAGATTATATTCCCATATCTTCCCGTTATTATCAATCATAAAAAAGCTGTTTCTCTGTTCATCATAAACGCCAGATGAGACACTTCCTATTTTATCAGGAATAGATATCGGATTCCATATCTTCAAACTATCGGAAGATTCCCAAAAACCACTTCTTATGCCATTTCCGCCTTCTCCCAATCCGGCATAAACTTTATCTCCTACAACCTGAACAATACCACCACGTTGATAAGCAGGGAATTTAGCGATTACATCCCAACTTCCATCTATATTCTGTGAAGACAGGTCGTAACGCAATATCTCATTCATATTATTGCTTCCATCCGATCCTCCCAATACATATAAAGAGTCCCGATAAGTAAAGCTGACAGCACCGAAACGACCTCCCGGTAGTGAATATTGAGTAGGTTCCGACCAATTGTTGTCCAAATTGTATATCTGGCAATTAGCCCCTATCGTCTGTTTGTCTATACCACCAAGGAGATAGGCTTGATTCTTATAAACAGCAGCACTCATTTGAGAGTAGGCATTTAGACATTCAGCCATAGGAATCCATTCATCAGCCTGCACATTATATCCAAACATTTCTTTACTCCGTTCACCACCTAAGTCTCCTCCTACAACATAGATACGAGAACCTGAGTTTTGATCATTAAGGATAAATCCAGCAGAAAATTGCCTATTAGCTCCCGGATAAATATTTTTATTCTCAAAAATATTCGGAGTAGTAAAAGATTTAACTTCTCCATAGCCAGTCAAACCACTTTTGTTAGTAGCATAAGTCCTTGCATAATAGATTGTTGCACCTTTTAACGAAGGCAATGCATACATGAAAAGCGTATCATCTACAGCAACATGATTATCCTTGATACTCGGTTCCTTATTGCTTGAAGACCAACAAATTCCCCACTCTGTAGCAGCACTGTTTCCGCCATTCTGCAACTCCCCGCCAATGTGAACTGTTCCATCGCTTTTGATCGAATCAGGGGTGATGGGGAATGTTATAATATTCGGCTTCTCGCTTTTTGTCGAAATCGTAATTTCTTCTTCACTATATACTGTGCCGAAGTTATTTATGGCATAAGCCCTTGCATAATATTTTTTGGCAGACTCCAATCCCTGTATCCTTCCCGTAAATTTACCATCATCCTCAAGGCTCGTACAAATGATTGTATCAGCATCTATCGTCGGCCCTTCTTCTACACTCCAGCAGAAACCATAGGCACTGACAGGTGCATCTCCCTCATTGATCAAGAAAGCAAACAGATCGGCTGTGGTGAAAGTCGTACTGTCTTTTATCAGACTCAACTTACCGACAAAAGGTTTGCCATCTGTAGTCCTAAAAGAGTCCACATTAAAAGCAAACTCGCCAAACTGATTTTTGGCAAAAGCACGGACATAATACCAAGTTTCCGGCTCCAGATTCGTAATCTGGCAGGAGAAAGTATCGACAGTTGCCAAGTCACTCCCTTCGTATGTGATAACGGAATCTTGATCCGAGGGTTCGATATCTCCGGTTTGTTTCTTTTTCTTATAGTAGAAACCTAATTTCTCAATGCCGACTCCCCGATTCTTAACTTTCCCTTTTACCCAAGTGGAAGTTGCTTTTACTGTGGCACTATCCACATCCAAAGTCGCAACTTCTCCAATACCATTTATTGTTGTATACGCTCCTTCTGTTTTTGAAAATGCAGTATCTATATCATTAATAGCATAAGCATATACATAATATTTTGTACTATCTTCCAAATTGGATATGGTAGCTGTAAAATTGTGGTTTTCTATTTTATCAGCTTTTGTATATCGCTTGTTACGCATGTTTTCAAGCGGCTCCGTTCCTGTTTGGGTACTCCAACAAACCCCACATTCTTTTACTGGCAAACCGTTCTCTTTCATTATTTGAGCCTTTAAAGTGATCGAAGAAGCATATGCTTCTCCTTCCATTGAAGTCTCGGAAACCTCCGGAGCCTTTGCTTTCTGCAAACGCGTATCCATATCCGGATCTTCCACACATCCGGAAAGCATCCATAAAAGTGAAACAGCTGATAAAAAGATTGAGTATATGTGTTTCATAAATAATTCTTATTAGAAAAACAGACCGACACCGGCATTCAAATCAACATATTTAAAATTCAACGTATTGCACCCTGCACTTACAAACACAGGACCGAACTTAACCATTACATCCAGATCGGCAGCTAACCCGCTATAAGAATAATCCAAATTCTTCGCCCAATAGGATTTTTCTATTCTATAATCCGAATTATCGATTGTGATATATTCGCATAATAATTCCCGACTGCCATATCCTAAACCTACGGACGTATATAACCAGGATGTACATTTTACAACCAAACCAGCTGTACCGGCATAGTTATTCACCTTTTTCTTATTCGTGAAATAAAACGGATTATCGGGAGTAGGACCGACAAACTCATCTGTTCCCCGGCATTCCCCGTCGTACTCCTTAAAACCTAGATTGGTCTTAAAACGCAGGAACCAACCCAAACGAGATTTCACCCCTCCCACTGTCAAGCCATAAGGTGCTTCTATGGAGTAGGCATAACCAATAAAGAACTTCATCGGTTCTTTGGGGGTATCTGGCTTTATTGGGTTGGCAGAAGGATAGAAAACGGGCTCTACCGGTTTGCGAAGTGTTTCCAGACGATCTTGCCAGGATTGGGCCAAAGTTTCGTTTTTGGAAGTTCCTATCCCCTCGGTATAATAGATTATCAGCTGCGAAATGGCTGTTGTATCCTCATTATTGGCCATCAGTTCCAGACAAGCCCGACACTTGTTCATCAGACTGTGCATTGATGGACGCATTCTCTGGTTGGCTAACCAAATCGATGTGAGCTGCTCGATACTGTAAGGATCACATTGCACGACACCTTCTTCATACCACATCCTTGCATCGCTATAGTCCAAGCGTTTCATCGCCTCGTCACCTTTTCTGTTATATTCTGTTTTTTGTTGAGCCAGCAAACACATCGGCAACGCAACAAAAAGAGTTAAAATCCAAAGTCTTTTCATAAACACGTTAATAATACGTTGATCCTTCATTTACCAACACGCCATCAGCATTATAGATATCGAACAAACCATCTTTACGTTCGAAAGCACGGCCATTTTCGGCAATCCCGACATTACGATATTTACATGGTATACGCTCGTTCGCATCCGAATCGATCGCCCCATATAACATGGTCGATTTCTTTCGTACAATTGTAAAGTTCCCGAAAGTTTTCTTCATCTCATATTGAGCTTTCCTGTCGGCCAAAAGTTTGGCTGCTTCCTTTTCATCACAAGAAATCAAAAGACGTACGACCTCTTCCGTCAACTTGGTTTCTTTCGCTTTCGTGAAATCTTTCTTTGCGTTCGTAAAGTCCGCTTTTCCCATCTTCTCCTTGCCAGAAGCTATTAAAGCGACATATTTCGCCTCAATTTCTTCAGCAGTAGGCTGTACTGGCTGTATTGTTATTTTATTTCCTTCAGCCGGAACCTGCTTTGTATCCGGTTGCTTCCGGGGTTCATCAACAACAACGGGCGTCACCTTTTCCGGCTGTCGGGCCATTGCTGCCTCTGTTTTCTTATCCTTCTCGCTAAGCATAGATGCTTCTTTCACCTCCGAAACAGTTGTGTCTTGAAAGATGCCTATTGAATCTTTTTCCTCTTCGACCGGGCTAATCAACTCCGTTACATCCGGTTTCGTAGAGGTTTTGTTCCCCAGCACCAGAAAAGCGACAACAGATCCTGCACTGGCAAATATAGCAATAAGCACGGATATCAGCATCCCTTTTCTTTTTTTCTTAGAGGGCTGAGAAATAATTTCTTCGCTATTTATAATCGTACGATCTTCGTCCTCCTCATTCAGAGGCGATTGCTCATTCGGATGTATGACCGTTGTCTCACCATCCGCCTCCTGCCCGTCTGTATTTTGCAACTCATTTGCAGGTATTTCTTCTTCCGCAGGAAAATCTAATGCAGCCATCATTTCATCCACCGTTTGGAAACGATCGGCCGGAATGATTTGCATTGCCTTGATTATAGCGGCTTCTGTCTTAGGAGATATATTCCTGTTCAGTTCCGACGGATTCTGCAAAGGACGTGTTGCCCGCAAAATAGATTCGGTCGGAATCTTCCCTGTCAAAAGGTTATACATGGTAGCACCGAGCGAATAGATATCCGGACAGGGTGAAAAACTTTGTGTTCCTTCGTTATCGTATTGTTCGATCGAGGCAAATCCTTTTGATAAGGTAAGCATGGTCGTACTTGTTTCCTGTTGCTCGATGTCATATCGCTTGCTCACACCGAAATCAATCAGACGTGCTTTCCCTGACGAGTCAATCAGGATATTGCTGGGTTTGATATCCAAGTGAAGAATGTTCTTTTCATGTACAAACTGGAGTGCTTCTCCTATCTGGCGAACATATCTGAGGACTTTCGGTTCCGGCAATATGCCTTCCCTGTCCATCATATATTTGAGTGAACAACCGGGAATATATTCCATGGCAATATAAGCCGTGCCGTTTTCTTCGAAAACTTCCAGCACATTCACTATATGAGGATGGTGAACTTCAGAAAGAATTTTGGCTTCCTTGATAAGTTTCTCTTTGAATTTATCGAAAAGAACCCTTCCTGTCTCGGAATGCACCTTGACAGCAAATGATTCTGCTTCCCTGTAACAATAGTCTTTAAAGAAGTATTCTTTTATGCAAATAGGCACCTCTGTCTGTACGGTTCCTAACGATCCCTTCACCTCCGTATACCAGACGCCTTTGTATGTTATACCAAAGCCGCCCTGACCGATTACATGAGTGATCCGATATTTTCCATTCTGAAGAACATGTCCGTTTGGCAAATTCATAACTATACTATGCGCAATTCTATTAGTCTGCCAAAATTACGTTATTTATATAAAAGAATAAAGGAATGAAAGAATATTTTGTTTAATTCCTGCGGAATCTAACACATTTTGTATAGGTATGATATAAAAAGAAAAGTTATCGTGTGTTTTCCCGCTACAAGCGGACATGATTGCGTTTTTAATCTCTTCCGGACCACCTAAATGCTTGAATATATCCGAAAGCTCATCATTGTTAAGACGTTCGAGTACACCATCCGAACACATGAACAAAAAATCACCAGCCTTGATATCATCCAAAAGTACGACATCAGCCTCTGTCGGACGGTCCGTCCCTTGGATAGCCCGTATGATCACATTCCGCTGTGGGTGATGTGCAACCTCTTCATGGGTGATTTTTCCTAATTTCACTAACGAATTAACCAATGAATGATCTTCAGTCTGGAACAAGATTTCTCCTTTCCGGAAATGGTAAATCCGACTGTCCCCCACATGCGCCAAGGTTATGCCGGTCGTACCTACAAAGGTCATGGTCAAGGTGGTTGCCATTCCTTTGGCTTCCGGATGAATTGCTACATAGTCATCAAAACGTGCTTCGGTATAACGAATCGCTTTATTTATAAAATCTGCGTTCGGCTCACCTTCACGAAAAGTTGAGAAAAAAGTCTGGAAAGACTCGCAAGCCAATGAACTTGCAATCTCCCCTTTTTCAGCCCCCCCGACACCATCACATACCAAAAATAAGTTTTGATTGGAATTTGCCGTTTCCGGCAAAGGAAAGATAGAATCTTCATTATTCAATCTGCCTCCTTTTTCACTGACTGCCCAGGGGTTGCCGATCGTTATATTCATAGCATAGACTATTTTTATTCATTAAATCGGAGAACTGTGCGACCAATAATAATTTCATCATTATTATTGAGTACGACAATCTCTCCATTCTCTAAGTAATTGCTATTATATAACGTATGATTTTTACTATTATTGTCAGAAAGATAATGTTTATAGCCTCCTTTGGCATCTTTTTTTACCTCGATCCGGATATGTTCTCGGCTCATTGATTTATCAGCCGTCACAATACCGATCGTAGCAGTAGATGCCTTGGATTTTCGTCCGATGATATAGACACCTTCCTGAAGAGGGAAAGTTTGCTCCGGCGTATCAGCATTTGCAATTACAGAGAGATGTCCGGTCGTCATACGAAAAGGCTGTATCAGAACCGTTTCCGATTCAGATGCGACACTTCCTTTCTCCATAGATAGCAAAGAGACTGGAATCGGTTGTCTGCACTTCGGGCATTTGAAAGAGGTGATATCGAGGGGAATTTTCCCCTCGTCTACCTTTAACCCAACATGGCAATGTGGACATTTAACGGAAATCATAAAATGAACGATATATCAGATCCGTCAATATCGGTTGAATATGTATCCAGCATATCTGCGTCGGACAACATAATAGTGTCATCGGATAATGTAATAAAATCAGAAACATCAATACTTTCGTCAATCATTACAACATCCGACAAGTCGTTTTCCCCGTCCACATCCACAATAACAGCGTCGGTCAGTATAGCATCGTCGCTGTCTAAAGTCACGAATGTGTAATCCTCTTCTTGCATAAAATGTTATAATTAAATTTTCTGGAAACAAAAGTAGGGAAACGAGCTGACATCCAAGCACAAAATAGTTCCTTATAATCAAATGTTTGGGTTTACTGTACGAAAGTATTACTTTTAGTATATGAAACAGATTCTTATTCGCTCACCCATTTAGCTTTACAAGAAGGCATCGGGCATTGTTTTCTATTGCGCAATGATTCCCAGGGTATTTCACCCAAAAACGTTCCGCATTTGGGGCAAACATAATCGATTTTGAATTGATTGGTCAGATCTTGCAGCAACTGTGGGATCTTGGCCGACTGTTTCGCACCCAGGTAGATACCGACGGTCGGAGCACAGATCGTAATAAACAGACTCAATCCGAACAGTTCCGGACTTCCTTTCCCTAGGAAACCGATCACAACCCCCACTACACCGGGAAGAGCAAATGGAAGAGACTGGAATAATCTGGTCTTAAATTGATTAGAAGATTGTATCTTAACCTTTGCTTGAATGTAATTATCGTAAACTTGCTTCAGCGCAGCAAACTCTTCGCTGTAATCGTTGTTGGACTTCAAGGCTTCGGAAATGTTTAACACATAATTATCTCCCAGCTTGATCGTATCGCTGGGAGTAACATGCTTCTTAACGATCTGGGCACCATTGACAAATGTTCCGTTTGTCGATCCCAAATCTTCAAGTAGCCAACATCCCCCCTCTTCACGGATCAGCTTTGCATGATACCGGCTTACATGAGGGTCGTTTACTACAAAATCATTATCGCTAGCTTTTCCAATTCTGATGATCATTCTGTAACAACTTTTGGTTCTTCAGGTTTTCCCATTTCCTTTTCGAGCGTATCTTTCAATACCTTCAAGGGATCCTTGGATATCACCAACTCCCTCGGTTTTCCATCCTGCGTTAGCAATAATAGCTTCTGCTTGGGTAAATTTATCTGCAAGATGTGATTTTTATTAATGATATGGCTTTTACCTACACGCATCAGGATTGTGTTACAACCTGCGACTTGTTTCTCCAATATTTCTTCAATTTTTCCTATGTTGATTGCAAATGTGAATTGAATTCCGTTAGATAAAAGTAGTTTAGTGTAATTTCTATCTGCTTCAAAATAGAGGATCTGCCCTATTTTGATACGCAATAATTCATCTCTCGTCTTAATTATTAAATATCGCTCCATACGTAGATATTGTTTATTCGTTCATCATCAAAAAACAAATGTACATTATTTTGTGATTTCTTCGGTACTTTTTTTCATAAATTATTCTCGAAAATCATCGGATACTACGATAAAATAAAAATTCCATACCCATGAAACTTTTGTTTCACAGGCATGGAACTTTATTTTCATAGTCATGGAACTCCAATTTCACTATTATGAAATCGAACATTCATAACCGGATCAGTCTTCTATAGCAGCCTGCGCCGCTGCGATACGTGCAATTGGAACGCGGAAGGGTGAACAGGATACATAGTTCAGTCCTACTTTGTGGCAGAACTTCACAGAAGAAGGTTCACCGCCATGTTCGCCACAGATACCACATTTCAGATCCGGGCGGATAGCACGTCCCTTTTCTGTAGCCATACGCACCAACTGTCCCACTCCATTCTGATCGAGAACTTGGAACGGATCGACTTTCAGAATCTTCTTTTCCAAATAAACAGGCAGGAAGGAAGCGATATCGTCGCGAGAGTAACCGAAGGTCATCTGTGTCAAGTCGTTTGTACCGAACGAGAAGAACTCGGCAGAAGAAGCAATACGGTCGGCAGTCAATGCCGCACGCGGAATTTCGATCATCGTACCGACCTTGAAGTCGATGCTGTCTCCCATTTCTTCAAACAACTGTGCGGCAGCTTTACGGATCACTTTTTCTTGTTCCTTGAATTCGTATAAGATACCCGTCAGCGGAACCATGATTTCAGGTTTAGCTTCAATACCTTCCTTCTTCAGTTCAAGAGCGGCTCCCAAAATGGCACGTGTCTGCATTTCTGTGATTTCGGGATATGTATTACCCAAACGGCAACCCCGATGTCCTAACATCGGGTTATGTTCACATAATGATTCAACTCGTTTCTGGATCTCTTTTACCGATACGCCCATTGCTTCAGCCATTTCTTCCTGACCTTTCAGATCATGAGGAACGAATTCATGCAAAGGAGGATCGAGCAGACGCACGGTTACCGGACAACCTGCCATTGCCTTGAAAATACCTTTGAAGTCCTCCTTCTGGTAAGGCAGGATCTTTGCCAGTGCATTCTTACGCCCTTCCGCATCTTCCGCCAGGATCATTTCACGCATGGCTTTGATTTTTTCACCTTCGAA
The DNA here is from genome assembly GCF_019041495.1 of Parabacteroides sp. MSK.9.14. NCBI lineage: Bacteria > Pseudomonadati > Bacteroidota > Bacteroidia > Bacteroidales > Tannerellaceae > Parabacteroides > Parabacteroides sp. MSK.9.14. The sequence goes on from NZ_JAHPXO010000003.1 coordinate 127,166, forward strand.
GAACATATGTTCCGTGCGGCACAAACCAATACCTACAGCACCGAAATTGCGTGCGATCGTAGCATCGTGCGGAGTATCGGCATTCGTGCGAACCTGTAACTTCGTATATTTATCTGCCAAAGTCATCAATTCGGCAAAATCACCGGACAGTTCGGCAGCCTTCGTCTCTACCTTTCCGACATAAACCGTACCGGTCGTACCGTTTATAGAAATATAGTCGCCTTCTTTCAGCTTAATACCATCGACTTCTACGGTCTTATTCTTATAATCGATTTCCAAAGCTCCGGCACCGGATACGCAGCATTTACCCATACCGCGTGCAACAACGGCAGCATGCGAAGTCATACCACCACGAGCAGTCAGAATACCTTCAGCAACAGCCATACCAGCCAGGTCCTCAGGGGATGTTTCGATACGGACCATTACGATCTTCTTTCCGTCAGCATGCCATTTTGCCGCATCATCGGCGAAGAACACGATCTGCCCTGTTGCCGCTCCCGGAGATGCCGGCAAGCCTTTCACCCAAACTTTCGCCTGTTTCTCGGCCACCTTGTCGAATACCGGGTGAAGCAGTTCATCCAGTTTATTCGGTTCGATACGTTTCAATGCTGTCTTCTCGTCAATCATACCTTGATGCAACAAGTCGATTGCGATTTTAACCATTGCAGCACCGGTACGTTTTCCGTTACGGGTTTGCAGGAACCACAGTTTTCCTTCCTGCACGGTGAATTCCATATCCTGCATATCATGATAATGGTTTTCCAGCTTTGTTTGCAGTTCGTCCAGTTGCCTATAGATTTCCGGCATGGCTTCTTCCATTGAAGGATATTTGGCGACGCGGTCTTCTTCTGAAATACCAGCACGTTCCGCCCAACGCTGCGAACCAATCTTCGTGATCTGTTGCGGTGTACGGATACCAGCCACCACGTCTTCGCCTTGTGCGTTGATCAAGTATTCACCATTGAAGAGGTCTTCTCCGTTACCGGCATCACGAGAGAAACATACACCGGTAGCGGAAGTATCGCCCATATTGCCGAACACCATAGCCTGTACGCTGACAGCCGTGCCCCATTCGGCAGGAATCCCTTCCATCTTACGATAGAGGATAGCGCGTTCGTTCATCCAGCTGTCAAACACAGCACAAATGGCGCCCCAAAGTTGTTCATAGGCGGAAGTCGGGAAATCCTTACCAGTCTGAGCCTTGACAGCCATTTTGAATTTAGCGACCAGTGCTTTCAGATCCTCCACATCCAGTTCATTGTCAAGCTTCACTCCTTTCGCTTCCTTGACTTCTTCGATAATTGCTTCAAATGGATCGATATCTTCCTTGTTGGTCGGTTTCATACCCAACACGACGTCTCCGTACATTTGTACGAAACGGCGATATGAATCCCATGCAAACCGAGGATTGTTCGTCTTACGGCTTAGTCCTTCCACCACTTCATCGTTCAAACCTAAATTCAGGATTGTGTCCATCATACCCGGCATAGATGCACGTGCACCGGAACGAACGGATACCAACAACGGATTGGCAACATCTCCAAACTTTGAATTCATCAACGTCTCAATATTGGCGATTGCCTTTTCAACGTCTGATTTCAACAATTCAACCACTTTGTCTTTTCCTAAATCATAATATTCGGAACATACTTCTGTGGTAATAGTAAAACCCGGAGGAACCGGAACACCAATCAGATTCATTTCGGCAAGGTTAGCACCTTTACCACCCAGCAGATTTCTCATATCTGCTTTACCTTCGGCTTTTCCATTTCCGAATGTGTAAACTCTTTTTCTTTCCATATTCGACAGTATTTAATTTTAGATTTTAGTTTTGCTATCTCCAGATTGCAATGCTGCAAATATATGCTATTTAAAGATCGCATTCGCATGTATGGTTAAATAATTTTAGATGTTTTACAACTATTTTTTACCATCCATATTCGGTAAATAACTACATTTGCGTGCGGGAATTTTTAAAGCCTAAAAGAAATGTCCTGTATTCCAAAAGTTTTTTATAAGACTTTCGGAATACAGGACATTTAGTATCAGAAATTTATCCAAGATCAATCACTTCTCAATTCGTATACGTGCATCTACGGCAAACAACCCCCGCTCAGTCGCAACAAGAGGATTGATGTCCATTTCCTTGATTTCGGATGCAAAACGGAGCAATGTGGACAGGCGGACTATGATATCCGCATACTGCTGTTCATCCACTCCCCGCTGGCCGCGTGTTCCCTTTATAATAGGATAACCGCGCAGGGAACGGATCATGGAATAAGTTTCGTCATACGACAGAGGTGATAGACCATAAGAGACGTCTTTCAGCACTTCGACAAAAATGCCTCCCAGACCGCAAAGCACGACATGACCGAACCGGTCTTCATACTTAGCTCCTAAGAACAACTCCTGCCCTTTCAACATCGGTTGTACCATAACGGCCGTCACATCAGGCAGACGCATCATCCGTTCATATTCGAATATCAGATGCTCCTCACTTCGGATATTCAAGGCAACGCCCCCCATATCGCTCTTATGTATAGGACCGACTACCTTGGCTACAACCGGGAACTTAACTCTCTTGGCGAAAGCGACCAGTTCGTCGCGGTCAGTCGACGTGAACTCTTCTACCAACGGTATCTGGGCCGCTTTCAGCAAAGTACGGACTTCTTCAGGATTCAAATAACCGCTGCCCGGCAACCGGTCGATAATACGGCGAACTTCGGGCACGTCAACACCATACAACTGTATATCCGTACTCATGGGCTTCGGCGTGTTGAGCACACGCGAGAGGGCTGTACCCAACGTCACTTCATCCGAAAAGTTCACATGACCTTTCTTCACGAAACTTTTCACTTCCGGACCCGCTGTTACGATGGATGGCAATACCGGAAAAATCGGCTTCTTGCACTCCTCCATTTTCTTATGAAGCACTTCATAAGTATCGTATAATTTTACCAAACCCGGACTGCCAAAGATAACCATCATCAGGTCAATATCTTCGAAACAGTTCTCACAGAAATCGATAGCGGTGGCCAAATGTTCGGGAGTACCTGTACCGATAATATCTATCGGATTGCCGACAGCAGCTCCCGGATATAGTTTGGATTTCAATTCTGCGGCAAGCGGACCGTCCAGCTTAGGAACGTTCAGCCGTCCCTTTTCCAGTGCATCCGCCAACATTACTGCCGGACCTCCGGCATGCGTGATAATCGCACAGTTTTTACCCTTCACTTCTTTCAAGGTAAAGATACTGGCAACGGTTGTTAATTCTTCACGGCTGAAACAACGCACAATACCCGCTTTGCGAAACAGGGCTTCCACCGCCGAGTCCGAGTTGGCAATCGCTCCTGTGTGGGAAGATGCGGCACGCTTACCGACATCCGTACTACCCGCTTTTATAGCTGCGATATGACAACCCTTGCGAATCAGGGAAGAAGCATGATACAAGAGCTTATCCGGATTTTTGATCTGCTCGATATAGAGCATCTTTATTTTGGAGTCAAGGACCGGGTCAAAGTTGCGATCCATATATTCGATCACTTCTTCCACTCCGATCTGCTTGGAGTTACCGACAGACCAAACCGAAGAAAAACGGAGTCCTTTTGTCAGAGCCGATTCAATAATGAAAAGTGCCGTACCGCCAGAACTGGAAATAAAATCGACCCCGTCTGCATGAAATTCGGGAATCGGCTGAGTAAAAACACCATGATAATGCATATTCATCAGACCGATGCAATTCGGACCGATCAATGAAGCACCGGCTTCGTTAATACTTTTCAGCATCTGTTCTTCCAGAATCGCCCCTTCATGCGTTTCCTCTCCGAAACCAGCCGAAATGACAATGAACGCCTTTACGTTTTTCTGTTTGGCAAGCACATCCACAGCTTCCGGACAGGCCGGACCGGGAATAGAAATGATTGCCAGTTCCGTCTCTGGGATATCATGCACTGAATGATAGGATTTCAGGCCCTGCACATCGTCTTCTTTAGCATTTACGACATATAGTTCGCCTTTATACTTCCCGTCTAGTAGATTGCGAACCAAACGGCCACCCGGTTTATGTACATTATTGGATCCTCCCACCACTACGATGCTCTGAGGATTAATTAATTCTCGGTTAATCATGACATTTTGATTAAATTGATTCAATGAACGGGAACAAATATAGTCTATTTCTCCGTTTATCCATCAAATCTGGGGTAAATTATTTACATTTTGCACACTCTTTCACCAACCAATCACACCAGGCATCCATTCCTGTGCCTTTTGTCGCAGACACTTCGAATAGTTGCAAGTGGTGGTTTACTTTCAAGGCATTATTCCGCAACGTCTCCACATCCGTATCCAGATAAGGCGCCAAATCGATTTTGTTGATCACACAGATATCTGCCTCCAAGAAGATATGAGGATATTTCAACGGCTTGTCATCCCCTTCGGTGGTACTGACGATAACGACTTTCTTCGCTTCTCCCAAATCGAACATGGCAGGACAAACGAGAGTGGCATCAGAATTCAACTGGCGTATCGTTTCTTCCAATAATGTCGTTTTGCCGGAACCTGGAGAACTCATCAGATTCAGACAAAAAATATATTTCGCCTCAAAATAGCCTCTGTTACGTTCAGCCAACAGATTATTGCGCTGGAGAATATCCTGTTCCAGCGTTATTACTTTCCCTTCACCGTGATGACGGTGGTGATGTTCATGTCCGTGCCAGTATTCATGGTCATGAAGGTGATCGTGATGATGATGCTCTCCGCATCCGCAAGTTCCACACATAAGCGTTTGTCTTTTTATTTTATAACAATTGATTTAATCCGAAGTTCCCGCCCTTTTGTTATATTTATCAAATAAGAACCACAATTAGGACAGGGAGAAAACAAATTCCCGATAGGAAAGACCGTTTCGCAATCGCAGCACTGCCCTTCTCCGTCTACATAGCGGCGGATTATCTTCGCTTTTTCAAGCAAAGTGCCTTTAACTGCACTTTCCATCGCAAACTCCAATGTTTGCAGCTATACTCCGGCAAGACACCCTATCTCAAGCTCCACTTCTTCTATCTGCGAAGAATGATGTTCGCGAGCCTGCTGTTCGGATAGCTGAACGATACTTTGAGCGATCGACAATTCATGCATAACTTTAACGATATAACTACTTCATTTAAAACATAGGTGTTTTGCAATCAAAACATATATGATTCGTTTTCAAAACATATATGTTTTGCATTCATACTATAACTGCCTCTTCCGGGAAGCCGCTATTGCCAGTTGCCCGACCGCCACACCTCCGTCATTACAGGGTATATGTCCCGGTACGAACAGCGGGATACCAGCTTCGGCAAACATGCGCTGCAACTGTTCCGTCAGACGTTTATTCTGAAAACAGCCACCTGAGATCACGACTTTGTCCGTTCCGGTCTGCATCCTGTACTGTTTCGCCATCTCTACCAAAAGCCATGCCAACGTATTATGAAAACGGGCGGATAACCAGGTTACCGGAACTCCGGCTGCCAGATCTTCCAATATTCCTTCCAATACGGGACGCATGGAGATAGACTCCTTTTCTATTAAAACAGAATAACGACTTTGATATTCATCGGAAGCCAGTTGTTCCAGCTTAACAGGTGCTTCCGCCTGATGCGTGGAGACATCGCAGACGCCCAGTAAAGATGAAACGGCATCGAATAACCGGCCCGCACTGGAAAGATAGTCAGGGTGCAGATCGCAGACCAAAAGGGATGGCCGGAAACGAAAAAGATGTTGAAAACGTTCAAGTGATTCCTTATAGAATCGAAAGGTCTCCCAATTCTTTAGGTCACCGATATACTGGCTTTGCAGAATCGTTTCTCCCTCCCCTAAAGCAAACGTATTTACCTTTTCGGCTCTGAAAGCCAAGATTCCTTCAACCGGAACGTCAGCAAAGAACGGTTCCGGCACATATCCTCGCGAACGACGTATCAAGCAGGACTGACCGCCACAGACCTGTAACACAGAGTCATCCACCCGGTTATGGTGGAGCAAGAGGGGTATTTTACCGGCCAATTGCTTTTCTGCCTCTTCGGGGGTAATGGTTATCGGACATTCGCTGATATTGCCACTCGTCATCACCAATGCGGGTGTATCCAACCGTTCAAACCAATCGGAATGGAGCGGCATATAAGGAAGCATACATCCTAATGTCTCCATTCCCGGATTGACGGACGAAGCCAACAGCCGGAGTTGCTTCAACAGAACGATCGGGCGACGCCAGGAAAGCAAAGCCTTTTCTTCCACCCCATTCGAGAAAACGTATCGGCGGATATTCTCTATATCCCGAAACAGTACGGCAAAAGGCATGCCATCCCGCTGCTTGATATCCCGTAGCCGGGAAACTGCCTTTTCACTCCTCGCATCACAAATCAGGTGATAGCCTCCTATCCCTTTCGCGGCAATCACTTCACCCTCACGAAGCAAACGGGATGAAAGGTTGAGCAGTTCCGAATAGTCTGTTACCTTTACCTTATTATATAAGGCGTAATAAGACGGACCGCAATGGTTACAGGCAACAGGCTCAGCATGAAAACGCCGGTCGCTGACCGTTATATATTCTTTTCGGCAGGACGGACACATCGAGAAAGCTGACATGGTTGTTCGGCTCCTATCATAAGGCAGATCACGGATGATAGAAAAACGAGGTCCGCAATGCGCACAGTTGACAAAAGGGTATTGCAAGCGCTGCGCTTGTGTCTTCCGGTCACGTAAGCATTCGGGACAGACGGCAATATCGGGAGCAACCTGCGTCACCTCGTCCGATTCCGACCGACTGGGAGTAATACGAAAACCCATATATGGATTCCTAACTTCTATCCTTTCCGAAACGGTTATCCTATGTATGGAAGCCACCTTCGGATGTTCGCGACGTATGCGTTCGATGAAGAGTTCCCGTTGCACGGGAGTAAGGGCCGTACGGATACAGACCCCATTATTCCGGTTGTCCACTTCTCCACAGATATTCATTTCACTGGCGATCCGATAGATAAACGGACGGAAACCGACACTTTGTACCAAACCTTGAATGGTCAGGACTGATATGACAACTTCCTCCTCTTTCATCTTCTTCATTTATGTTTTGACAAATGTAATCCCTTTCACAAGGATGCCTCATACCTTCTTCTCTCGGCAGACACGGAGGCGTATAAAAAGTGCTTTGACGATCTTGCGTCGAGCGTGGAAAAGAGACAGTGCATCGCTGGTGATATTATGCGAGGAACAAAACAAACGAAAGACTGCCCTTTCTTTGGAACGATTTGCACACCCGAGCATCCGATCGGTGCACCGATGGTTTCTTCGGAAGGGGTTTGTGCTGCTTACTATAGATATAAATAGATACAGAATATGATAACGACAAATTGTCCCATTCCTTTCTCCGATTCCGACTGTGTGTTATTGGCACACGGTGGCGGCGGACGAATGACGCACCAACTGATAAGCAGCATCTTCTATCCTGCTTTCCGCAAATCCTTGTTGGAACAAGATCATGGCGGATGCGTAATCGGCGTCGTTCCCAAAGGTGTCCACATTGCTCCCGATTCCCGATGCCGTGCGCGGCGCTTCAGAGATTTTAGGACTTGATCCGCTTCATATCGCCAACGAAGGACTGGTGCTGGTGATCTTACCGGATGAAAAGACGGAGCAGGCTCTTGCCGTCATGCAGAATTATCCGGAAGGAAAGAACGCAGCTGTTATCGGCTGTATTCAGGAAAAAGGCTATGCACTGGTTAAAATGAAAACGTTGTATGGCAATTACAGGATCGTCGATATGCTCAGTGATGAACAGTTGCCGAGGATATGATGACAAAGGCACCATTAAACAGTGCATACGCACCGCACTACTTACTAAGAAGAATCAACAAAATAGACTAATATAATAAAAAAAGAGCTGCCCCTTTTGATAAGGACAACTCTTTTTTGCTAATAATCTGCTGATTAACCCTTCTTCAATACCTTCGTCAGATCTTCCGGGGCTACATTGGCAGCAATAATAACCCCCTTGTCGTCAATCAGGAAGTTACAGAATCCCTTTTGCAGGTTATACTTCCCAAACAATTCTGACTTTCTGCCAAGTTCTTCATGAAATTGCTTTGTACCTTCCAATTTGTCGGCTTTTACCGTTTCAGTAAAAATGGATTCTTTCTCGTCTAAAGAGATCGAATACATTGCAATCTTGTCTGAACTCAACTTGTTGACTTCATTCCATAATTGAACGTTACGAGCCCGCGATTCAGCATCGTAAGTTGCCCAGAAATTCAGCAATGTGTAACGTCCTGAATGATTTTGAAAACTGAAATTGCTCTCGGTTCCTAAAGACTCTATTCTCGGAGCAAAGTCGCCAGGGTTAATGCCGACTGTCGGCTTTGCGTTTTTAGTTCCGGCAGACACAGCAAGCAATGCAACCGCAACAAAGAGAACATAAGCTCTTACTTTCATATCATCATTTTTATGTTAAACTTAATCGGAGCATCCTTTAATTGCCTTTTTCTCCGACTCCTGATTTTCAGGAAATAAACAAGGGCTTCACCTTCGCTAAAGGATCGCTTTCTTGTTTTTAACGGCTGCAAATATACAGGCAAAAGCCCTATTTAGCCAAATGATATAACACTTTTCAGCCGAAAAGCAAGGTTTTTTATATGTTTTATCGCATAAACAGATCAAAAATGATATGTTTTGCAACATATCATTAATCTTATTTCACATATACCTGTCTGTCGATAAACCAGAACTTATGGCAGTGGGACAATTTCATCGCTGGAACTTTAGATACCGACCGACACAGATATTGTCGAAAGTGACAAATAACTACAAAAAGAAAGCATTTGGTTCTGAAGCCAAGTGCTTTCTTTTTGTAGTTATTTACTTTGCTGACTGTCCCCATAGGGAGAAGGCATTGGCATCCCTTCCTTTATATATTCGTCATATACAACAGTCGGATGATCCTGCGGAGATGTGACATTATATTCTTCTTTGAAATTATCGCGACGGAAGTTCTTCAATTTCAAGTTCTCCGAACTATAAGTACGCAAGGTCTGCCTCTTATTCCCAGTTAATGAACTTTCCACTACTTCCGAATCCAAAATATTCATTTTGGGGGTAAGAGACGGCAAGAGCTTCTGTTCGAGTAAACCGCGATAGGCTCCGATGTATTCACACCAGACGGCATTTCCACGCGTAAAAATACGATAAGTATAATTGGACCATGCTGTCCGGATATGGATTTCATGTTGCCAGATTTCGATACAAGCTTCTGACTTATAGTTCGGATCCTTGATCGTTATCCGCTCCAGTCCATGCATTTTTTCAAGAATTTTCGTTTGCCACTTGTCTGAATGCATTATTTCTGCAATAATCTCAGGCAATTTTTCCTTAATTTCAAACTGAATTTTCATCTTCGTGTGCCTGCCAGTCAGGACTTCTTAAGGTTGCCAGGTTCTGTTATTAAACAATATCTCTAAATTAATAACAATTAATACACATGGTTTGTTTACACAAACAATCGTTTTTTGTACAGCCCATGCTATATTGCCATGATTACCGACAAATTCGGGGAAATAATAGATGTAGATCTACAGCAAGATGAAAGGCTGACCTTTTGGTTCCGTTTGCCCCTCTGAAATAAATCCGATTTTTTTTCTACATTTGCCCTCATTAATAGGATTAGTCAATGCTTAAATATATTGTTGTATTTGCGGGAGCCTCTTTACTTGCGATTTCTTTGCCAGCAAAGGCTCAGGAACAACGCGATATCGTTGCGCTCTCCTCTGAAGAAATAATGACTCCTTCAGATACCGTGCCTCGAAAGAAGACTGTCATCGTAGACGGAGTGGAATTGAACGAAAAGCAGTTGAAACGTTACTATCGTCAATTGCGTAAAGATTCCATCCGGGCCCACAAAAACATATGGTGGTCTGTACTGGGCGGTCCTTCATATACACCAGAAGCTTCGTTCGGTGTGGGTGGTGCCGTCCTTGCCAGCTTCCGAATGAATAAACAAGACACTATTTCCCAACGTTCTTTCCTGCCTGCCGGTTTGAACCTGTCTATAAATGGGACCATTGTTGTAGCTGGCGCTGGAACGTTTTTCTTCAATGAAAACCGTTTCCGTATCTATATGAATTATGGTTATCGGAACGAGCCTTCACACTATTACGGGAAAGGATTTGAAAAGGCGGAGAATCTCGAAAGGGGTGATTCCACTACTCGGTTTCATCGAAGCTATTTTCAATTGTACCCCCGATTCGTATGGGAAGTCCGCCCACATTTTTATTTAGGCGGCTTGTTTGACTTGAACTACACAAAGGTTTCGGATGTTAATCCGGTGATGGAGGAAGATCCCTATTTCCAACAGTTCAAAAGGAAATACTTCAACGTCGGTATCGGCGGACTTATCCAATATGACACTCGTGATGATGTGGCGACACCTACGCGCGGTATGTTGTTAGGAGCTAATTTCAAATTGTTCGGTAAATATTGGGGAGGCGCTTATAACTACGAGATCATCGAGCTTGAATACCGACAGTTTAAAAACGTATTTCGTCCACGCAGTACGCTTGCCTGGATTGCCAAAAGCCAGATCGGCTTAGGGGACATTCCTTTTACGGAACTCCCGACTTTCGGTTCTCCTTTCGACCTTCGTGGTTACTATATGGGCAAGTACCGGGACAAGTCGATGGCTTACGGAATCGTTGAATACCGTCATATGTTCGGCTCTCCGGCCAAATACAAAAGCGGGAATTTTTGGGCAAAATGCGGTTTTGTGGCATGGGTCGGAACCGGAACGATCGGGGAAACTCCTTTTGACTGGAATAAATGGAAACTAAATTTCGGAGCCGGCCTCCGCTTTCAGATGCAACCGGGAAAAAACTTCAGACTGGACGTAGGGAAAGAACCCGGGCAGCCGGGCATGCAGGTCTATATGAATATGACAGAGGCTTTCTAAGAAGGGAAATAAATCCAACTTTCTATAATTTAGGCATGGATTACACGGAAACCACCACGAAAAGAAAACAGTTGTCCGTGAAATCCGTGCCTGAAAAAACATAATATCAGAATGACATTCGCATCATGAACCGAACCCCTTTCGTCTGGATACCCGGATGGTCGCGATAGTTCAAACGCCATACGTAATCAAGGCGAAGGAACTTAAAGATGTTTTCAATGCCGATACTGGCTTCCATATAAGGAGCTTTGCCCAAGGTGTACGAACCGTTAGGGAAAAGATACAGCCCCTCTCCCCCATTCATCGGATTGTTCTTGTCGGTCAGATGTCCCCATAGGCCGCGGAAACAGAATACTTCTCTCCATTTCAACTTCTTGACAAGCGGCAGGCGGTTCAACAAGTTTCCGTTCATGTAATATGTCAAATCCCAGGAGGCATATTCGTCGCTGATGAACTCCATCGCATTCATGTTCGTATAAGATTCCGGCTGGATCGTATACGAAAGATTTGCATTCGGCAGGATCAACAAAGGATATGGAACCTTGTTCCATACTTTTCCCGCTTTCGTGATAAGATCGACATAACCGAAAGCCGAGAACCAGAAACGCTTCTGAATACCGATATCCGTACGGTGATAATCGTACGATGAACCCAGCAAATCTTTCTTTGCCATTACATGGCTGAAATTGAAGATCAGCGCATCGAAAGTAATCGGATAGCGAAGGTTACGTGTCTGGTAGAACTTTTCATCCTTGGCATAACGGAATTTCAACTCCAGTTCCGTCATATCATAGCTCTTGACCGGGCTAATGGCTCCATCCGGTCCGATCCGGTCAAACACCGCATATTCGGTTGCATATTCGCGACGGTTACGGATGACAGCCCCATAAGCCAGACCATTATAATGTTCGTGGTAGTAGGTCAGTTCAGCTTGCCGCAGATAAGTGGCCCGCGTATCTTTCTGGCGTTTCCAGGCCAAGAACATATTATCCTTGCTGGCATACATGTATTGCTGTCCCAACTGGTTGATATCGTACATATATTCCAGGCGGATCGAGTTCAGCGGAAATTCCTTACGGTATTCTTTACGATCATTGAACGAATACTCGACAAGAGCATCATATTTCAGCTTTTCATCTTTTGTTCCATACGCCATATATCCGTCAAAAAACAGGTTCCTGCTAAATGCCGTCGTTGTTGTTCCTCCCACACGGAAACGGGCTCCTTCGATTGCATTGCCACTGATTGCCGTGTTCATGGGCCCGAACTCAAATTTACTTTTCAGCGGGTCCTTATTCGTCGGGATATAGCCGGACACGAGGACTGAAACTACTTTCTCCGTTATATAAAAGATCGGAACAGAACGGAATTTAGCCATCAGCTTTTCGACCGAGTTCGGATTCTTCTTTATTGCCTCCTCCGGACGGTTACTTGTCCAAAAATCCTCCGATTGCTGATAAGCGTCTTTTAGCGTAATGACGGGTGCACTCTCCTTAAACACAAGCGCCCGTTCGGCATCGGGTTCATCAAAAGAATGGTTGCTGTAGATATTCAATCGCCGCGCATACATACCTTTCGATTTCTCGCTCAATTTGAAGTTGACGTTGATGTCGTCCTTCGTAATGATCCGGGTACTGTCGGGCGTGCGTTCGAATGTCTGTTCGATCGTCATTCCGGAAACGAAGTTCAGGTTGATGTCTTTGGGGACATTCAAAATTGCCTTCTGTACAAAGAACGTAGAATCAAGTGTAACAAACAGATGGCCGGTGAAACCAAATGTTTCCGAGTTGAAAGGAACAAACCCCAAATCCACACATTTCTGTCCGTTCACATTTAACGTATCGAGCAGATAATATTTGTAATAATTCGGTCCGATAGTAGACAGCGGACTGACAAATCTCTGTAAAAACAGAGGAATATCATTCTTGAAAATATCGACTTCCCGGAAAACCTCATTCAAAAACTGCTGGATACCATCACGCGAGAATATCTCATCCACACCTGATGACTTGTTTCCTTTCACAATACGCTTTTCCGACTTCGGCTCTTTACGGTAATAGACAGATTCCACCTTTTCCTTTTCCGACACCGGAAGAATAGTCGTACCGACATCAAGCGTATCGACAAAATCGATCAGAAAATCGAATTTGCCCGGTTTTCCGTTCTTTTTGGGTTTGGGATGATAGTCATTCATCGCAAAGACCATCTTCTCATATTGATCGTATTGGAAATAATCGTGGTTACGCGGATCATTGCTTTCCCGTGAAGCAATCACTTGCTTTACAAACTTAACGGCCGGATTCTCTTTCTTGCTGTATTTCTCCTTCTTGGGCTTTACGACGACCTCATTCAACGTGATCCCGTTCGGAGCCAATTTTATTTTCAGATTATTCGTTTTACCCGGAATGACCTTCACTTCTTTCGTGTCATACCCTAAATAAGATACCTCCAAATTCTTGACATCGGTCAAAGCGGAGAATGAAAAGTTGCCATCCCCGTCAGTCGCTGTTCCAATTGTCGTCCCTTTAAAGATAAGAGAAACATAAGGTAATCTTTCTCCTGTAATTGAATCGGTTACAACTCCCTTTATAATAGTATTCTGTCCGTTTGCTATCCATACCGTAAACAAGGATGCCAGCAAAAAAACAATCTTCTTCCCCATCACGATTTTTTATCCTTTTATTTTTACTTTATTCCCAAGAAACTGTTTTTATTTTTTACCTCATGATTCGAGATAGCTTTTTGGAACATATTCGTCACCCTAATGAGAAAGATAGCGGGCTATCTAGCGAAGGAGCGGGACGGATATGACCAAAAGAAACTCAAAGCATAGACAAAACCAACAGCAAAATAAGCTGTTTGTAAAAAATCAAAACAGTTTCTAAATAAACCGCTGCAAAAGTATAACAGATTCTTTTTACAGAGTGTTCCAAAACACGCACATTATATTCCAATTACAAAAAATCTTCCTACCTTTGTCTCCCGAAAGGGGTGCCATACTGTTAACGGGCTGAGATTATACCCTCATGAACCTGATGCGGGTAATGCCGCCGTAGGAAAGAACAGATTAGGCTTTTTCCCTCCTTTTGTATATAGAAATGAAAATAAACACGACGTTTCGCTATCCGGTGGCACTTACTATTGCCGGTTCAGACAGTAGTGGTGGTGCCGGAATACAAGCGGATCTGAAAACATTTTCGGCTTTAGGGGTCTTCGGAACCTCTGCCATCACATCGATCACAGCCCAAAACACACAGGGAGTAAGAGGCATACACGCAGTTTCTCCAGAAATCGTCGAAGGGCAAATTCATGCCGTATTCGAAGACTTAACCGTCGATGCCGTTAAGATCGGGATGTTGCATAACTGGGAAGCAGCCCGGATCGTTGCCTGCTCAATCGATCATTTCTGCCCGTCGAAAATCATTCTCGACCCAGTTATGATTTCGACAAGCGGCAGCAAGCTGATAGAAGATGAAACCATCGAAGTCATCGTGAAAGAACTTTTCCACCGCGTCACACTGATCACCCCAAATATTGACGAAGCAGCCTTTCTCTCCGGTATGCAGATACGCAACGAGGAAGAAATGGAAATGGCCGCACAAAAGCTGTTGGTCTCGGGATGCCGTGCCGTATTGATGAAAGGCGGCCACTTGGAAGGTAAAGAAATGGCCGATATTTTGTTTACACACGATGAAGCTCCGCTCCGACTGGCTGTGCCGACCATTCAGACTCAAAATACACACGGTACAGGTTGCACACTCTCGTCCGCCATCGCCGCCTATATGGCTTTAGGAAAAGAACTGCCAGACGCTGTACGTGCGGCAAAAGATTACATAACGGCAGCCCTTCATGCCGGGGCCAATGTTGAGACTGGACATGGACACGGACCTCTCAATCATTTTTTCGATCCGGTTCCCCTCATAAAAATAGAAGTATGAAAAAGCTGATCGTTATTACTTCGCCCTATTTTTTCAAGGGAGAGGATTCCATCCTTTCACATCTGTTTGATGAAGGGATGCAACATCTTCACCTGCGTAAACCGGATAGCGAAGCAAATGAATTGCGCAAGTTGCTGGATCGGATTCCGGATATCTACTATCCGAAAGTCGTGCTTCATGACTGTTTCAACCTGGCAATAGAATATGGCCTAGGCGGCATACACCTGAACAGACGCAACAACCAGTCGCCAGACGGTTTTACAGGCACAATCAGCTGTTCATGCCATTCGATCGAGGAACTCGAACAGTTCGGGAAACTCGACTATCTGTTTCTTAGCCCGATTTTTCAAAGCATATCCAAAGAAGGTTATGGGAACGGTTTCAAGCCGGAAACACTCAGACAGGCTTCCAATGCCGGGATCATCAATGATAAAGTCATAGCCTTAGGAGGCATAGACCTGACGACCCTTCCCCTTCTACGCCCTTTCTGCTTCGGGGGAGCTGCCGTGTTGGGAGCAGTTTGGGGAGACTCCCCTTCGGCAGATAAAGAGGATTCTATTATCACACAATATAAAAAGCTACAAGCATGGAATTAGACGATTTTTTATATACAAGTGCAGGTAGAGGAAGGTATGCCTGTTTTACCGGTACTAATCGGTTGATGTTCATCACACACCGTACGAATAAATACACAGAACTGGATGAGGTCAAGATGGTGACCAAAGGCGGTTGTACTTGGGTACAGCTCCGCATGAAAGAGAATTTGAACCTGGAAGTTGCCAAAGCAATCGCCCATTTTACCCTGTTTGACTGCGATACGGATTGCGCCTGCTGTCTGGACGACGATCTGGAAATGGCTTTCAAAGCCGGTATTCACTGTGTCCATTTAGGTAAAAACGACATACCGGTCTCCGAAGCCTGGCACCGTATCATCGAAAAAGGGAAAGAGGATCTTTTCCTGGTGGGGGCAACAGCCAACACGTTCGAAGATATCCTGAAAGCAGATCGGGAAGGAGCTTCTTACATAGGCTTGGGCCCCTACCGCTACACCGATACCAAAAAGAACCTGAGTCCGGTGTTGGGATTGGAAGGGTATCGAAAAATCATGGAACAATGCAGAGAAGCTGGCCTTGAAATTCCTATCTTTGCCATCGGAGGGATCGAGTTTGAAGATATTGCACCATTGATGGAAACAGGTATAGAAGGCATCGCCGTTTCCGGAGCGATCATCAATGCTGAAGATCCGGTCGAAGAGACACGCCGTTTCATCCGGGAGATCAACAAACATAAACCGGACCCTTGCAGGGACGATTCTGAAATATAAAAAGAATAAAATAATACAGCTATGGCAAATAAAAACAGAATACGCATCACGTATCCTTCATCGGAAAAGATCTACATACCCGGCAAGATACATAAGATAAATGTGGGTATGCGAAAGATCAAAATACTGGATACCGTCACACGCGATGAGAACGGAGAGTTGGTCCACAAAAAAAACAATCCCGTCATCGTGTATGATACCAGTGGACCTTATTCGGACCCGAAAATCCCGGTCAATACGCAAAACGGCATTCCCCGTATCCGCGAATCCTGGTATGCAGGACGCAAAGACTTGATCCGCCTGGAAGAACTGACTTCCGATTATGGCCGGCAGCGCCTCGCTGATTCCTCACTGGATCACATCCGTTTTCCAAAACATCATCTACCCTATCGTGCCAAAGCGGGGAAAAACATCACCCAACTGTATTATGCGAAACGGCGCATCATCACTCCGGAAATGGAATATGTCGCCATCCGCGAAAACCAGCAGATCGAGGCGTTAGGATTGAAATCATATATCACTCCCGAATTTGTCCGCAAAGAAATTGCCGCCGGGCGTGCCATCATCCCAGCAAACATCAACCACCCCGAAGCAGAACCGATGATTATCGGCCGGAAATTCTTAGTGAAGATCAACACCAATATCGGCAACTCCGCCCTTTCGTCCGGTATAGATGAAGAGATCGAAAAGGCCGTATGGAGCTGCAAATGGGGAGGCGACACCTTGATGGATCTTTCGACAGGAGACAATATCCATGAAACCCGCGAATGGATCATCCGTAACTGTCCGGTTCCGATGGGAACAGTCCCTATCTACCAGGCTTTGGAAAAGGTGAACGGAAAGATAGAAGACTTGAGTTGGAAAATCTATCGCGACACACTGATCGAACAAGCTGAACAGGGAGTCGACTATTTCACCATCCATGCCGGTTTGCTTAAAAAGCATATCGAACTGACACAAACGCGCTTGACAGGTATCGTCTCACGCGGAGGCTCAATCATGGCTAAGTGGATGCAAATCCATAATGAAGAGAATTTCTTGTATACACATTTCGCCGAAATATGCGAGATATTGAAAATGTACGATATCGCCGTTTCGATCGGCGACGGGCTTCGCCCGGGCTCCATCTACGATGCGAACGATGCCGCCCAATTTGCCGAACTACATACGATGGGGGAGTTAACCCAGGTTGCCTGGGACCAGTTTGTACAGGTCATCATCGAAGGTCCGGGCCATGTCCCGATGAATAAGATCCAAGAGAACATGAAAGAACAGCAATATGCTTGCCATAATGCCCCGTTCTACACGTTAGGCCCGCTAACAACAGATATCGCCCCAGGTTACGACCATATCACATCGGCTATCGGAGCCGCCCAGATTGCCTGGCACGGCACAGCAATGATCTGTTACGTCACTCCGAAAGAACATCTCGGTTTACCGGATAAGGAAGATGTCCGCACGGGTGTCGTCACCTATAAGATCGCCGCCCACGCCGCCGACCTGGCAAAGGGACATCCCGGAGCACAAGTCCGTGACAATGCTCTGAGCAAAGCCCGCTTCGAATTCCGCTGGAAAGACCAGTTCAACCTGTCTTTCGATCCGGAACGCGCCCTTCAATATTACAAGGACAGTGCCGTGACGGACGGTGAATATTGCACGATGTGCGGCCCCAACTTCTGTGCCATGCGGCTGAGCAAGGATTTACATAAAGAAAACTGCGATATATAAAGATCACTCATCTTGTGCAGTGACAAGGATATATACACAATGTGCCTTATATCCTTGCCGCTGTACAAGTTTTCTTTTAGGTTTCTTCGCGCAACGAAAATTCACGCTGTCCACCCTCACTTTATACATCTCCTCTCCTTTCTCGCTTACGCCGTCTTTAAAAGTCTTCAATGCAGGTGAAAAGATATGTAATTTGTATCATGAAACTGAATAAAAGAGAGAACAATGATACAAATGAATAATTCAGGACTTACGACCATCGACCAATTCAATAAATTAACAGGACATGAAATGCTGCATTCTTTGATCTGCATGATCCGGAACAGAAGCTGGGCAGTATCGAATAGGAATGGCTGAATAAATCAAGCATTGTTAACTTAATGATCTGTAACTATTTGGCGTTATCCCCGTCATCTTCTTGAAAAGAAAACTGAAATACTGTATCGAAGGAAATCCGAGTTCATGAACGATTTGAGAAAGGGATTCTCCTGAGGAACGTAGCTTCTCCTTTGCCATTTCGATACGTTTCAATTGAAGATGGCAGCTGTGCGTGTGTCCGAGTTGCAATTCGAGCAGATCATTGAAATAGGCTTCCGACAAATGAAGTTGTCCGGCACAATAGGCAGAAGTAAGCGGTTTCTGTGCAAGTTTTCCATCTCCAATATATTGTTTGACAAGTTTTTCGTATTGCCGTATCAGCAGTTCATTGTTCAATTCACGGACAATGAACTGCCGTTCATAAAAACGAGTGGTATAATCCAACAGACGGGTAATATGCCGTATCAAGATAGTCCGTTTGTAGGAATCTGCACCATGATGAAATTCCCTACGAATATCGTCAACACATGAAGAGAGTATCCGTTTTTCTTTTAGGGATACATGCAACGCTTCCTTGAGTGCATACGAAAAGAACGTGTATTCTTCAATAGTCTTTTCAAGCATTTTTCCCTTGAACAGATCAGGGTGAAACGCAACCATCCATAGGCAAGGTGCGGGAATTTCCACACAGACGGTATCCGGACGATAACTGATGAGTGTTCCGTCGCAGTAGTCGCAATACACCCGACCACACTTTGTTCCGAATTCAGCAAGAAAATCCGTTAATATCAGACAATAGTATCCCGATTGACATAAGAACGAAAGAATTGCATGAGGGTTAGCTGTGTCGTCGATATAAAGCCCAGGAAATTGCAGTTCGTTCATAGTTTACTATATAAAGACTAGTTTTGAGAACGAAATTCATTGGGAGTATAACCTGTCACCCGTTTGAACATCCGGCTCAGGTGCTGCGGATATTGGAATCCCAGCCCGTAAGCAATTTCACTTGTTGTTTTATCTGTGCCAAGTAAGGCTTCTTTAGCCCGTTCGATCAGTTTATTTTGAATATATTCCGAGGCAGTCTGCCCTGTCTGTTTACGGATCATGTCTCCGAAATAATTCGCAGACAGAAACACCTTATCGGCAAAATACTTGACGGTCGGCAACCCCTCCCGTAAGGGACCATCGCTGTCGAAATAATCGTCTAATAGTCGTTCAAAACGGACGATAATATCTTTGTTTACCTGTTCTCGTGTCGTGAACTGCCTTTCATAGAAACGCATACAATAGTCGAGCAACAGTCCGATATTGGCACAAATCAACCGGCGGCTGTGTTTGTCGATACTATGCTTCAATTCCGTCTCTATTTTATGTAGGCAGTCCATTACAATCTCACGCTCATCCTCCGAAAGATGCAACGCCTCGCGGGTTTCATAAGAGAAGAATGAGTAGTTCTTAATTTCTTGACCGAGAGCAGTTCCTCGAATCAGGTCGGGATGAAACAGAATGCCGTGAGCATTCGGCTGGATATTTTTCAGCATCTCGGTTTCCGCAACTTGACCAGGGGCGAAACCGACTATCGTACCGTCCTGATAGTCGTAACTCTGACGTCCATACGTGATATTCCCGCAGTAGGTATCTTTCAGATAAAGAGCGTACACGCCGTAGTTGACCTTGAAATGTTCCGGCCACCGCGTCGCCTTCGACAAATCGACTACACTTACTAACGGATGCCGTGTTTCGAGTCCGAACAGTTTGTTGTATTTATCTACCTCATTGAGTTTTATAACTTCTTCCATAAGCTTTTCTTTTATTTCTTTTGAGCAAAAGTAATTCATTTGAATTGAATTACATACAGCGTTATTACTGAATCGAGGATTCGGGTATAAATATCCGTAAATCGTATACAAGTCGGCTTATTCGACCGCGATAAATTTGCAATCAGAAAAAACAATGAAAAAACAAAAGATGATGGATCGCAGAAATTTCTTAAGGACGGCATCGAGTTTTACATTGCTCACAGTCGGAGCAACAACAGATGCTTCCCGTACTACAGGAGAGAGCATCGGCAAATATTTGAATCTGGATAAGCTGCCAGGTATGTGTGCCAAAGAGCCAATGACGGCCGATGGTATCATAAGGCTGTCGAAAATAGAGGTTTATCCGCAGTATCTCGACAAGTACATAAACTATGCGACCGAAGTGGGCGAAATATCCCTGCGTAGCGAGCCGGGCGTATTGACAATGTATGCGATTGGTGAAAAGGAGAATCCCTGCAATATAACGATTCTTGAAACGTATGCGAGTCATGCGGCTTATGAAAAACATATCGCATCGGAACACTTTCAGAGGTACAAGCTGGAGACGCTGCACATGGTCAAGTCGTTAATATTGTCTGACCAGACGCCGCTCAATCCGGCTAATAAACTCAATAATTTCATACAATAAAACAACTATGAACAAGATCTTTTTAATTTCAGTATTCAGCATTTTAACACTCAATGTTATGGCACAGGAAAAAATAGTACAGACAGCAGGACGCACCCAACTCGTTGAGTTCGCACCCAAATTTGCGGAACTCAACGACGATGTTCTTTTCGGCGAAGTGTGGAGCCGCACTAATAAATTGGGCCTGCGTGACCGCAGTTTAGTAACGGTTACCTCGCACCCGTTTCGAGCGAACAGGTGCCGATAGCAAACGTAACTTTTGAGCCTCGCAGCCGTAATAACTGGCATATCCATAAAGCGACAAAAGGGGGTGGACAGATGCTTATCGGTGTAGCCGGACGAGGTTGGTATCAGGAAGAAGGCAAGCCGGCGATAGAGATTCTACCCGGTACGATCATCCATATCCCGGCTAACGTGAAGCATTGGCACGGAGCGGCAGCCGACAGTTGGTTTGCACATCTGGCTTTCGAGGTTCCGGGAGAAAAGACATCCAACGAATGGCTCGAACCAGTCACGGACGAAGAGTATGACAAACTCGAACAAAATAAGGAAACTCGCCGGTAAACGAATCGCTCTGTCCGCCACAAGCGGCAGTAGCGGAATCTCGACTTCAGTCAGCGAAGCCCGCATGACAGCGGTGGCTGCTCACTGCGAAACGAGATTAGGGCATGGCCGACAAAACATAATTTATATAACAATTAAAGAACGGAATATATGGAAGTAATATCAAGCACAGAATTCGGCGGAGAAAGACCTTTGTTCGAATCACATAATCTCAGATTGGAGAACGTCGTCATCCGTGCCGGGGAGTCGGCCATCAAGGAATGCAGCAACATCGAAGCCATTGATTGCCGGTTCGAAGGAAACTACCCTTTCTGGCACGTGCATGGTTTCGTTATTGACCGTTGCTTTTTCGATATAGGCGGACGTTCGGCACTATGGTACTCCGACCATCTGAAAATGACCGATACACGTATCGACGCCCCCAAAATGTTCCGCGAGATGCACGACATCGAAATCGAGAACGTAGAGATGAACGATGCTGATGAAGTGTTCTGGCGTTGCCAGAATCTGAACATCAAAAATCTGAAACTGCATGGAGGAACTTATCCGTTTATGTTCAGCAGCAACATCCGTATAGACGGATTGGAAAGCGACAGCAAATACGTTTTCCAGTATGTGAAGAATGTGGAGTTGCGCAATGCCAAAATCACTACGAAGGATGCCTTCTGGGAGGTGGAGAATGTGACGATCTACGATTCCGAACTCAACGGTGAATATCTGGGCTGGCATTCGCGCAATCTTCGGTTGGTGAACTGTCACATTACCGGCGAACAGCCGCTCTGCTATGCCCACGACCTCGTGTTGGAGAATTGCACCTTCGGCCCAGATTGTGACCGGGCTTTCGAGTACAGTTCGGTGCAGGCAACCATCAAAGGTGCAATAGGCGGAGTGAAGAATCCGCAGACAGGCTGTATTACCGCCGAGAGCTATGGGGAGATCATCCTCGATGAAAATATAAAGGCTCCTGCCGATTGTGAATTGAGGCTTTGGGAAGAGAAAAGAGAAAGACCGATTACTTGTTGTCGCTTATCCGCGAAGGGAAGAGTATGACGCTGAAGCAGCAGCCACAACAGGATTTTCCGTGCAGGTAGCACACCGGATCGGAGCCGAGGATTTCGCGGGAGCCAGAAAGATACTGCGCCAGTCGGTTACAGCCACGCTTATTTTCAGTTCCCTGCTGGCGGTGACCGGTATTACCATCAGTGATATGCTTCCCAGTTGGCTGGTCGGGGATGCTGATTATGGGTGTCATGGGAGCTTTGATATATTGGATATCGAGCTTTGCTTCCGGGGAACGATTTTTCTTGTCAGGCTTTGGGGTAGTAACTGGATTTATAAATTACGAATAAAAAGATAAATTATGAAATACGATTTCGATACAATCATCCCGCGGCGCGGGACGAATTCTTACAAATGGGATACTCCCGAAGAGGAGAATGTATTGCCTATGTGGGTGGCGGATATGGATTTCCGTACAGTACCAGCTATTGTTGAAGCCTTGCAAAAGCGGATAGCGCATGGTATTTTCGGCTATACCAAAGTACCCAAAGCCTACTACGACGCGGTTATCCGGTGGTTCGATGACCGGCATCGCTGGCAGATAGATCCCCGGTGGATTATCTATACGAACGGTGTCGTGCCAGCTCTGTCCGCTATTATCAAAGCTTTGGCTGCACCGAGTGACAAGATAATCGTCCAGACTCCGGCATACAACTGTTTCTATTCGTCGATTCGCAATAGCGGATGCGAACTGTCGGCCAACTACCTCGTTTATCGGAACGGCCGCTACACGATTGACTTCGACGACCTCGAAACAAAGGCGGCCGATCCGAAGGCGAAAATCCTGCTGTTGTGCAATCCTCACAATCCGGTCGGACGGGTCTGGACGCCGGAGGAACTGTGGCGCATCGGTGACATCTGCCTGCATAACGGGGTGTTCGTTGTGGCAGACGAGATTCATTGTGAGCTGGTCTATGAAGGGCATGACTACACGCCTTTCGCCTCCCTGTCCGAACGTTTCCGCCAAAACTCCGTAACCTGCGTTTCGCCGAGTAAGGCATTCAACCTTGCCGGATTGCAAATCGCCAACATCATCGCTGCCGATGAAGGGGTACGCCGCCGTATCGACCGCGCCATCAACATCAACGAAGTGTGCGACGTTAATCCGTTCGGCGTTATCGCCACGATAGCCGCTTACAATGAAGGCGGTGCATGGCTCGATGCTTTGCGGAAATACTTGTGGGAGAATTACGAATATCTTTACCGTTTTTTCGAGCAACGGCTACCGCAATATCCTGTGTTGCCACTCGAAGGAACCTATCTGGTCTGGATAGATTGCCGAGCATCGAGTATCGGCTCGGATGCCACGACCCTGCGCTTGCAAGAGGAACAGAAGCTGATGGTCAATTCTGGTACACTGTACGGTCCTGGTGGAGAGGGGTTCATTCGTCTGAATATAGCCTGTCCCCGGACGTTGCTTGCCGACGGTCTGGAACGGATAGCCCATGTGTTGGTACAAAATTTCTAAGAGAATTTTGCCAAACGCTCAATTGGCAACAACCTCCTGCAAATCTCATTATCGATGACAACACGAAGATAGGGCTTCGCAACAGGTTGGAATACGGTTTGGGGAATATCGGCGAATATCGGTGAAGATAGGTGCAGAAACAGGTAGAATATAAACGCCATTATATTTTGAATATCAGTAATTATTGCTTATCTTTACAGGACAATAAAACGATGGTGGTTATGATGATGGATGAATTCGAAGTCAGGAGTTACGGGTGGCAAGAATTGGCGGTCCTTTACGGTCCGGATTTGATGCCGGCATCGGCAGGGAAACGGTTGTCCCAATGGGTGGGGGTAAACCCGGAGCTAAAGACAGAGCTACAGGGTAACGGTTGGAGGAAAGGGAAAAAGATGTTGACTCCCCTGCAGGTGAGGACGATCGTGCAATATCTGGGTGAGCCTTGAAACAAGGGACTTCTGTGTGCGAAATAAGGGACTTTGACGTGTCAAACCACGAAGTTCGGGAGGTGAAAGACCGGACTTCCGGATGCGAAAGAAGGGATTTTTTTCGTTCCTATCGTGTCTTTGCCGGTTTAAAGGGGTACAAGGAAATGAGCTTATATATATATTAATATATTTATTTTAAGATGTAGGATTGAACCACAATGAACGGAAAACCTCTATAAGCCACTCATAATTAATGGTTTATATTGAGCCATTGACTGCACCGTTTTTATTTGATGTGAAATGTCGGATTTAGAGCCTGTTTCTATTTTCCTCAATAACAATCTTATAGCAGCCAGTTTAACCGTTCCATCTGCCGAATCAAACGCTAATTCATAGCTTCGGTAGAGCCTTCTATTCTACTTGAATGACATATCCGAACTTCTAGCCGATTTATTCAACAATTGTCAAGCGTGCAAACTTCAAAAGCAATTGTTTTTGACCGAAATGAGCAAATGAAACGGTTGCTTTCGCATTACCCCCTTCTCCTTCAATGGCAGTTACCTCACCTTCTCCGAAACGATCGTGCCGAACTTTAGCCCCGACATGCAAACCTGACAGAGCCGGCGCAGAAGACGAAGACGGGGCCGAAGACAAAGAAGCCGTTTCCATCCGTGTCAGACGAGCCTGCCGTCCGACTGCCTGAGCGACCGGAGAGACATAGGCCTCTCCTTCCATTGCCTTCGGTTGCTGGAAAACCGAGGAACGACGAGTAGCCAATAAACCGTTGGTAGTAACGGCATCTGCCGACGTATAAATATATTTGGGATCGATATCTTTCAAGAAACGACTGGGCGAACACATCGTACTCTGGCCATTGCGATAACGGCTTCTGGCGTGTGTCAATACACAATTTTCTTCCGCACGAGTAATGGCGACGTAGAAGAGGCGGCGTTCTTCCTCCACCGCTCTCGGATTGTCTTTCGACATGGCGGAGGGAAACAGGTCCTCTTCCAGCCCGACAACGAAAACATTCCGGAACTCCAGGCCTTTGGCGGCGTGCACCGTCATCATCGTCACCTTGTTTGCCTGTTCTTCCTTATCATTATCCTGATCTGTCAACAGCGAGACTTCAGACAGAAAGTCAGCAAGCGAGACATGCTCCGTTCCTTCCTCGCGGCGTATCTCGCAAAACTCGGCAATACCTTTCAACAACTCCTGCAAGTTTTCCTGCTTGCTGATTCTTTCCACCGAGCGATCCTGAAACAAGGTACTGACAATGCCGCTCTCCTTCACTACTGCAGCGGCGATTTCCTCGGCAGAGAGCTTAACATTCCGTTCGATAAAACCGGAAATAAGCTCCCGGAAATCGCTTAACTTCTTTGCCGTACCGTTATTGACCGGCAGAGCGTACCCGATCGGATCGTTCAACACGGTCCACAAACTGACATTATGATCTGTAGCGGCAACGACCAATTTATTGAGAGTCGTATCGCCTATCCCACGAGCCGGATAGTTTATCACACGTTTGAAAGCCTCTTCATCATGCGGGTTGACAATCAGACGAAGATACGAAATGACATCCTTCACTTCCTTACGCTGATAGAAAGACAAGCCTCCGTATATCTTATAAGGAATTCCCTTTTTACGCAAGGCCTCTTCCAAGATGCGTGACTGTGCATTTGTCCGATACAGGATGGCAAAATCAGCATAATCGTAATTCTGCATCCTCATATCGTTAATCTTACCAGCAACGGCATATCCCTCTTCATAATCGGAATAGGACGAACAAATGGAGACCTTGCTACCCTCCTCCTTTTCTGAATAAACGGTTTTTGGGATCTGCTTCGTATTCTTATGTATCAAACTGTTCGCCGCATTTACGATATTCTGCGTCGAACGATAATTTCGTTCCAGTTTGAAAATACGGCAACCCGGATACTGGTTCTTGAATTGCAGGATATTATCGATATTGGCTCCCCGGAAAGAATAGATACTTTGCGCATCATCTCCGACCACGCAGATACGTCGGTGTACTTCGCACAAGCGCTGTACAATCAGATGCTGGGCAAAATTCGTATCCTGATACTCGTCCACCAGCACAAACTGAAAAAAGCTCCTGTACTTCTCCAATACGTCCGGATGATCGCGGAAGAGTATATTCGTTTGCAACAGCAAATCGTCGAAATCCATCGCCCCCGCTTGCTGGCAACGATTCTGATACCGCTTATATATTTCACGCAGCAAAGGAACTTTAGAATCTATATCATGTTGCACCAGCTCCTTGTTCTGTTCGTATGCCTTATAGGTAATAAGTGCATTTTTTGCATTCGAGATACGGCCCTGTACCATTCCCGGCCGATACACCTTGTCGTCGAGCTGCATCTCCTTCATGATGGAACGGAGTAGACTTTTGGAATCTGTCGCATCGTAAATGGTAAAATTAGATGGATAGCCGATGCACTCCGCCTCGGAACGGAGAATACGGGAAAAAACGGAATGGAACGTCCCCATCCACAACCGCCGTACCATCCGTTCGTCTGTCAGGGAGGCGATACGATCTTTCATCTCGCGTGCCGCCTTATTCGTAAAAGTCAGTGCCAAAATGCTTTGGGGAGGCAGTCCCTGCCTTAAAAGATAGGCTATCTTGTAGGTCAGCACGCGTGTCTTTCCCGATCCGGCTCCGGCTACCACAAGCGAAGGCCCGTCTGTATAGACAACTGCTTCGCGCTGACTTTCATTCAATTGTTTCAGATATTCTTCCACGTATCTTGTATTTTTAGGGATACAAAGGTACGAATTTTTATTTACTGTCCCGCCTCAGGTCACTGTTCTCGATGCTATGTGTGCCACTATCCGTACTCATTCTTCGGATTACCAAGTGTGTAAAAATGCCCCCGTTCACTGATTGTACGGCCTATAAGGCGAATGCATCACATTCAATGTCTTCGGCAGCCACACCCGGTAACGCTGCGTCTTGTCCCAGGTATTTCCGGCAGAAGCAAAATCGCAGAAATGAATCTGTTTCGGAGCCCGGTTGCTTTCCAAGTCCGTACCCAACACCATCGGGGCGGTAAAGGCCAACCAGGCAAAACCAGGAGCCTTTACAGGCGTCAACTCCACATACCCGTCTTTACTAACAACAACAGACGCCTCATCGACAAAGCCATCCCCGAAACGGCTGTCGCGAGCCAAGACGACCGGACCGCGCACGATGGCCTGTGCTTGATTCCTTTCCACCAGACGGGCACGTAAATCGAGTTTGACAGTGATCCGGTCGCCCTTTTTCCACTTACGGTTCACTGGCAAGTATGCACCTTGCAGGACACCATCCTGGGGTTGGCCATTTACAGAAACCACCGCAATCTTGCTCCATGCCGGGATGCGCAAGGCAATGGTGAAAGCCGTCTCTTTCGCAGGATCGACCTCTATCTCGATCTGATCAGTCTGCGGATAATCGGTCGTTTGCTTCAACCGGACCGGCTTCTTGCCCGGCAATACCAACTCCGCTTCCGAGGGAGCATAAAAATTTACCCGGACACAATCGTCCTGAACCTGATAGGCAAATTGAGGAATCATGGCAAAGGCACGCGGGCCGTTCGCATTGCAACAGTTGATGTGCATGCCGCACTGCTCCTCCCCTTCATGACGCCAACCTTCCAACGGGCTGTATTTGGCTATCTGCGAAGCATCCGCCTTCAAAGATGCCATCAAAGCATTATAGATAGCCGTTTCCATATAATCAGCATACAGGGAGTTACCCGTCATCTGTAACAAACGGTTACAGAGCTGCATCCAGGTAAAGGTCACGCAAGTTTCCATCGTATGGTAAGTAGGTTGCGTCTGACGTTCTTTCCCGCCATACCAGCATTCGAATGCACTACCCGATCCGGCCACGTTGATCTCTTCGCGTACGATATGCCCGACCGTCTTTTCCACGACAGAGAGATAGAGTGGATTGCCCGTTACCTTATACAGTTCCAACAAGCCTTCATAGCAGGACATCATTTCATAAGCTTTTTGTCCGTTTTCCCTCGAAAACCAAGTTTTCGGATGCGGAAAACGGTTGGCTACGGGCACATCGGCAATAGCTTTGCTGATCAGCTGCGGACCACCGGGTGTCTCCCATTGTCCGACAATATATTTGGCAAAATCGAGATAACGTTTTTCTTTCGTTCTGTTATACAGATACATGACAGGTTCGAGGACGGACGAGCTCGGCATGCCAATGTAATTGCCGGTTGAGACGATATCCACCTTTCCGGGCCCAACCTGCGTCATCAGATGGTCGACAACTCTGCAAGCTGCTTCCAATGCCTTCTTATCACCCGACAGGTCATACCAAGCGATCAATCCCAATGATGTATACTTGCGCCCCCAGACATCCCATTGCTGTAACTGGTATTCCGGCGCATAATTCCCGATATAACCGTTCGGCAACTGCGTTGCCATAAGCGATTCGGCCGCATCCTTTATGATCTGGTACAGTTCGGGGTCCCGGTTATAACGATAGGAGGCGATCGCACCCTGTATCCATTTCCCCCAAAACTCGCTTTGCCAGCGCGACTTCTCGTTCTGGTGGCGGAACGGTTCGACCAAATGGTCCACATCCTGCGCTTTCACACGATGTTCGATACAATCTGTGATTCGAGTCCCTACATAACCAGATATTTTTACCTGCTTTACAGGAGAGTCATTGCCTACTTGCGCCATCCCTGCCGTCGAGCAGGCACAAGCCAACAGGAAAGAGAAAGTCTTCACCTTAAACGGAATCATCATAATATTGAGAATTTAAGAATTATAAGAACAAAAATAAAGAGTTAACCGTGATATTATGTTATAAAATTGACAGAATACCTGTCAATTATGATAAGTGTCTACTCCTCTACTACACTCCGCCAACATATTTCATGAAAAAAAACGAGAATCGATTATTTTATTTCTATATTTACCCCAAATAATACTTAATAGATATGGAAGAATACATCGGTACAGTCATCAAAGTCGGAGGTATCCTGATCGGAAGCATCATGGTCCTATTCGTGATTTGGTACATAGTCAAGGATATACTGGACATTAGTGGAAAGGATTCATCCGATGGCAAATGAACCAATATATAATTAAGGAAAGACATCTGAATTTAAAACATAGGTGTTTTACCTACAAACCATATATGTCAGCATGTAGGTATGACACATCAAGAATACAGAGGTAAAGCCTACATCTATTGAATTTGAATATACCAAAGATAAGGTTTCTCGTGATGGGACGCCTTATTTTTTTGACCTATTTCTACCTCATTGCCTCTTTGATACACATAGTTCTCATAGGACTAATTCAATTTAGATGTACAAAGTTATAATAAAATTATCATAAACTTTTAATAGTGAGGTCTAAATTCGATATGATATTCAAATCGAATTTGCCTCCATTTGGAGAAGTGTTTCTCTTATTAAATTCCCTAATCAATTGATATTCTTTTATATACAGACGATCTAATTAACGTAGTCCTATGAGAACTTAGTAAATATTTGTTGTCATCAAACGAAAACATGAAGGAGACACTGCCACATACAATCGACAAGTTGTTTTGGAACATCGCTGTAAACGACGACGAGAATGCCTTTAAAACATTATTCTTCCAATTCTTTTCTCCCCTCTGCATCTTTGCCCACCGGTACATTGAACGTTGGGAAACATGTGAAGACGTCGTACAGGAATCTTTTCTCAAAATCTGGGAAAACAGAAAAAGTATCAGAATCGAAACATCTGCCCGCAATTTTTTGGTCACAAGCGTACGCAATAATTGTATCGACTATCTCCGAAAACAGGAACTCGAGTTGGCCTGGAAACAATGGAAGATAAGCAAGGGGGACGAACCAAGTGGAGATATCTATTCGATTGTCGAACTTAGAACGATGTTGGCTGAAGCATTGGATAAACTACCGGAGAACACTCGCCTCATTTTCGAAAAGAATCGTTTCGAAGGAAAGAAATATACAGAGATCGCCGAGGAACAACAAATATCAGTCAAAACAGTCGAAGCGCATATAAGTAAAGCACTTAAAATTTTACGCGTCGAACTGAAAGACTATCTGCCATTCCTTATTTTATTATTTCAAACTCCTGATAAATATATTTAACATAGGGGAATCTCCCCTTTATGCGTCTAATCACAAATACATGACAAACGTGAATATACAAACCGAACATATCATAGCCTATCTGGAAGGCAAACTATCGAAAGAAGATAGCCTTGCTTTTGAAAAACAAATGTTG
Source organism: Parabacteroides sp. MSK.9.14 (assembly GCF_019041495.1). Classification (NCBI taxonomy): domain Bacteria; kingdom Pseudomonadati; phylum Bacteroidota; class Bacteroidia; order Bacteroidales; family Tannerellaceae; genus Parabacteroides; species Parabacteroides sp. MSK.9.14. The sequence goes on from NZ_JAHPXO010000003.1 coordinate 157,689, forward strand.
GATTCACCTGAATTACGGAAAGAGGTCGGTGATCTCCGTTTTATCTGTGACACCAGCCAGATGCTATATTTGCAAGAAAAAATAGATGTAGACAACCACTGGAAAAATGTATCGAGAACCATGCAGAAAAACCGATTCCGACAAAAGATCGGTCGCTATTTTCGTTACACGGCAGCCATATTGCTCATTCCAGCCTTAATTAGCAGTATCTACTTTTACCAGCGTATCTACAGATTGGAAAATCAGCCGATCGAACAGGTGGAATTGTCAAGCGCTTATGGCCTTGTTTCTAAAATTACACTGCCGGATGGTTCCGAAGTATGGCTGAATTCAGGTTCCAAGCTGCATTATCCTAAACAGTTCGTCGGAGACCATCGTAAAGTATATCTGTCCGGCGAAGCTTATTTCAAGGTTTCATCAGATAAAAAGCACCGCTTCGATGTAGCACTTTCAAACGGAATTACGGTAAGCGCCTACGGCACAGAATTTAATATTAATGCTTATGAAGATGATGACGAAATACAAGCCACTCTGGCAAACGGTTCCATAGAAATCAGAAATGAAAAGAAACCAATCCCCCAAGTTCTGAATCCGGGTGAACAGGCCGTATATAATAAGATAACAGATAACACTAAGGTTTCAGACATCAATCTGTATATGGTTACTTCATGGAAGGAAGGAAAAATGGTCTTCCGCCGGACCGAAATGGCAGAGATAGCTCAACGCCTGTCACGCCATTTCAACGTAAACATCATCTTACAAAGCAAAAAAATATTCAATTACAAATATTCTGCAACCTTTACGACCGAAACCTTTGAAGAGATCCTGCAACTGCTCGAAAAGACTGCTCCTATCAAGTGCACAATGATCGAACCGAAACAGGCCAGCGACTATTCTTATACCCGTCGGACCGTTATTATCGAAGCAAGATAAAAAAATTGCATTTTGGCGTAGGGGATTTTTTATCTCCTACGTCTAATAGCCGTAATAAACAGAAATGAATGATTAACACAAAAATTGAAATACCATGAAGACATAGCTGCTACACACATCTGAATCAAAAAGATGGAAAGATGCTTGCAACATCTTCCCATCCCGTGATCAAAAATAATTATCAATCCGAAAATCTCACCTGACGAATGATAATTGTCTAATTAAGTCATATAACTACCTAATTAAATTTGATAATGTAAAGTTATGAAAATTACATCAAAACAAAAAGGTTTCAGGTCATATTTCGACTTGTCTCCTCAAATTCCTACGCGTATGAAAATCGCCGCTTTATGTTTAACCTGCTTTCTTAGTGCAGCAAATGCAAATAGTCTATATTCGCAATCTGCACGTCTTTCTATAGAAATGAACAACGTTTCGATAGAAGATGTATTGAACAAAATAGAGGAAAACTCTGAATTCCATTTTATTTATAACAATGAACTGGTAAATGTAGACAGAAAAGTCAATGTAAAATTCGACAATGAGACAATCGAATCCATCCTAAAGAAAGTTTTCAAATCCACCAATGTCGAGTACAAGGTAAATGAGAAACAAATTATCCTTCGTCCGAAAGAGATGGATATCGTTGCCAAGGTCCAACAAGAGCAGAAAACCGTTAAAGGTGTTGTTTCCGACCAATTTGGTCCTATCGCCGGAGCAAACGTTTCAATCCAGGGAACGACCGTCGGGACCATTACTGATATGGACGGAAACTTCACGATCGAAGTTCCTGAAAACGCAACTTTACAAATTTCGTTTATCGGTTACAATACTTGTTTTGTAAAAGTTGCAGGACAAAGCAACCTGAATGTCACACTGACGGAAGATACACAAAAGCTGGATGAAGTGGTCGTGATCGGTTACGGTACGCAAAAGAAAATGAACCTGACCGGTTCGGTCGCCACTATTTCGGCAGATAACATTGCGACAATCCCGGTTTCCAATATCTCCAATGCGATGGCAGGACGTATGCCGGGTATTTTCTCTTACAATAAATCCGGTATGCCGGGTGTATCTTCCCCGATCACGATCCGTGGCGTCAATACACCCAACAATACAAATCCGACTTACGTCATCGACGGCGTTGTTCGTGAAAAAGCAGACTTCGATGCTTTGGATCCGAACACGATCGAGAACATTTCCGTATTGAAAGACGCAGCATCCGCTGCCGTTTACGGCTCTCGTGCCTCTAACGGCGTGATTGTCGTTTCGACAAAACGCGGTAAAAACCAAAAGCCTCAGTTTAGCTATTCAGGTCTATTCGGAACGGACCGTCCAACCCGCACACCGGAAGTGATGAACGCTTATGACCGGACTGTATATCTGAATAACCAATTCATGTATAATGGCATCCCGGAAACAGATTCCCGCTACTACACAGCCGACGAACAAGAATACTTCAAAACACACAGTACAAACTGGTTCGACCTCGCTTGGAAAAACCCGTTTACGACACAGCACAACCTAAGTGTCAACGGGGGTAGCGAACGTATCAATTACTTTATGTCAGCCGGTTATTACAGCCAGAGCGGAACATTCAACAACCTGGACTTCACACGTTACAGTTTCCGTTCGAATGTAGATGCCAAAGTTGCGGATAACTTTACGATCGGATTGGATGTGGACGGTAATATGAGCGACCAACGCACACCTTACTGGCCTCATGACTCTGATAAAGATTTGATGAACGATATGTATCGTGCCCTACTAAACTTCCCGACTACCGAGCCGGCCTATATAAACGGAAAGCCGAACGCAACCATCTACAACTGGAATATTCTGGAAGCAATCAACAACGGGCATGTTTCCAAAAAACATAACACACTGAACACGAAGTTAAGCGCCAAATGGGAAATTCCTTGGGTAGAAGGCTTGACAGCAAACGCGATGTTCAACTATCGCCGTTATTACGAGAATGAAAAACAGGTAGGAAAAGAGTATACCTTATATATACACGAAACGAGCGGCGGACATAACCATATCATCCGCGACGACGCCCCGGTTGTCGGCACACGTACGAGAACCGAAAACGGAAACTTCGTCCGAAAAGACTTCAACGAAACGAGCGCTTATACGCTAAACTTGCAGTTAAACTATAACCGGACATTCGGCAAACACGACATCGGCGCCATGTTCCTCTATGAGCAATACGAAGAATGGGGTGATATGTTTTGGGCACAGCGCAAGCAATTGCTTTCATCTTCCCTTGAACAGCTATTCGCCGGAAGCGCGGACAGCCAGTGGAAAGATGCCGATGGTCACGAATCGGAAATTGGACGCATCGGTTACGTCGGCCGTGTGAACTACGGTTTCGACAACCGCTATCTATTAGAAGCCAACTTCCGTTACGACTCGTCCGTAAAATGGATTCCGGGCAAACGTTGGGGATTTTTCCCGTCTGTTTCAGCCGGTTGGCGCGTGACTGAAGAAAATTTCTTCAAGCAGAACGAAAAACTGAACTTTATCAGTAATCTGAAATTACGTGCATCCTATGGTACATTAGGGAACGACGGAGGAGACGATGTTGCTTATTACCAATATTTAAGTAAATTTACAACAGGAACCAATGCCGTCTTCGGTTCAGGTGCAACCGGTATTCTACCGGGTGTTTATCCAAGCAAAGGCATCACTTGGGAAACAACCACGACAGCCGACGTCGGCTTTGACTTGGGATTGTGGAACGGACTGCTAAGCCTCGAATTTGATTACTTCCATAAGAAAACTTCAGATATCCTGATGGACCGTAAACGTACGATTCCGGGGACTTTCGGAGCCACATTACCGAAAGAGAACTACGCAGAGATGGTAAACCAGGGATGTGAGTTCATGTTGCGCCACGATAATAAGATCGGTAACTTCACATATTATGTATCCGGTAACTTCTCTTTCGCCCGCAACCATTACACGTATATCGACGAATCGGCAAACGCCTATGAATGGGAAATAAAGACAGGACGCCCGATCAACTTCATCACTGGCTACATCGCCGACGGTATCGCCCGTACGGATGAAGATTTAGCTGGACTGCCGCTCTATAACGGCGGATTCGAATGGTCGAAAGGCGATATTATCCTGAAAGATATCCACGGTGCAGGCGGCGTCGGAGGCCCTGACGGAGTTGTCGACGGTAACGACCAAGCCGTTCTTTCGCTCTACAGCAAAGACCCGGAAATCATCTACGGTATCAGTTTAGGAGGTGAATGGAAAGGTATCGACTTCACAGCCTTCTTCCAAGGCGTAGGCCATCGAAGCATCATGTTCCCGAACCGCGGCGATACCTGGACAGAACAGACCGTTCTGAACATATGGTCGGACGCTTATTCACCCGACAACACAGACGGTAAATATCCGCGCGTCGGTGGTACAGGCTCGAAAGGCGCCAACGGACAGGCTTCTTCATTCTGGTTGATGAACGGTAACTATTTCCGTTGCAAAAACATCGAGCTCGGCTATACGTTGCCGAAACAGTGGGTGAATTCGATCGGTGTAGATCGTTGCCGTGTCTACGTTTCAAGCACAAACCTGTTCGTATTCGACCACATCGGCATCTACGATCCCGAAAACAGCGGTGACCGTGGAGCTTATCAGTATCCGTTGACAAAAAGTTTCAACTTTGGTATCAATGTAAGTTTCTAACAATTTGAGTAATTAGATATGAAAAAGATATTTATAACATGTGCTGCCATTCTGGCATTATTCTCTTCCTGCACCAGCGTACTGGATAAGGAAGATCTTAGTTCAATCTCGGAGGACAAGGTTTGGGTTGACAAAACGCTGACTACAGCTTTTCTCAATGCTTTGTATGTTTCCATCCCAAGCTGGGACACGGCCGTGGCCGATGCGACCGACGAAGCGACGGGCGGAGGCAACTGGACACAGGGAACCACCACACCGGACAATATGAGTGACACGAAAGATTCCGCCCAGACCTGGTACTGGCCCTATTCTGACATCCGAAACTGCAATATTTTCATTCAGAATGCACAGAATCCCGAAGTCTGTACGATAGACCGTGAACTAGCCGACCGTCTAACTTACGAAGCCCGTTTCATTCGTGCTTACCTCTATTTCGAAATGGTCAAACGTTACGGTGGTGTCCCACTGATCACTATCCCGCAAGAAATGACGGACGACCTCTATGTGAAACGTAACTCTACAAAAGAATGTTTCGATTTCATTATCGACGAACTGAAAGCTTGTGCAGAAGGGTTGCCAGACTCTTATTCGGCTGAAGACTTGGGCCGCGTGACGAAAGGTGCAGCCAAGGCATTCCTCGGACGCGTATTCTTGTTCCGTGCTAGTCCACAGTTCAACCCGAACAACAACGAACATTGGCAAACCGCCTACAACTACAACAAAGAGACACTGAATTACCTGATCGGACAAGGCCATGCCTTGTATGATGATTACGGAAAACTGTTCCTAGATGAGATGAACAAAGAGGTAATTTTTGCCATCCGCTACGAAAACCCGACCCGCACACAGAAAAGAGATGCAACCGTCCGTCCGATCACGTTCTCGATGAACAACACCGGCGGTAATCACCCGACACAGGAAGTGATTGACCGCTTCCCTACTATAGACGGAGGAACTTACACCTATGCCGATTGGGAAAAGGAAGGCAAAGATATCTTCGCCTTGTGGGAAAATCGGGACAAACGTTTTTATGCGACAATCGTCTATCAGGGGGTGACATATTTCAATACCGTAATGGAACTGAACGAAAATGCGCAAAACGACTATGCCTACGGCAAAAACGTCGGATCGAAAACCGGCTATTATTCCCGTAAAGCCATTGACGAAAGCCTTTCAGTGACAGACTGCCAAAAATCTGGAACCGACTATATTGACATTCGCCTGGCTGAAGTAATGCTGAACTATGCCGAAGCTGCCGTCGAGGTCGGAAAGACAAACGAAGCATTCGATATGTTGAAACAGATCCGCAAGCGTGCAGGCATCAATGAAACTAGTTCCAATCCGGAAATGAAAGGCAGAGTTTACGGATTGAACCCAAACATGAACCAGACGGAAATGCGTGAAGCAGTTCGCGAAGAACGTTTTATCGAATTGTTGTTCGAACAAAAACGTTTATGGGATATGCGCCGCTGGATGATCTACGACAAATTGATGAACGGGCAAGGCAAACGCCATGCCTTAGTGATGAACAAGCAGGCCGATAATACATACACGACCTATCTGTTCGACCGTGATAACACACCGATGATCACCAACCAGAACATCTACTTCCTGCCGATGAAACGCAGCGAGATGAGTAACAATCCGAACCTGGAACAGACGAAAGGCTGGGAAAACGGGACGTTCGACCCGCAAGCTGGACTCTGATCCCTCCTACATTTAATAACGAAAGCCCTCCCCGCTCCGGAAGGGCTTTTGTTATTAAACTCTGCTTCCATCGGATTCCCGATATGGCAGGAAACAATGTCAGAACTGGAAGTAGATAAATGGTTGCACCCCGGCACTCTTGAACTGCACGACAACAAAGATCGCAATCGCCAGCATCACCGCCTGAACAAGCAAAGGAGAACGGGTAACGACTGCCTGCAAACCGTTTTCCGCCGATTTCGGCATGAAATGCAGGATATAACCCACCACCATCAAGACGAACACTCCTTTATAGCCCACCACAAACTGCATAAAGACCTCCGGATGGAAATTCGTGAAAATCTGCGTCAGCACCTCGCCAACCGTTTGCATCGAGTCAGCCCGGAACAGAATCCAGCCAAAGCACACCAGATGGAAAGTGATCAGAACACCTATCACTCTTCTCCAGGGTTTCATTTCTGATCCTAATGGTTTGAAACTGCTGAAATGGTTCATCACGAACTTATGGACGGCCAGTGCAACTCCATGCAGGGCGCCCCAAAGGATAAAACTCACGGAGGCTCCGTGCCATAAACCGCCCAACAACATCGTTATCAGCAGGTTGATGTATGTCCGTATTTTCCCTTTCCGATTACCTCCGAGTGAAATATACAAATAGTCTTTCAACCAAGAAGAGAGCGAGATATGCCAACGTCGCCAGAATTCCGTAATGGTCGCCGACTGGTAAGGCGAATCGAAATTCACGTTAAAACGGAAACCTAACAACAATGCAATCCCGATCGCCATATCCGAATAGCCGGAAAAATCGCAATAGATCTGCAAGGCATAACCATACACACCCAACAGATTTTCCACCCCTGTATAGAGCAAAGGAGCATCGAATATGCGGTCGACGAAGTTCAAGCTGATATAGTCGGATATGACGGTTTTCTTAAAGAGCCCACATAAGACGAGAAAAAGCCCCTCTCCGAACTCCGCCCGCGTAACAACCGGAGTCTTATAAATCTGAGGAATAAAATCGCGTGCCCGAACGATTGGACCGGCCACCAGCTGCGGGAAGAAGGAGACATAGAAAACATAGTCGATCCAACGCCGGAGGGGGGCTATCCTACCCCGGTACACATCAATCACGTAGCTGATGGTCTGGAAGGTAAAGAAGGAAATGCCGACCGGCAGAAATATATCCAACGGCTGATAGGTAATGTTCTGCAACGAGGTATTCCCTAACTGATACCCCAACTCATGAGCAACGGCAGCCATGATCTCCCGTAGGAAATTGAAGTATTTGAAATATCCCAACAGCCCTAAGTCAACGCACAGGCTCAGGACAACCCATGCTTTGCGTCCCCACTTGGAAGCAGTCTTAGTCATACACTGCGCAATGCAAAAATCGGATGTTGCGACAAACAGCAGGAGAAAGAAAAACAATCCGCTGCTCTTATAATAGAAATAGATGGAAAACAACGTAACATAAATGATACGCGTCAGCAAATGCTTCCTGAGCGACATATAAATAATCAGGAAACCGATAAAAAGGAAGAAAAACAATCCGCTGCTGAAAAGTATCGGAGCATTGTGATGGTAGGTCAATATATCGCCAAGTTTGTCGAATGAGAGCTGAGACCAATATTCTCCCATTTTATTTATAAAATCATTCATCATCTTTTCTGATTTTCAACATTTGATTATAAGATTGCATTAGGGCACGATATAACAAGGTCCCTTGCTCACGATAGCCATCCTTTGTGAAATGAATACGGTCACGGCCCATCAGTTTTTCCTTGCGCCATTTGGTGCAGGAGCTTTTCCCTCCCGTAGCGGCAAAGAGATCCCAGCAAGCTACGCCCTCTTCATGTGCCGCCTTTACAATCGCCTTTGCAGCAAGTTGGGTATTCGAGTTACGGACATACGTCCGTTTTTTATTGACATAAGTCCGCTTGTAGCATTCCGGCGGAGTGGTGAGCAGAATAGCCGTTTCAGGCATCTGTTTCTTGACGAGGGAAACGAACGCACGTATCTGTCCGCCAAATTCTTCCGAACGGAAGCGACGGCCGAAGGTTTCGTTCGTACCCAACGAAATAATCAGCAAAGAAGGTTTCAACAGGGCCAACTGACGAACGTATGCTTCGTCTGTGTAATTGACATACATCGCCCCGTTCACGCCGACCGAATGGTAGAGGACACCCGGATAACCGTTCGTCAGGCTGAAACCATAATAAACATTTTTGAAATTGGAGGCCGGAAGCAGCTTATCCGTGCCTTGTTTCCGCCGGGTACTGTGCAGCTGCAACGTATCTACCGGATGAGAAATACGGAAGGTATCGGCCAAAACACCTGCGACAGCCGGAACCGTAGCCAAGGATGTCTGTATGGAATCTTTGAACGAACCGGCCGGCAACATAGGCATGGCTTTTTCTCCCCGGTAAAGGATCGCCTGGTTGAAGGAATAGCCTGCCCCGTTGTTAGGTGCTATCCGAACGTCCAAATTGATGGAAGGAGAAACGGACTGGATACCGATTCCACCGATTCCAACAGGACATTTCTTATTGGCTTGGATACAGCGTCCCGTCACCCATTCGCGGACGGAAGAAGAGATGAAATAATCGTCCGGTTCATTCGTCTTGCTCAACTTGAAAGGGGCAATCCATCCACGTCCGGCATTCCCGAACTGCGCCTGCAAAAGACGCATCACTTTACCGGAATAATAACCGGCCTGTATGTGAGAATCGCCTAAATGGACGATTGTCAATACGGTATCCTTCCCCGCTCCGAGCGAATCCAGTTCGTCAAAGAAGGATTGCAGCGAAGAGGGCGACTGGATCGAATCGACCTCCTTCCCGATCGAATAAATACGGGAAGGGAGCGGGATCGTATCAATACTCCCCTGTTCCCACGCTTGACACGGGATCGCCAATTTTCCTTTCACTCCGGCAGAACTGGCGGCCATCAAAACCAGGCAAGCCGATAGACTAATGAGCCACTTTGTCTGCTTCATCATAAAACTCCTTTTCTAATAATATTGCCTTCAACAAGGCAGAAGCTATCTCTTTTCCTCCCCTGAAACTCAAATGGGTATAGTCTTTGCTAGCCCAATTGTTCTCCACGAAACGGATCATGCTGTTCTCTCCTCCCATCGCCCCAAAGACATTCCAGAAAGCGACCCCCGAACGGCGAGCCGCCTGCCGCTGTGCGTGCAGCAAGGCTAATACGGCAGGCATCGTTTCGAAGGTTCCGTCCACTTGTCGGCTCCTGTCCGAAACCCCCAGCATCAGGATATCGGCATCCGGAAAACAAACGCGTACGTGGCGTACGGCTTCTTCCATCCGCTTGGCGTACCAGCCATACTGGAGAACGCTGTCGCTGACGATATTCAACCCGTACTGCAAAACGACCAGATCATAGGGACGTATCTCGTTCAACTCTCGGCAACGGGTGCTGTCCAATCTCGAAAGGATCATCCCCGAATTGCCACGCAACGAATAATTGTCCACGATCACCCCAGAATTATCTTCGAGTGCAACCCCGAGAGCACGGAAACCGGCCGTATCGGCAAAGCTGAAGGAGGCTTCCGTAAAGGTTCCTGTTTGTTCGTATTGCGTGATGGCGGTTGTCGGTTCCAAGGTCTCGCAGATCGTGTCCTGCGTGCCGTTGCAAACCAAAGTCATCTGTGTACGGATATTCTTTTCATACAAGAATTTAAGGGAAGAAACCGTTTTCAACTCCGGATAACGGTCTGTCGTCTTGATCGAGATAGATGGCTTCTCCCCTTTCGGTTCGAACGTCATTCCGGAAAGCGTATACCGATGATGATGATCCGTCAACATGGACCAGGTGGTCCAACCTTCCGCCTTTTGCTCGATCGTCGGACGGAACTGGGCGGCTACCGACGTAACCGGAACGAAACCGACTCCGCGTCCTCCGAACCGCTCCTGCATACCCGAACGGAAATCAGCCACCACAATGTCACCTTCGATAAACGAATCACCCAAAAAGGCGACACGCACCGGGCGGTTCGCCTGCCTGCTATTTCTTAAAGCGGCAAAAAAACGTTTCAAACCGATATGGCCGACAGAGTAATCCTCGATACGCGTTCCCAACGAATCGGCTCCCTTGTCCGCATACATAACCTTGTAAAGCGAATCGCGTAATGCGAGGGCGACGGAATCGATACCTGTCGTTTTCAGGATCGAATCACGCACGGCGGCCGAATCTATCCGGACCGTATCCGGTTGTTCCAATTGCATACGCAAGGAATCCATAGACAGGGATTCTGGTTTTATCCTGAGATCGGAAAGTAAATCAACTTTTTTTATTTTCATCCCGAACAGCTGGTCCGGTAAGTAATAAAGTCCCAAGCAGATACCAAACGCAAGAAGTAGCAGGAGCAAAAGCCTACCAAAATTATTATCTTTATTCATCTAAGTCCTCTCTTTCGAAATTACAAAGATAAGTACAAATACAATTTATTACAAACTCGACCGTTTCATAATTATATATTTTGATACACACCATCAACAAACTACAAATATGGAAACTCCGAAAAACAGAAACTGGAAAGTACTGAAAAGTGAATACCTATCCAGCCAACCTTGGTTCACCGTGCGCAGGGAGGAAGTGGAATTGCCGAACGGAAACAGGATTCCTGAATATTATATATTCGAATATCCAGAATGGATCAATGTGATCGCAATCACCAAAGAGCAGAAATTCGTATTTGTAAGCCAATACCGTCATGGACTGGGTATCACGGCTCACGAACTTTGCGCCGGTGTCTGCGAAAAGGAAGACGCTTCCCCACTCGTCTCCGCCCAACGGGAATTGCTCGAAGAGACCGGCTACGGCAACGGAAATTGGAGCGAACTGATGGTAATAGGCGTCAATCCGAGCACCCACACCAACCTGACTTATTGCTATCTTGCCACAGATGTAGAGTCAGTCATGGCACAACATCTGGAAGACACGGAAGACCTCAGCGTCCACCTTCTGACTCTCGACGAAGTAAAAGAATTGTTGCTAAACGACCAGATCAAACAAGCGCTCCATGCCGCCCCACTTTGGAAATACATGGCGATGAATCATTTGATCTGAGATATTTCCTGAACTCAGGCGAACAAAAGCAGACAAACCATAAAAATAAAGCTTCATGCCTTTGCCACAATAATTCCATCGGCATGGCACGACCGTTTCACCAGTATGGCACAACTGTTTCATCAGCATGGCACAACCGTTTCATCGACATGGCACAAACTCTTCCTGCCTATGATACTACTAGGACATGCTGCTCCGCCTGATAATAACCGTATATTTTGCATAATCCCGAAAAAGCGTTATTTTTGTTCGCATTAGCAACATGTCTCCAATGAAGTTTAAACTTAATATCATATTCGCGTTATTTTTTACCATATTTTGCGTCAACCGTTTACAGGCCCAGGAAAAAGCCTTTCCCAAGAAAGGAGAAGGCATCACCCTGTTCCTCAAACGCCATAACCGTACAGGTATTTCATATCAGAAACAGTTCATCGAGCTGAACAAAAACAAGTTAGGCAAGGGGAATACCCTTAGGATAGGAGTCAAATATACGCTTCCCCCCTTACAGGGAAAAGAAGCTGTTGCATCCGCCATCAAACGAGCGAACTATGAACCGTTGTTCGGCAAAGAACTGGCCTCCTATAAGGTAACATCATCCGAACTAAAAGGAGCCTGTTTCTATCTGGTCAGCGGACACGGAGGCCCTGATCCAGGAGCAATCGGACGGATTGGCAAAATCGAGTTGCACGAAGACGAATATGCCTACGACATCGTACTCCGTCTGGCACGCAACCTGATGACAAAAGGAGCCAAAGTCCACATTATCATTCAAGATGCCAAAGACGGGATACGGGATGACAAATACCTGAAGAACAGTAAACGGGAAACTTGTATGGGTAGCCCTATTCCTTTTAACCAGGTCCGTCGCCTGAAACAACGAAGTGACAAGATAAACACCCTGTTCAAGCAGGATAAATACGCCTACAAACGAGCTATCTTCGTGCATGTGGACAGCCGGAACAAGGGACACCAGACCGATGTTTTTTTCTACCACCAGAATAAAAACTCCGAAAGCAAGCATCTGGCGAAAACCATGCGGACAACTTTCACCCATAAATATAAGAAGCACCAGCCGGGACGAGGATTTACCGGAACAGTGGACGGACGGAACTTATACGTGTTGAGGCATACGACACCGGCCTCCGTTTTCGTCGAGTTAGGTAATATCCAAAACAGTTTCGACCAGCAGCGAATCATCCTGAGCGACAACCGTCAGGCACTCGCGAATTGGCTTTGCGAAGGATTTGTCACCGATTACAACCGCTACAAGAAAAAAACACGGTAAAAAAACAACATTCATCCGTTAAAAAGATTACTTTTGCATATGAAACTAAATAAAACATCGTTTTAAGCATACCATGAGTAATCCATATATATCCCCGTTCGCGAAACCCGTATATGTAATGTTGAAGCCTGTCGGTTCAGTTTGCAACCTGGCGTGCGAATACTGTTATTATCTGGAGAAAGGGAAACTTTATCCAGAGGTGAAAAATCATATCATGAGCGAACAGTTACTGGAAAAATTCATCAAGGAATATCTGGAATGTCAGACGATGCCGCAGGTTCTCTTTACCTGGCACGGTGGTGAAACGCTGATGCGTCCGATCAGTTTCTATCGGAAAGCACTGGAATTGCAACGCAAGTACGGCCACAGACGCCAGATAGACAACTGTATCCAGACAAACGGGACACTGCTGAACGACGACTGGTGTCGTTTCTTCAAAGAAAACAACTTCCTCGTGGGAGTTTCGATAGACGGCCCGCAGGAGTTTCATGACGAATATCGTCGCAACAAGCAGGGACTCCCCTCCTTCTATAAAGTGATGAAGGGAATCGAACTGCTGAAAAAGCATGGCGTGGAATACAACGCAATGGCAGTCGTCAATGACTACAACGTAGATTATCCGCTGGAATTCTATCACTTTTTCAAGGAAATAGATTGCCACTATATCCAATTCACCCCGATTGTAGAACGCCTCGGATTCCATCAGGACGGAACGTTGCTCACCTCGCCGGAACAGCAGGATGCCAACATCAAACTAGCCCCTTTCACGGTCGACGCCGGAAAATGGGGAGATTTCCTCTGTGCGGTCTTCGACGAATGGCTGAAAGAGGATGTCGGTAATTATTATATCCAGCTTTTCGACTCCACACTGGCAAACTGGGTAGGCGAACAACCGGGCGTCTGTACGCTGGCACGCACTTGCGGACATGCCGGTGTGATGGAGTTCAATGGCGACGTATATGCCTGCGACCACTTTGTATTCCCGGAATATAAGTTAGGTAACATCCATACCCAGACGCTTACCGAGATGATGTACAGCCAACGCCAACTGAAGTTCGGAGCAGACAAATATGAAACACTCCCTACCCAATGCAAGGAGTGTGACTACCTGTTTGCCTGCAACGGCGAATGTCCCAAGAACCGTTTTCTCCATACGGCAAACGGCGAACCCGGATTGAACTATCTATGTAGAGGTTACAAGAAATTTTTTAAGCACGTGGCTCCTTACATGGATTTCATGAAAAAAGAATTGTTGGCCGAACGCCCGCCAGCCAACGTCATGCAATGGGCAAAAGAGAATAAACTATAATCGAACATATGAAAATCAACAGACGTGATTTTATCAAAACAGGAGGTATGGTTATGCTTGGATCATTAGCAGTTCCCTCATTCCTGGGAAGTTGTACCGGAAACAAGGTAGATCAGGCTACCGGTATCTCATTCGCTCAGAACCATTTTGGTGTCAGTGAAAACGACATGAAGAAAGTGTTGGCAGCAGCACTTGAGAAAGGAGGCGACTATGCAGATCTTTTCTTTGAACATTCCTACCGGAACAATATCGGATTGCAAGACGGAGCCGTAAACCGTGCTTCGTCCAATATCGATTTCGGTATGGGAGTACGTGTATTGGCCGGTGATCAGACCGGTTATGCGTATGTGGAAAACGTGACTCTCGACGAGATGCTGAAAGCTGCCCGCACGGCAGCCCGTATCGCAACCGGCTCGGCAGGAAAAGCTCCGGTTGCCCTGACGGAGGAACCGATCCCGAATAATTATTACGGTGTACAAACTCCTTGGGACGAGCTCGCCGTAAATGCAAAGACCCCGTATCTTCAGAAACTGAACGATCAGATTTTTGCGCTTGACAAACGGGTGCACAAAGTGATGGCTTCGTTGGGAGACACGACTTCACACATCTTGTTCTGCAACTCCGAAGGACAGATGTACTACGACTATCGTCCGATGGTGACGCTGGGGGCAGTCTGTATCATGGAGGACAACGGGAAGATCGAAAATTCATATGCATCCCGCGCTTTCCGCATGGGAGCCGAATTCCTGACAGATGATATCATTGCCGAAGTAGCAAAGGAGGCAGTAGAGAAAACCTCCATCCTATTCCAAGCTATCAAGCCTAAAGGAGGCGAAATGCCGGTCGTAATGGGTGCAGGAGGTTCCGGCATCTTGTTGCACGAAGCAATCGGCCATGCTTTCGAAGCTGACTTCAATCGCAAGAATACATCGATCTTCTCCGACCAGCTGAACAAAAAGGTTTGTAACGAGCATATCAATGTGGTGGACGACGGTACGATTCCTTTCAACCGCGGTTCTGTCAATATCGATGACGAAGGTATCGCCGGGCAAAAGACTTATATCGTGAAAGAAGGCATTCTGACCAGCTACCTGCACGACCGTATCAGTGCCAAACATTACGGTATACCTTCAACAGGGAACGGTCGCCGTGAATCATTCCGCCAGATGCCGATCCCGCGTATGCGCGCTACCTATATGGAAGCCGGAAACGTGACGGAAGAAGAAATGATCTCGACGGTGAAGAAAGGTATCTATGCCTCTAGCTTCACCAACGGGCAAGTACAGATCGGTGCGGGCGACTTCACCTTCTTCGTGAAAGACGGTTATCTAATCGAAAATGGTAAACTGACACAGCCGATCAAAGATATCAATATCATCGGTAACGGTCCACGTGCATTGGCCGATATCACGATGGTCGGAAACAATTACAAGATGGATAACGGCACCTGGACATGCGGCAAGGACGGACAATCCTGTCCGGTAACCTGCGGTATGCCGTCAGCCTTAGTTAGTAAACTTACTGTAGGAGGAGAAAATTAAAAAGATTTATGATTTATGATTTATGCGTTGTCTACACACCCATAAATCATAAATCCAAAGTCATAAATCATAAATCTAAAATCATAAATCATTAGACATGATAACGAACGAAAATAAAAAACTGGCTCAGTGGGCCATGGAATTTGCCCTGAAAAACGGTTGCCAGGCCTCACGTGTAAGTATCTATAATGGATCGAGCAGTTCCTTCGAAATACGTGATATGAAAATGGACCGCTTGCAACAGGCATCGGAAAACAGTTTGGTGATCCATCTGTTTGTGGACGGACGTTTCGGTTCCTTCTCTACAAACCGTCTGGATAAAAAGGAACTGGAAAGTTTTATCCGTAACGGTATCGCTTCCACTCGCTTCCTGGCGGAAGACAAGGCGCGTACGTTACCCGACTCTTCTCTTTATTATAAAGGAGGCGGCGCCGACTTGCAACTGATCGATCCGAAGTTCGACTCAATCCAGCCGGACGACAAAGTGACGCTGGCCATGAACGTCTGCAACGAAATGATGGGAAAAGACCCCCGTATTATCTCGGTCAATTCATCCTACAGCGATGAAAAGGATTTCAAATATATGGTTGCCAGCAACGGCTTCGAAGGGGAAGCATCCGGTTCTTCTTTCAGCCTAGTTGCCAGCGTAAGCATCAAAGGTGAAGGGGATGCTCGCCCGGAATCCTATTGGTTCGATTCTTCACTTTACTATGATAAGTTAATTAAAGAAGGTCTGGGAACAAAGGCCCTGGAACGTGTAATGCGTAAACTGGGACAGAAAAAGGTCGCTTCCGGCAAGTATCAGATGGTTGTGGACAATATGAATTCCTCCCGTTTGCTTTCTCCGGTAATCGATGCATTATATGGTTCTTCCATCCAGCAGAAAAACTCTTTTTTGTTGGATAAAATCGACCAGAAAGTATTGGGTGACAAACTAACGGTTATCGATGAACCCCACATGGTGGGTACATCCGGTGCCCGATATTTCGATGGTGAAGGTGTAGCGACAAAACGTATGCCTGTGTTTGAAAACGGTATCCTGAAAACCTATTATATCGATACCTATTCAGCCAACAAGATGAATATGAGACAAACGATTGCCTCCCCTTCTATCCTGACCATGCAAATGGGAAATAAGGATACGGATGGTCTGATTGCTTCTGTCGACAGAGGCATTCTGGTGACGGGTTTCAACGGCGGTAACAGCAACAGTACGACCGGTGACTTCTCTTACGGTGTAGAAGGTTTCCTGATCGAAAAAGGCAAACTGACACAACCCATCTCCGAAATGAACGCAACAGGCAACATGATTTCCTTGTGGAGTAATTTAGCCGAAGTCGGCAATGACCCGCGCACATTCTCCAGTTGGCGTGTTCCTTCTCTAATATTCGACGGGGTCGATTTTAGCGGGTTATAAGAAATAATATATATTGTTAAATAGTAGATGGATATAGAAGTGAATCCTAAAAGTTAGACAAAAACATTTAGAATTCACTTCATTATATTTTGTCTATACCAAAAGATAACAGAATGAACAGAGGCATCTTGATCTTCCAACATTTCCTTCTCTTTCTGTTTTTCATATAATTGTTCAACAGATTTGGTGTCCCTCCCAAACATTTGATAAAGGAATCAAATCTGTTATATTTAATAAATGTCAGATACGGAAAATAGGTGTTCACTGAGCGCCTTTAAGGCATGCACTTTATCCTCCGCTTTCATCACCAACGATACGTTACTACTACTACCACCGTATGAAATCATTCGTACGGGAATATCTTTCAACGCATTGATGATGCGTGCCTCAAAACCGACATTTTGCCATTCCAAGTCACCAACAACACAAACAATCACCATATTCTTTTCGACTGTAATCGTTGCGTATTCCCTTAATACACCCACAATCTCGTCTATGTGCTTGTCATTATCAATCGCTACGGAAACTCCGATATCAGAAGTAGTCACCATGTCCACCGGTGTATTGTAATTATAGAATGTATCAAACACGATGCTCAGAAAATGAGGTGTCGGTATCGTATGTAGCGACTTGATCTTGACATATGTGATATTGTCTTTGGCGGCAACAGCTTTGATCGCCTCTTTTTCAGCAGTGTTCGAGATCAATGTACCTGACGCACTTGGTTGCAACGCGTTCAAAAGGCGTACCGGAATGTTCTTTTCCTTGGCAGGTAGGATACAAGCCGGATGCAGTATCTTAGCACCGAAATGCGCCAACTTGGCTGCTTCGTCGAAGTTCAATTGTCTGACAGGAGCGGTATCATTGACAAACCGTGGGTCATTATTATGCATTCCGTCAATATCCGTCCA
The DNA here is from genome assembly GCF_019041495.1 of Parabacteroides sp. MSK.9.14. Lineage (NCBI taxonomy): Bacteria > Pseudomonadati > Bacteroidota > Bacteroidia > Bacteroidales > Tannerellaceae > Parabacteroides > Parabacteroides sp. MSK.9.14. Next base: position 175,576 of record NZ_JAHPXO010000003.1, read on the forward strand.
TATCTGTATCTCTTCTGCTTGGATAGCCGCTCCGATTAAAGAGGCGGTGTAATCACTTCCTCCCCTTTCCAAGTTGTCAATACTGCCGTAGGCATTCCGGCAAATAAAACCTTGCGTGATATATATTTCAGCCTCCTTGTTTTGCTCCAAAAGAACCTTTAGGTGTTTAGAGATATATTCCATATCCGGTTCATTGTCCACCGTAATCCGCATGAAGTTCAACGCAGGCAATAAAGCAACCTCCACCCCCTGTTCTTCCAGATAACAGGCCATCAGAAAAGTCGATATCAACTCACCCTGCACCAAGATTTCCTTTTCATCGAATACGCTGAAAGGCATATTTGAGAAAGACCAGACATGTTGAAACCGTTCGAGCATGTATTGCATGGCTTTTTCCTTGTAGACATCGCTCCGGTATAATTCTTCTATATGATTGACATAAGCCTGCTCCAAGGAAGAAAGGACCGCATTGGCTTTTTCCGGATCTTTTTTGTGAAAACATTCAGATATCTCCACTAAAGAGTTTGTTGTCCCAGCCATAGCAGAGAGCACTACTATTTTCTGTTCCTGATCGCAAACTATTGACGCAACATTCTTGATCCGCTGGGCAGAACCGACTGAAGTACCACCAAATTTTAATACTTTCATTAGACTATCTGATTTTTGATTTTACTTTTTATACATTAAATCTAACCACGAACGTACTACCTTTACCGACTTCGCTTTCGATATGGATCGTACCACCATGAGCTTCCACAAAGTCCTTGCTGATGGCAAGTCCTAAACCACTACCTTGTACTTTTGTTCCTGGGACACGGAAATAGTGATCAAAAATACTTTCGTGGTAACGCGAATCAATGCCCTTTCCGAAGTCCTTGACATAAATCTCGACGGCTTTGTCGATCTGTCGTGCACCGATGACGATCCTCCCGTTCTCCGATGAATAACGGATGGCGTTCGACAACAGATTGGTCACAACCCAAGCAATCTTCTCGCTGTCAACAAACAACTTGGCAATCTTTTCGGGATATTCCACTTCGATCTGACAGTTAAAACGCTCGGCTTGTACCTGGTTCGCCTTGATGGCATAGTTAATCAGTTCGATCGGTTTGGTAATCTTCGGATTCAAATAGAGCTTACCACTCTCTACCTGTGACATCTTCAACAATTCACTAGTGATCTCCAACAAACGATCGCTATTCTCCTTTATGTTCCTAGAAAGGCTCTCCTGTTCTGTATTTAGCTTTCCTATCCTGTTATCTTCCAGTAATTTCAAGCTCATCATAATAGCTGATATCGGTGTTTTCAGTTCATGGGAGATCGTCGAAATAAAGGTTGTCTTTGCAATGTCTTTTTCTTTAAATTCGGTCACGTTCTTCAACAAGATCACATCCCCGACATACTTACTCTCTAGTCCGGTCTGCTTGTTGACGTTGATCGGAATGTATTTTACCTGAAAATAGCTTTCTTTATTGTCTGCATAAATTTTCAACGGGTCCTTATTGTCATCGGGATGAACTAATTGCCGAATCAAGCGGCGGAGCAAATCATTTTTTAACGCCACTTCAGGAGCCGGCCTGCCAATAATGTTTTCCCGCGTCAAATTCAAAACAGTCAAAGCCTCGTCATTGACAAACAAAATCTTCCGTTCCTTACTCAAGCCTATGATAGGTTCTGCTATACTGTTGATAATTGTTTCTATATATTTTTTTCCCTGCAGGATATCTTCCAGCGAACTGTTCCTGTATTCGGCCAATCGCTCAGCCATCTCGTTAAACAATGTAGCTATTTCCTTGAACTCCGGCTCATTCCCCAAATCGAGCTGCTTACTGTAATTGGCATTGGTGATTTCCTTGATGCCATCCGTCAATTTCCGGATCTGTACGCTGACCGAACGTGGTAAACGAACCAGAAAGAGGAAAGCGATCGTGATACAAGCAATCCCTACCGTCCAGATCCCAAAAAGAGATCTTTTCGCTGTGTGGACAGCCACTTCATTCTTTTCATAAATGGCAGACATATTGACCGCCATAATGGTATAGATCGTCTGGCGTATTTGCCGAATCGATTCATCATCCATGTCATCCAATGCCTTTTCACAGTACGAACTAAACCGGTTGGTCAGTACATCTTCATCCTTCTCTGTCAGATTGTTTCTCTGAGCCTCCAACCCGGCCTCAAAGTTTTTTCGGGCATTCGGATTTTCCCGAATGGCATCCAATGACTCAAGCATCTGACGGGAATAAAGGAGTGAATTATAATTATCCGCCAGAATATTCTGCGTGTCATCTGATACATTATGAATGTTTTTTATAGCCAATCCCCCTAATAAAGTGATCAAGACAAATAAAAGCCCTATTCCATAAGTCAACTTTGTTTTTATATTCATTTTTATATAAGGATTTTTTAAGCTAATATTATCAAATCAATACCTAATTGAGCTAATTCTTCTAACATGTTCCGATAATGAACCATAGCAAGGATAACGGAAGGGTATTTTAAAGTCGGTCGTCCAATACATAATGTACTGATTTGTTTTTCTTTACAAGCCTGCACTATCGCATCCGTTATATGTGGGGATTGCACTTGAATAACTTCTCCTCCGAGTTCTGTTGCCAGCTTGAAATGGTTCAGTAAATGTCTTTGGCTTGCCAACGAAATCCGGTCCGAACTTTCCCTAGGGGTTTGTACATACAATACAAAGAACTTGGTGTTATATCGGGTAGCCAACCGCGCGACTTTCCGTATGATCTTACGAGGGGTTTTCTCATTACTGCTGATACAGGCCATAAACCTTTCATGTCGCACGCCAAGATTCTCAGGAATAGTACTTTCCACTTTTTTTTCTACCCGCAAAGCAACCTCTTTCAATGCCAATTCCCTAAGCTGAAGAATATGCTCAGCCTTAAAGAAATTATTCAATGCTGTTTGTATCTTATCAGGTTTGTATATTTTTCCGGCTTTTAACCGAGCCAGCAGTTCGTCAGCAGTAAGGTCTATATTGACTACTTCATCCGCCTGCTCCAGTACGATATCAGGAATACGCTCCTTGACCTCAATGCCTACCACGTCCTGCACCATCTCGTTTAATCCTTCTATATGCTGAATATTAACTGCCGTAATTACACTGATACCGGCATCCAGTATATCCATAACATCCTGCCAACGTTTTTCATTCTTACTGCCTTCGACATTGGTATGAGCCAATTCGTCAACGATAACAACTTCAGGATGAATACTGAGAATTGACTGTAAGTCCATCTCTTCGATCTCTTTTCCTTTATAAAATATTTTACGACGTGGAATGACAGGCAGTCCTTCCACCAATGCCTCTGTCTCGACTCTCCCATGTGTTTCTATATAACCGATCTTGACATCGATACCGCTTTCCAGTAATTGGTGGGCATCTGATAGCATCCGATACGATTTACCTACACCGGCAATCATGCCGATGTAGATTTTAAAATTGCCACGACGAGACTTTTTCAACAAATCCAAAAAATGTTGTACACTTTGTTCTCGGTCCATGCGTATACTATATCAAGGTCTTAAAGAAATTCCCAAGACAAGATGAGCATCCTCCATACGAGGGTTCCAAATTGCCTGTATAAAAATGGGTAATGAGAAAGAATTCGTGATTTTGATATCTTTCATTGCTTTCAATGCAACGTTCGTTACAGCAAATCCACTATTTACATCACCTCCATACGTAGTTACTCCCGCATCGTATGGAAGAACACCACAAGTTGCATTCAGATCAACTCCCTTCACTGTGAACGGGAAGTTCAACTCTACATAAGAAGAATAGTTTTGGTTTCCATTTTCATCTTTATCTTGACCGGCAAACATGAAATTCCAAGTGATAGACAACGGGAACTTCTCAATAGGTAAAGTGTAAGCCAAACCTGCTTCAAAATGGTGAGCTGTTTCGTGGCTCTTGAAGTTAAAGTAGTCACCGGCACCTTGTCCTGCCCACCATAAGCTAGCGACAGACAATGTAGGACCTGCCGATCCGAATGTATAAGCAGCCGTCAAATCTATTTCTTTAGCCGCAGCTGCTGACGTGGAATTGGCACCCTGGAAATCAGTAGACCCCCAAGCTGTCAAAGAGAAATTACCTACGCCTAAAGATAATGTTGGTTGAAAGCTGGCACCAGTCTGGTAAAAACCACGCCAAATATAAGAACTTACCAAATCTCCCTGTACGGAAAAATTTACCTTACCATCCTCTTCCTGTGCATTAGCCAATGTAGAAGATGCCATTGAGAATGCAACCGCCAAAACAGTTACTTTTTTTACAAATGATTTCATAACCTTAAATCTAATTTATCTATTAAATAACTGTTATTTGTTTTCAGCAGCTTTATCAAGCGCAACGTTTAATTTCAACACGTTTACTTTTTCTGTACCGAACATGCCCAATAAAGGTTTCTCAACATGTGAGTTCACGATTGTCATCACCTTTTCTTCCGACCAACCACGAGCGTCCGCTACACGTTTAGCCTGTACATAAGCGGCTTTCGGTGAGATATGTGGATCCAAACCGGAGCTACTGGCCGTGATGATTTCAGCCGGAACTTTTTCACGGGTTAGGTAAGGATGATGGACCAAAAATGTATCAATACGTTCTTCCAACAAGGCCAAATGTTCTTCATTGGAAGGTCCCTTGTTACTACCTGCCGAACTGGATGCATCGTAACCGTCACCAGCATGGGAAGGACGGCCCCAGAAATAAATATCTTGTGTAAAATTCTGACCAACATTGGCAGCCCCCACTACTTTTCCATTCAATGTAACCAGTTCAGCATTGCCCTTATTCGGTCCTGCCACTTGGGCAAACAACCACAAAACGAAGATGTAGAAAACACTGAAGAACAAACAAAACGCAATTGTCAGTCTTAATGATTTAAAAAGATTTGATATCATAATGAATTATTATTTTATTTTCTTAACCTTCCTCCTATCTTCATACAGAGGAAGGAAGGTTTTTAATATTGATTTTACTTTTACATGAATAAACTTACAATCATATCTATCAACTTAATACCAATGAACGGGACAATCACACCGCCCAAACCGTAAATCAGCAAGTTGCGACGAAGCAATGCAGAAGCACCAATCGGTTTATAAGCCACACCGCGTAACGCCAGTGGGATCAGAATCGGGATAATGATTGCATTGAAGATGATCGCACTCAGGATCGCTGATTCCGGGCTATGCAAGTGCATAATGTTCATTGGGGCCAATGCAGGGATTGTAACCATGAATAGAGCCGGAACAATCGCGAAATACTTAGCCACGTCGTTAGCTATACTGAAAGTAGTCAGCGTTCCGCGAGTCATCAGCAACTGTTTACCAATTTCGACAATCTCGATCAGTTTCGTTGGATCATTATCCAAATCAACCATATTACCAGCTTCCTTGGCAGCCTGTGTACCACTATTCATTGCCACACCAACATTTGCTTGAGCCAAAGCCGGAGCATCATTCGTTCCGTCACCCATCATAGCGACCAGCTTACCGTTTTCCTGCTCCTTACGGATATAGTTCATCTTGTCTTCCGGTTTGGCCTCAGCGATATAATCGTCTACACCTGCTTTTTCTGCGATATATTTTGCGGTCAATGGGTTATCACCAGTTACCATTACCGTCTTCACACCCATCTTACGCAGACGATCGAAACGTTCCTGGATACCCGGTTTGATAATATCCTGTAATTCAATCACACCGATAATGAAGTCGTCCTGTGAAACAACCAGTGGAGTACCACCGTTGCTCGTGATCTTCTGAACTAAATCGGCAACCTCTTTCGGGTATTTGTTACCTGCAGCCTCACTCATCTTACGGATGGCTTCGAAAGCGCCTTTACGGATACGAGTACCATTTGCCAAATCTACACCTGAACATTTTGTCTCAGCCGTAAATTTGATCATTTTCGATCCGGATGTATTCAGATCATGTACACGTACACCTTTTTCACGTCCCAGTTCTACGATTGACTTACCTTCAGGCGTATCGTCAGAAAGAGAGGACAGCAAACAAGCCTGTACAAAAGAGTGTTCATCAATGCCAGATACCGGATAGAACTGGGTTGCTTTGCGATTACCAATCGTGATTGTACCGGTCTTGTCGAGTAGTAAAGTATCAATATCACCAGCCGTTTCAACCGCCTTACCGGATTTGGTGATTACATTAGCAGACAACGCACGATCCATACCTGCAATACCGATAGCTGACAACAAACCACCAATCGTAGTCGGAATCAAACAAACAAACAAAGAGATAAAGGCAGCGATCGTAATCGTCGTGTTAGAATAATCAGCAAACGGTTTCAAAGTACCGCAAACAACAACGAATACCAGTGTAAAACCTGCCAGTAGGATTGTCAAGGCAATTTCGTTCGGAGTCTTTTGGCGTGAAGCACCTTCTACCAAAGCAATCATCTTGTCCAAGAAACTTTCACCCGGTTCAGTTGTGACTTTTACTCTAATCTGATCTGACAATACTTTCGTACCACCAGTAACCGAACTCTTGTCACCGCCTGCTTCACGGATCACCGGAGCAGATTCACCCGTAATGGCGCTTTCGTCGATAGAAGCCAGGCCTTCGATGATCTCACCATCGGAAGGAATCGTATCGCCGGCTTCACAAATAAAGATGTCGCCTTTCTTCAACTGAGAAGAACTGACAGTCTCGATCTTATTACCGACACACAAACGAGCCGGAGTCTCTTCACGAGTCTTACGCAAACTGTCGGCCTGTGCTTTACCACGTGCTTCTGCAATCGCCTCTGCGAAATTTGCGAAAAGCAGCGTTGCGAACAATACAATAAATACTAACATGTTGTAACCGAAAGATCCTTGCGTCGTATCGCCTGTGGCTACTGCCCATATAGTAACGAACAACATGACGAATGTCACCACCTCTACGATAAACATGATCGGGTTACGGAACATCACCCGCGGATTTAACTTAACGAATGATTGCTTCAAACTTTCTATAACGAGCTCCTTTGGAAATAAAGAAGCAGCTTTGTTATTTCTCATCTTCTTAATCTGTCAATTAGTAAATACTAAAATATTCAGCGATCGGGCCTAATGTTTGTGCAGGGAAGAATGACAATGCGGCTACGATCACGATTACGCAGAATGTCATCACACCGAATGTAACGGTATCGGTCTTCAATGTACCCGCACTTTCTGGAGTATATTTCTTGTTTGCCAATAGACCTGCGATAGCAACCTGTCCGACAATTGGTAAATAACGTGAAATGATCAACGCCAAACCGCAAGTATAGTTCCAAAAATAGGTATTGTCTCCTAATCCTTCGAAACCGGAACCGTTGTTAGCGGAAGAAGAGGTATATTCATATAGCATTTCACTGAAACCATGGAAACCGGGGTTGTTTAACCAACCGCCTTCACTCTCAACAAAGCCCGGACAATATACCCACACATAGCTGGAAATTGCGGTAAAGATCAAGATAACGAACGGGTGAGCTAATGATACGATCGTAGCGATCTTCATTTCCCGAGCCTCAACCTTCTTACCAAGAAATTCCGGTGTACGTCCGACCATCAAACCGCTGATGAATACGGCAATGATCAGGAATGCATAGTAGTTCATGAAACCTACACCGACACCACCGAACCATGTATTGATCTGCATGTTCAACATCTCGACCATACCGGAAAGAGGCATTGTACTGTCGTGCATACCGTTAACGGAGCCATTAGAAGTGACAGTCGTAGTCACAGACCACAAAGCGGTTGCACCCGGACCCAGACGGGTTTCCTTACCTTCCATAGCACCGCAAGACTGGTCAATACCCATCTCGTCAATTTTCGGATTACCTGCCATCTCATAGTGAACGTTACAGAATACTCCTAAAAGATAAGCAAACAGCATCACGCCATAGATCACATAACCTAACTTTTTACGTTTCAAATAAAATCCCAAAGCAAATACCAATGCCATTGGAATGATTAGAATAGACCAGCATTCTATAATATTGGTCAGATAAGTCGGGTTTTCCAAAGGGTGAGAAGAGTTTACTCCGAAATAACCACCACCATTCGTACCTAACTGTTTAATCGGAACAATTGCAGCTGTAGGTCCTTGTGAAACAATTTGTTCAGATCCTTCCAATGTCGGGATTGTCATTTTAGACTCGAAGCCCATTGGTGTACCCTCCAGGATCAAAATAAAACCTACGATCAGAGACATCGGGAAAAGGATACGTGTACAGCTGATCACTAAATAGTGCCAGAAGTTACCGATTGTTTTAGTTGTTTTGGCTGCCATCGATTTCATAATACCAGCCATGGCTGCCATACCAGTCGCAGCAGTGATGAACTGGAACAACATAATGACGAACAACTGTGTAAAATAAGTCAAACCGCTTTCTCCGCTATAGTGCTGCAAGTTACAGTTAACCATAAAACTAATACACGTATTGAACGCCAAGTCCGGACTTTGTCCGCTATTTCCATCGGGGTTCAAAGGAAGATATCCTTGCGATACCAACAGGATCATACCCCAGAAGAACCAAAATACGTTTATAATAAGCAGAGATTTCAGGAATACCTTCCAATCCATCTCTTCGTTGGGGTTGATACCCGCCAGTTTGTAAATAAATCTTTCAATCGGAGCCATGAAACGCATACAATCGTTTCCCTCCTTGTACACCTTGGCGATATGCTTTCCTAATGGATAGCTGATAACTATCAGCAGCAATATCTGCAATGCTACACCTAAAATTTCTGTGTTCATCTTTTTACTTTAAAAACTAATTACCATTAAAACTTTTCGGGCTTAATCAGGACATACATCAAATACCCGAAAATCACTACACAAAGTATAAACAGTGCTAAAAACATAATTTAATTCTCCTTTCTCATATTAAATTTTCTCAAACCAGTCCACACACTTGAAGAAAAACCAATAGCATGCTACACCGGTAGCACACAAGAACAAAAACGATAACGTATCTTCCATACTTCTTTTTATTAAATTGTTAATACCATTTATTTTTTCGTTTTCTTATATGCTAAAGTCGTGCCAAAAGTTTTAACTCATGCGTAATTATCTATTTATTAGACATATAGTCAAAATCATTCTTGTTATGCAACATGCTAAATCCTTTTCAAAATGAAAAAAATATTTCCATTTTAGGATAATCGCATATTGTTTGCCTTACCAGTCTTTAAGAGAGTTATTTTCACATTTCAGGCTTCTGGAGTCTTTTCCTTTTGATATAAAGTCTGTAATTAAAAGGTACTTGAAAAAAACGAGAAAGACTTATCCTCCAGGAATAATATGCCGACATTTTCCTGAACGGGTAGGTATCCGTTCGCCATCCGATGCCTACTTGTTTCCTATCGGGTAAACATCCGTTTTTTCCTCCTCAGCCATGACCTTTGAAAAATAAAATACCTATGAAAAACCAGAAAGATGATATGAAAGAGTTAGTATGGAGGATATATTGGTTTTGCTTTTTCATTTTGAAAAGGTACATAGAAAGACAAGCTACCTAAACAGGCAGCCTGTCAGGTATACAAGAACAAAGTGCTTCACATTATAGTCCATAGGTTTCCATCTTCCTATAAAGCGTGGTTAACCCTATCCCTAGAAGACGAGCAGCTTCAGGTTTGTATCCGTTGGTATGTTGGAGGACTTTCTGAATGTGGTGCTTTTCAACGCTGGCTAGGTCCAATCCAATATTATTCCCCGTATTTTCAGATAATTCCAGCATCTGCAACGGCAGAGATTGATAGTCCAGTATTTCCCCCCTCCGTAACAACTAAACATCTTTTTACCGTATTCTTTAACTTCCTGACATTTCCTTTCCATGGGTATCGTTTTATGGCTACCATGTATTTTTCTGATATCAGAAGCTTTTCCCTCCTTATTTTTTTGAAAAAGAAGATACGAATTCTCTTACAAAAAAATATCTTCCCGCCATTCCCATAATGGAGGAAGATGGATATGGAAAGAAGATAAACGGTTAAATAAATCTTCTCTAAAATTTCCATTAACTATTTCTTGTTCCAAATCGCGATTTGTTGCTACTATAACTCGGACATCGACATGTATTAGAGTAAGTACTACCAATTTTCATAAATTGCCCGGTCTCAAGAACACGCAGCAACCGGGTCTGCAAAGAAATATCCATTTCTCCTATCTCATCTAAAAATATAGTACCACCATTTGCTTCCTCAAAAAGTCCTTTTGTTTCCGTAATTGCCCCGGCAAAAAACCTGCCGTGTGTCCGAATATTTCACTTTCGAGTAAATCTTTACTGAAAGAAGAACAATTTATAGCGACAAAAGTCTACCCACTTCGCTGGCTATCATTATGGATCAGACGTGCGAAAACATATTTTCTTGTTCCGGTTTCACCTGTCTGCAATACAGACGCATCCGTTTTTGCCACTTTTTGGGCTAATGAAACGGCCTCTAATATTGCCGGAGATTTACCGATTATTTTTTTAAGTGTGATTGTTTTCGGTAGTTATATCTACAATAAATGCTTCGGATGCTTTCTCCATCTCTTTTGCGATAAGAGAAAAGATCCTGTTATTGTCATCACCTTTTACCAAGTAATCAAAGGCACTGCTTTTTATCGCCGAGACACTGTCTTCAATCTTTCCATGAGCAGTTAAAAGAATAATCTCCGCCGAGGGAGATATGTTTTTCATCCGGTCTATAAGTTCGATGCCATTACCATCCGGCAAACAGACATCGCGAAGAACAACCTCCGGGGTATTAACCTGTAATTGTCTTAAACCAGCTTTACAAGTTGCCGTTCGATATACCTCATAACCTTCTAGCTCAAGAATACGGGACAATAATGCCAGCATCTGTTTTTCGTCATCGATGATTAAGATTTTTCCCATATAATTTTTATGATCATTTTAAATTTCGCCAAAATCCTTGGATATCTGTCCAGCGCAGACAGGTTTCCAACAATCGAAATTTCTCTTTTTAGCTAAAACCGTGTTATTGATTATAGGCAATTCGCAATTCTCTTTGATATATAAAACAGCACATCCCCGAGCTGTTGTTGCCAATTGTTTTCTTAATGTATTCCAAGCATCTGCATCAGAAATAAAATATTGTGATTCGGTTGACTCCGTTTCATATTCCAGCTTGTATTCATTCAGTACCAATTCATTTTGGTAACTATATACCAGTTTGCACTGGTACAAAGTTACCGTTGTTTTTAATTAGTTTTTATTATTCTCATTTTTAATTGCAATATTCACTAAGTTTTCTAATCATCGTAAAAATTGCGTCATATCTATTGTTTCGTTTTTGATAGGAAGTTTAAGAATAGATTTCCCTTCTTTGAGTATTTCTATAACGATTTTAGATTTCTCCCATTGTTTATTAGGTATGTAAAGGCTACCTATTCCGGGAGAACAATTTATATTAACAATCTGTCCTTGTGAAATGGGATCATTATAGCTTGGTGTACCTTCACAGAAAGTGGAAGAACTAATATGAGTATCATCCACAACAGCCCTACAATTAAGGAGCAAATCCCAAGATATTGTACTATTTCCAGCATTTACCAATTTAATATTACAAGCTGGCAAAGTATGGAAAATATCAAGTGGGAGATTCCCCGTACTAATTGAAACAACCGTCAATCCATTTACTTCCTTTTCAAAAGATTTGATTTCTTGAAATGTTACTCTCGCTTCTTTTGCAATTTCAGTCGTTATACTATCTCTTTTTATATCCGCTTCCGTTCTCTCTTTTTTAGGCTCTGTAACTTTTATTCCATCATTGTCAAAAAAGAGAGCATAAATGAAAGAAAACATTATTCCTAAAAAAATAACAATAACAGGAAAAGGGAGAATGGAGAAGAAAACTTTAAGGACATTATGAGCCATAGAGTATTCTGTCTTTTTGTTTTCCCAAAGTATTTTGCTACCACAATTAGGACAAAATTTAGGTTTGTCATTTAACACTGTACCACATCTGGAACATTTCTTAATTGGTTCTGTCGAATTTGCTTCCATACTTTTGTTGTTTTGCTCCTTCCAACAGCCAACAAAGGAATGATTATCAAAAAAGAAGTGGGCTGCTATCCGCTTTTCTGTTAGGTGTCGCCAAACCCCTGTACACGCGCAGACAAGCAACCCACTTGATATAGCGAGTCACTTGTGCCTTGCGTGTTGTTAAAAATTGGCGACTTTAACAGAAAAAGGCACTTCCTGAAATTCCACAATAGTCCCTCTGGACACCGCAAATGTAAGAATATATTTTGACATGTAAGAATAAACTATTACATTTGTCGCGAACTTAAAAATGAATATTATGGAAAATTGGAAAATCGTTGTATGTCCTAAATGTCATAAGGAATTTAAAGATGTAATTTTGTTTCCACATCATGGAAGAAAATGTCCTCATTGTGGAGAAATACAAATGGTTTATACTATAGAATCTTCAAAACGAAACAACAATCAAAGAGAAAATCCTTCGAATAATGGATCAGAAGATAATTCTGATTGAAGGTTTTCAAAATTTACACCTTTTCCTAAAAGATAGTGGCAATGTTTTTTATCATCTTCTATATCTTCTTTAGTTGGATGAAAAACTGAACGAGTAAAATTTGATGCTTCCTCCTTAGAAAGAAATAACATAGCTCTTTCCTTAAATTTTTCTTCCGTTATTTTTAAGGAGTCTGCTTTCTTTTTTAATTGAGAAAAGGGAACTGAAAACTTAAAATAATCAATATTCATGATTTTTAATATTTTATGAAAACTGATTGTAAACATAAGTGGGTAAAAACTCCTTCCGGTTATATGTGTCAGAAATGCTCTGCTATTGTACTGGATAAAGATGTCATACCCGTTTTAGGTGTAATCTTAGAAGATTCAGACCTTCAAGATGAAACAAGCAAAGAAGAAGATCAGTCTAAATAAAGGTCTTTTTCTTTAACCGACTGTTCCAATTCCAAATCCTTTTCAGTAGGATGAAGGATTCTTTGCACTAATACTTTTGCATTATCGGAACTTTCGCCCATTCCCAGCAATCTCTTGTACAAAGACTCGTCAGTCAAGTTGTTTTGCTTGAAAATATCCCTTACTTCGGAAGGCGTAAAGCATGTTTTTTCTTTTGACTTGCTTTTAGTCCTTCTTTTTTGAGGACGGTATTTCATTGCAAATTTTAAAAAATCCTCAAATTCTTCCCCAGTTGTCATTCCTTTCTTGCTCATGCAATCAGTTGTTTGTAGGTTATACGATATTTAATGTTACAAAGTAACAAATTAAATTTGTGAAAATCACTAACCTTTCTGGTATTGTACCGGAAAGTAAACTCATTAGCATACCGTTGTAGATGCTTTGGACTCATGTAATGATAAATCCCGATGTAGCCTCTTTTTAAGCCTGTCCAAAAGCCTTCTATCGTATTGGTATATATTCTTCCATTCACATACTGTCCTTTGCCGTGATCGACCGTGTAATGGTAATAGGATTTGTCAATCTCGTCATATCCTCCCCATTCGTCAGTATATAAAACAGCCCTTTTGTCTACGAATTGCTGAATTATAGGAGTTATTTCGCTTCTGGACGTACTTTTGATAACTCTTGTAACGACTTCCCCTTTTCGCTCAACCATTCCCAAAACAGGAGTCTTATCTTTAAAACTTCGACCTTGACATTTCTTTACTTTCTTGTCCTTGTGGCGATTCTTGTTCTTCCCGCCTACAAAGGTTTCATCTGCTTCTACTTCATTTTCCAACCTCCCTTCGTTTTTACACATTAAACATTCTCTAATACGCTGCAACATGAACCATGCTGTCTTTTGGGTAACTTTTATATCTCTTGACAACTGTAAAGATGATATGCCTTTCTTGTGAGAAAGAACCAACCAGATAGCCATAAACCATTTTCTTAGCGGCAACTTTGTGTTCTCAAAGATTGTTCCCGTTTTAACATTGAATGATTTACCTGTGTTTTTACAGATATACCTATTATTGGAGCACACATACACTTTTGATTCTGGATCGAAAGGCGATACCACACCATCTTCCCATATTAAACTTTCCAGATACTTTAAACATACTTCTTCTGTTGGGAAAGCATCTGTAAGTTCTATCAATGAATTGAATGATTTTATATCTATCATAATGGTTCATTTTTAAATATGGTAAAGATATGAAACAAATAGTGTACATAGTACAATAAATAGAAATTAATAGATTACTTATGTTCTGCAAACTGGTATATAGTTACCTTCATTTTTTAGGTTTGCCTTCTTTTTGGGATAACACAAATAGGCGATCCCTGTCAAAAGAGTGATTCCGGCAAAAGTATTCAGCAGATATTCATAATAATCTTTTTCAAAGAAATAGAATTCATTGATACTACTATATATATATACGCCAACCACCAACAGTAATACTATCGTTATCCGTTGCTTAAAAAAATTCATCCGCATATTCTTTCCCATTTGTATCCTGTTTTTTAGAACCAAGTCTTTAAAATGAGCCATGAATAAATTATATCCACGGCTCAAAAAGAAAAAACAATTCAAATCTTTACAGAATGAATGGAGAAAAAGATTTTGGTACACATAAAACAATTTTAATTGCAATAATATATAACATGAAACTTATGTCCATTTATGGGCGACCAAGTATTTCTTGCGAGGCCACCATTTTTCAATCCTATTTTTCAGAATGAAAAAATACCCCAAAACGCCAATCCAGCTTGTTACTAGTAACAGAATGATAATCCTGTTTTTGATCCTTTGAGGAACATCTTTTTTTATTAAATTGCTGATTGCCCATACAGAGGCAAGCGAGCCTAACTGATAAATAAAAAATACCATTTTATTTCTTTGTCGTTTTACATTGTTTCTTATAGCTGACAACCGAATATGAATATTAATGATATTTTCTTCGGAAATCTAACTAATAAGGGTAATGCCAAAATCAGACCAATTAAACGACAACAAACATAAAACACTATATATCAACCGATTTTAAAATATTAATTCTAAATTGAAAGTTTTAGAAAGCATACCAAAACGAAAAAGTTTTTTTCATTCTGGTATGCTTTCTCTATTTTTGGAAAGACAAGACACCCGATTAAAATCTCGTGAATTAACAAGAAAGAAATTTTCTTGCTCAATTCTTTGTTCATCAAAAATTTTCATTTTGGGAAAATATTTTCATTTGGAAAAATGTATCTCAGGCTTATTCTTTAGTAAATATCTAGCTATCAATAATAAACATAAATCAACATGAATCTTGCCCTATTTTAATATATATTATATCAAATATGAGATTATTTATCGTTTCGAATAGATTGCCTGTAAAAATTACATGTTTCTCCGATGGAAAATTCGTTTTTTCACAAAGCGAAGGGGGGCTACAGGTTTGAAGTCATTGGACGTTGATTGTGAAAAACATTGGATCGGTTGGCCTGGCGTCTGCGTGGAACAAAAGACGGAAAAAGATGACATTTGCTGTCAATTGGAAAAAAATAATTATCATCCGGTATTCTTATCCGACGAACAGTATAAAAATTACTACGAAGGATATAGCAACAGTACCCTATGGCCCCTCTGTCATTACTTTTTTGCATATACGTTATATAAAAAAACTTTTGGAAATCATATAGGGAAGTCAATGCTGTTTTTTGTGAAGAGATATCTCGGATAGTTGAGCCTAATGATTGGGTTTGGATACAGGACTATCAGTTAATGCTGTTGCCAGGCATGCTCCGTGAGAAGTTTCCCAACCTTCATATCGGGTATTTCCAACATATTCCGTTTCCTTCACATGAACTTTTCCGGATTCTGCCCGAAAGGGTCGAGATCCTGAATGGACTTTTGGGAGCTGACTTTGTCGCTTTCCACATTCACGATTATATGCGTCATTTCATCAGTGCGACAAAACGCGTTCTTCATAAGAATTTCAATCTGGATGAAGTTCAAATGAATGATCGTGTAACCCGTGTGGATGCATTACCGATGGGGATAAACTATGATCTTTATCACAATGTGATAGCTGATGACAAAGTCCATCACACAATACACAGTTAAAGCTATACCGATAGACAAAGTGGTAGCCAACAGTTATAATCCTAATATTGTGGCACCACCGGAAATGAAATTATTGGAACTTTCCATTTGGGAAGATGGTTATACCATGCGTTTGTTATCACATTGAAGAAAAAGATCTATATGAAATTGTAGACAGCTATCATCGTTATATGGTAATGAAAACGTCACAACGCATTTATGATCGAGAAAAAGGTTTACTTCCTGTTGTGGTAATCAATAAAGATAAATGCTATTGCAATACTATGGAACGACAACGATTTGCATAAATCCGAAAAATGATAATCAATATTATTTAGATTTTCTAAAAAGCTATTTTTTGAATGTATTGATTATCAACTATAATCTGCTATAATATATATGTTTTTCCGAATGAAAAGCAAATAAAAACACAATCAATACTTGCACAATAAAAAATTAATCACTATCTTTGCATTACAGAAGTAACACACAGAATGATTCGCTAGCTCAGCAGGTAGAGCACATCCCTTTTAAGGATGGGGTCCTGGG